>JBCCOI010000072.1:0-18517 GCA_039025515.1 Planctomycetota bacterium
AAGATCTTTTCCAACTCGCCTTCCTCGAGAACATTGATCTTCGGCAAGTTTCCTGGTCCGATCATCTCGCTCGGAGGCAGTTCGGAAACCACCATCGCTTGATCGAGTGGATCGAGTCCGAGCGTCATCTGCAGCATGCCAACCGCGACAAACCAGTCTCGCTGAGCCTTGATCAGTTCGATTTCACTGTCGTTCGCCTTTTCCTCCAGGAGGTTGACCTTGATCAAGTCTTCGTAGCCTGCATCGAATCCCGACCGAATTCTCGTCGCTGCTTCGACGGAAATCCTGAATGCCTCTTCGGTTTGCCTGACGATACTCTCCGCGATCTCAAGATTGCCGTAAGCGATCTGTAGATCCGTGGCGATCTTATCTCTAACTAGACGCAGCTTTTGATCGATCTGTCCCAGCTTTGCATTCGTCTCCCGAATCTTTCCGCGGGCTTTGGATAGAGGAAGAGGCACTTCTGTGGTAAAGCCCATGATCAGCTCGAACTCGCCCTTGTCGTCCGACTTCGTTGCCGGCTGGCCAAAGTCTTGTGATCCCTCGGTAATGAAGTCGACGCGAGGCAGCAAGTTGTTGGCTGCGAGTCGTCGGTCCAATTGGACCTGCCTGCGATCGTACGTGAGGATTCGAAGTTCTGGACGCCGGGCGATCGCTCCGGAAATTTCGGCGTTGAGATCGAATTCACCAAGGGGCTGAACAATCGGGAAGACATCAGGAAGCCATTCCGGATTCGGATAGAGAGGCTGACCGTTGTCGCCACGTAAGTAGAGTCCAAGCTTGAAGGCGGTCGCCATCAGTTTTTGC
Organism: Planctomycetota bacterium; assembly: GCA_039025515.1. Lineage (GTDB taxonomy): Bacteria > Planctomycetota > Planctomycetia > Pirellulales > Pirellulaceae > Stieleria. The sequence goes on from JBCCOI010000072.1 coordinate 808, forward strand.
TCGGCGGCCAAGACTAGAGCCCTTCGTTCCGCGATGAGTGCTCGGTTGACCGTCTGATCGAACGGTTTGTAGAACCTCGCGCGGACACCCACTTCAAACTGCCGCCCTCTCAATTCGGCGAGTTCCAGGAGTTCGCGTTGGGCTTGGAGCGCGGCACCAGCCGCAATCCAATCCCAGTACAGCGTGACCGCTTCGCTCGAAACCAGCAGGATGATCTCTCGGAATCGTGGTTCTGTTTGGAGCTGTTGCAGCGATGCTTGGAATACGGCGACCCGTTGTGGGTCGATCGCACGCCCCTGCAGTAATGGCTGGACCGTCGAGACCTTGATTTCGCCACCGTCTTCCGTCTGACGCTCCAGGTACCAAGGTGCGTAGCGGCCACGCCCGACTCGATAGCCCGCGGAGACGTATCCGCCCCACCAAGTCTGTCTTGCGAGACCCAAGCCGTGACGAAAGTTTGAATAGAAGCCGAGTGGCTCGTTGATGCTGTGGGCCGTCAACTTAGGATCGTAAGCGCCGTAAGCTTGCAACAAACGTCCGCCTGCTTCCGGCAGGAACTGCCTTGCCGCGATGACCTCCGGATACGCCTGATAGACACTCGCGATGACGTCTGCCAATGTGAGTGTACGCTCGGGACTCAGTTCAGCCGCATCGCTGGGCGGAATCTGCTCTGCGCCAGACACTTCCGCTGCGTCTTCCATTCGGAGCCGAATTCGATCGGATTCGACTTCGGGAGCCGGGAGAGTATCCGACTCGATGAGTTGATCCTCTTCGACCATCGCGAGGTAGGCGGCAAAGCGGATACCGTCCGAACGCTTGTCTTGCGCTGGCGAGGAATGGCAACTTCCCCCGATCGCGAGAGCCAGCGACGCGGCGACTAGGCTTTTGGCAACTTGACCTTTCCGCCCTTTTCCTTCGTTGGCTCTTCGTCCGCGACGACGGGCGGGAATCCGTTCAACTGACGCCATATTTCGTAACCGAGTGGAACTCGTTCCAGTAGCACCCATCCGTTGGCGCGTACACCTTGACGAAGGTATCGGTCGTCGGGCCACCCGTCCTCGCGTTCAAAGTGGTTGTCGACGGTCACGATCACGCGAAAAAAACCTTTGCCGTCATCGGTTGGGAAAACTCGGTTGACTTTTCCGCCAAACGTTCCAATGGCGACCGATGGCCAGCCCACGAATTGCACGGCGGGCCAGCCTTCAAACTGCAGTCGGACGGGAGCCCCTTCTTCAAGCAGGGGCATGTCATTACCGCTTACTTTCATCTCAACGGCGAGCTCATCCGCGTCGGGAACAATGACGAAGAGCGGTGTCCCCTCTTTGACGGACTGGCTGGCCTCCAATCCGCTCCATTGTTGGATGAAGCCTGACTTCGGCGCTCTGATAAAGAGGTTTTCGAACTCAGACTGTTTGTTCTCTGCATCGAGCTTCTCCTTCCTGTAGGATTCCAGCGTCGCGCGGGCCTTATTGCTCTTGTCGAGCGCGTCCTGGTTTTTAATTTCGATTTGCTGAATTTTGGAAAGCAACAGCTCTCTCTTGATCACAAGATCAGCCTCCGCCCCGGTCACGTAGGCTTGCTGCTTTTTTCGCTTCTCGACCATTTGCTCGTATTTAGCCCTTTTGCTAATGAGCTCCTGGCCAGAGATCAGGCCGTCCTCTGAGACCTTCAGTGCGACTTCGTATTCATTGCGTACACCCGCGAGTTCGAACTCGACCGATGCGAGTTCTCGTTCGGCCTGAACAACCTTCTGCTTCGCGCTTTCGACTTCTTGGATTGCAGCTTTCTCATCCGCTTTGCCCTGGTCGGCTTGGCGAACGGCGTTTTGATCAGCGATCGCAAGACCAGATTCGGCAGCCTCAATCTTCAATTTAATGGCCGCGATTTGAGCTTCCAAAATCTGCTGTCCGTCCTCTGCAAAAGGACGCATCTCAATTAGGACTTCTCCTTCTTTGACGCGGCTACCCTCTCGAAGGTCTTCACGCACGCTTTTCACGATCCCCTTGATCGGACTGAGCATGGGTTGAACACGTTGTTGCGGATCAAGTGCGACAACCATCCCCGTTCCCCGTGCCGTTTGACGCCATGGCAGGAAGATCATGCCGCAGATCGCAAAGATCAGCGACCAAAGGGTGATGCGTCCGACGCTGCGCACAATTCGGGCAGTACGAACCATCTGGAGCGATGGGAAGTCGTTGACCGTCGTTTTCTTGGCAATCATTTTTTTGTCCGAGGTAAGCCAAAGCTGTTCAGTTGACATTCGATCCGGAAGCGATTCTCGGCACTGCGGCCGAGACTGAAATCAAACTCTCAAACACGCCTCATCAATCATGCAGCGCAATTCGCGTGTTGCATTCCAACGCGACGTCTTCGCGGTTGGTGACCACCAGCAACGTCCAAGGAGCATCCGGCGACGACAGGTTCTCCAAGATTTCGGTTCGGGTTGCTTGATTGAGAAGATCAAGGCAGCCGTCGATGACCAACAGACGCGGGTGCGTTGCCACCGCGCGGGCGATCATGAGCTGGATGCACTGCTGGTGCGAAAGCGGAAAACCGTCCGTCTGCAGGTGCGACTCCAGTCCTTCGTCCATGCTCAAGGCAACCGTGCTAAGGCCGGCGTAATGCAAGGCCTCACGCACCCGGTTCGCGGAGACTTCATAGCGTCCCAAGTCGATGTTCTCTCGCAGCGTTCCGTGGAACACGTCTGGCGAGCCGGCGTAGCCCACAAGTTCACCGGCCTCTGCGTTGCTTGCCTCGTAGGTGTCAAAGCCGGCAACCTGTATCGAGCCGCTTGTGGGATCGATCAAACCCGCCAGGCCCCTCGCAAGTAACGACTTGGCGGTGTGGTTTTCACCGATGATTGCGACACGATCACCGGCCTCGACGCGAGCTTCATGCACAAATACGTTTGCCATGGGCGTCTTAAACGAAAGCTCGCTCCAGTTCGCGTAGCCCGGACCCTCGGGGAAGGCCTCCAGGTCGACGCGGGCATCTGGCTGAACGTCAATCAGGTGGCCGACCTTATCAATCGCCGCCATCATGTCGTAAAACTTCTCAATCGACTTGCCGGCTTTCGCGAACGCGCCAACAACGACGGTGACAACAAGCTCGCTCGCAATCAACTGTCCGAGTGTGAGTTGTCCATCGATCACCAGCCAACCGCCCAAGCCCAGAAGTGCCGTCGACGCGACGACTTGCAATCCGATCGCGAAAACAATCTGCCTGATCAACACCGCGAACTGTTTCGTTCGAGCATTGACATACTCGACGGTCAGCTGATTGCAGCGGCGAACAGCAAGGCTTTCTCCGCCACCGGTTTTGAACGCCGAGGGCATCGCAAGAACGTCTTGAAGCCAATGGGCGACGGCGTACTTCGTTTTCGATTCAGCGATTGCGGTACGAATACCACCACGTCCCAAGAACCATGTCATGACGACCATCGTGAAAACTAACACGAGGTCGAACCCGAGCAAGAACGGGTGATAGAAAGCGAGTAGAAACAGACCCAGCACGGTCGTGAGGATGATCGAGATCCCGTCGACCAAGAGCGTCGCCGTCGCCTTTTGGATCGTCATGATGTCAAACACACGGTTGGCAAGCTCTCGAGGGAACTCGCCTTCGAGTGAATGCTGGTTGGCACGCGGAAATCGATGCGAGAGATCGCTCACGATTCGAACGAACTGTCGTCGCTGGATAATTTCCACGACCCATGTTTGCAGGATCTTCAAAATGCCCGCGATCCCCAAGCAGGTCAGCAACATCGTCGCGAGCACAAGAAGTGGCTGGAAGTAAGTCCCCCAGCTGACGACGTTCACCAGGCCTTCGATCACCAACGGCGTTGCCAGACCGAGTACTCCTGCCACCACGGCGAACAATGTCACCGTTGCGATGTCGCGTCGGTCCAATGAGAGCAGTGAAACGAACCGACGAAGCGGACTCGGGTGTTCGTGATGTCCATCATGATGACCATGGTCATCGTGATGCTGGCTCATTGTGTCGCATTCCAGCTCCTTCTTTGCGACCATCATCCGTGCCGATGAGATGTCGCCGACCAGCTTTTTTAGGTCAGGCCGGGCAACAAATTCATGGCGGAGTTCGCCGTTGATGACGGCGACCTCAATCTTTTGTCCTTCGAGCCGCTGCAAGACATAAATCTGCCCGTCCGGCGTCGCGAACACGACGGGGTAGCCTTGCCGAACGATTGACGCACAGTCACCTGCCGAACGGAAGGGTGTCTCAAGCAGTTCGATTCCCGCCTTGGCAGCTAGAACGAAAAGTCTTTCGAGAGGGTCATCGGATGTGTAAGTGAAATCGGCGCTGCTGAGCGACTGCCGATCGACGTGCATATCGAGGGCGATCGCCGTCGCTTCAAGTGACTTTTCAATCGTGGCGGGCGGAACACGTTTCCACCCCTCATAGGCCGCACCGCCGGCAGACCCTCCGCCGCCTGCACCGCCTCCGCCCGTATTTTCTTCACCCGAAGGTACCTGATCGTCGAGAAGTGACATGTTGGAACGGTTCCAGCTGTGGGTGAAATTACTGTTCGCTGCGACGAAAAAATGGGTGGCGCGTTGCCGTACCGCTCCCTAGAGACTATCGAATAGTACGGCGTTTCGAGTCCACAAGACAAATAAATATTGGATTCGATTCTCATCGAAAAAACCAATGGATTATCGGCGTCTGACCACCCCGTTTCTCGGCACCGCCCCACCCTGTGGTGATGCCTGGCGAATCTCCGCAAGTCCCAACGCGTTAGAGGTTTAGGAACGGAGGGGCTCCGGAACTTTTGATTTGCCCGGTCCACCTCACGCTTGCGGCACCATCCAGCAAGGACGGACGGACATGGTTTTCGGGGGCTTTTTACGCCCAATCCTCGGCTGAACCGTAGTCGTCCGCATCGAAGTCCTCTGGATCGAAGTCTTCGTCAAACTCTGTATCAATGAGCTCTCGCAGGCTATCGAGCATCAAATTCTCCTGCGAGACACCGCCGCTGTCCGTCGCCGCTTCTTCCAACCCTTCATCGGAATTGGCTACAGGCGGAAGCGAGTTTCCGGTCTCCAGCCCCTCGAGCACCTGATTCAGCTTGGCATCGAGCTCATCCAGCTGATTGAGGACGTCATCCTGTCGGCTTTCCAAATCACCCAACAGGCCGCCCGGCTCCGGATCAGCGGAATCATCATCAAAATGGGGCGACGGGACTGTCATAAATGAAATCGAACACGGCTGACGAATCAGGATGTGAGATGCGATCGACCTGGGCCGATAGCACCCTTCGCATCGGTTCGGGTCACCTCTCAAGCTGGGCCGGGTTCCGAACAAATCAGTCGCGCAACCGAGTGAAGTCTTGACGATTGGCGGAACAAGTCCGTTTGGCCGGTTCGCTCGAGCTCACTGCGCCAGCACTCAAGTCCGATTGGCGATCACGTTGGCGTTTCCGTTTGGAATCGAACGAGCATCCCAGGTCACAAATCAGCCGAACCCGCGCCGTCGGGCGGAATTGCTTGAATGCACACGACCTAAACGCCGAAAAAACCGGCATTTACGTCCACGATGGGCGTTGCGAAAACACCGGATGGCTCGTTACACTCCGCGACCCAAGTGGACGAACTACCGCAATTGAGGTGCCAAAGATGCAAATGGAGCAAAAATGGTCAAGTTGATGGTCCGTGACAGTGAAACGATCCAAGAGGCAGTTAGACGTTTCCGTAAGTTGGTCGAGCGCAGCGGAATTAAAAAAGAAATGCGTCGACGTGAACACTATCAAAAGCCAAGCGAGATCCGTCGCCGCCAAAAAATCCAGGCTGAGCGACGCAACAAACGAGCACGCATGCTCGGAAGATGATCGCGGTGTACGGCGGGCAAGTTGGTCAAAGTCCCTGAACGGTTGCTTAAAGACCGGCCGGCAGATACCGTTCGATCCTGGAGTCTGGGTAACCGTCATAGAATCTCCGAATCCAGTGGCGGCCTGACCAATGGGCGAGGTGACGTTCCCATCCGAGCCTCAGGAGCAGCCGGTCGCTGAGGCTCGCTGTTGAAACATGAGCAACGATCGCTTGTGTCTCGCGGATCTTTGCGATCTCGTCGAGGACACAGCAAGCTGCGAGGAATGATCGGTATCCGGCTTTTCGGCCGCTGCGAATGTAGTCCAGTGTTAGGAAGGCGGGCATCCCGATCGGTTGATGGTAATCGAGCCAGCAGAGCTCGTCGTCGGGGCGGCCGTAACGACTTTGCCACCAGACTTGCGCCATCGAAACGCTTCCGGTGAGCCGACGTAGCTTAACGTGCTTCAGCGTGCCAGCTTCAACGACGATGCGACCACACCGCCACCGCTTCAACAACTCAGGCCGCTCTTGCGGGTTGGTCACAATCGATGGTGCAAACAATTGTTTCATCGGAGAGTTTGAGTCGCGTGAAAGCCAAGGCATCGACGGACGTCGGGAGTCTGCTGTCGCTGACGTCTGCAACGGTAGCTGAGTTTAACGGTCCTGGCGGTTTGGCTCGGAAGCATCTTCTCATGCAGAGCTACACTCGATTTTTCATCATCGGATTCGTCTTGCGCCTGATTGATCGCAGTATTTCTGATTCGCGCGAGAATTATCTACCGATTGCCCGAAGATTCCGTTTTTGATTGGCTGGATGAACTTTCTGTCGCACGCCGCGCCGTACTTTGATCAGCCGATTTTGGCAGTAAGCACAGCGATTCCCGATTGGCTGTCGGTCGTTGATCGAAAAATACGCGCACGTGAGCGGATGGCTCGCCAAGCGTTGCACGAGCACGCGGATCCGGAACTCCGTGACGTCGCTCAAGGCATCCTTCGACACATCGAGGATGATCGTTGGTTTCATCAGACGAGGGCTTTCGCTGAGCTCAACTTGCAGCTCGCCGTTTCGCTTCGTGCAAAGCTACCCGGTGATGATGGATTTCGTCCAATGTTTGTCGGACACGTTGTGATCGAAGTTCTCCTGGATGCTCTTCTGATTCGAGACAATCGATCGATCGGTGATACCTATTACCGGCTGGTGGAGAAAGCCTCCGCTGAGCAAATCGAGGAATGTGTGAATCGAATCACCGGCAAGCCGACCATTCAGCTCGCTCCGCTGATTCGAAGGTTTGCGGCTGCGAAGTTCCTGTACGACTACCTGGACGACGAGTCGCTTTTGATGCGTTTGAATCAAGTGATGAAACGCGTTCGACTGAAGCCGTTGCCAACGGCCGTACTGCCGTGGCTCCAAGAAGCACGAGACTTGGTAGAATCCCGCCGCGTGGAATTGCTCACCCGCCCCGATGGCACGACGGATTTTCCTCCCCACGCAGAGATTCCCCAAGACAAAGAAAAGTGACCGATGAAGTACGGAATGAACTTATTGCTGTGGAGTGGCGAAGTCACCGAAGCATTGCTTCCCACTTGTGAGAAGCTCAAGGCGATGGGATACGACGGCGTGGAGCTGCCGATGTTCAATCTCGATTTGGATTACGCCTCGCTCGGAAATCAGCTGGATGGCCTCGGCTTGGGTAGAACGGCTGTCACGATTCGGACGGAGGAAGACAACCCGATTTCGCCAGACGCCGGTATTCGCCAGAAAGGCATCGATGCGACGCGGCGAACGCTCGACCTGTGCGCCGCGGCGGGAGTGGAAACGCTGGTCGGCCCCTATCACTCCGCACTCGGGCACTTCAGCGGAGCCGGTCCGACGCAAGACGAATGGAACTGGGGCGTGGAAAGTATGCGTGCCGTAGCCGAACACGCCGGGCAAGTTGGCGTCCGTCTCGGCGTCGAATGCTTAAACCGCTTCGAGTGTTATTTCCTCAACACACACGCCGACTCGACGCGTTTCGCACGCGACGTCGATCATCCGGCGTGCGGCATCATGTATGACACATTCCACTGCAACATCGAGGAGAAAAGCGTCGAAGATGCCGTGCTCGCCGGCGGTGAGAAGCTCTACCACATTCACATCAGCGAAAATGATCGCAGCACACCGGGTGCGGGCTGCGTGCGTTGGGACGACAACTTTAACGCGATCGCCAAGAGTGGCTATGACGGCTGGCTGGTCATCGAAGCCTTTGGCCTGGCGCTTCCGGAGATCGCTGCGGCGACAAAGATTTGGCGTCGTATGTTTACCGACGAGTTAACGCTCGCTTCGGAAGGCTTGGAGTTTATGAAGGGTGAAGTGGAGAAGCGAAAGTGACGGATTCGTGTCCCACGGTTCTCTTTCTCTCCGGAGATTTGCTCTTTGCGTCGCGCATCAACGGTGCTGCCCAAGCCGCAGGCCTAGAGTTTTCGCTTGCCGGCAAGCTTCCCGAAGATGCGTCATCCGTCCGATGGGTGATCGTGGACTTGGCGACCCGCAGCGGAGTCGTCGAAGACTTGATGAGCCAATGTGAACAGCGCTGTCCCGACGCAAGCGTCATCGCGTACGGGCCTCACGTTCAAGTCGACCGCTTGAACCGAGCAAGAGAGGCAGGCATACCGTTGGTGCTCACGCGCGGACAGTTCGATCGCGCGCTCTCCGGTCTGTTCACCAGCTGACACTGTCCGCGATCGTTTTTTGCTGAATGCCATCATGCCTTCTGTTCTTGCCATTGCCGCCCATCCGGATGATATCGAATACACGATGGCCGGAACGCTTGTTCGGCTCGGTCGCCTCGGCTGGGATCTGCACTACGTCAATCTCTGTGACGGCTCTCGTGGCAGCGCGACGATGGATCGTGAAGAGTGCGCCCGGATACGATTGAATGAAGCAAAGCAAGCGTGTCAAATGCTCGGCGCTTCGTTCTATGAGCCGATTTATCCAGACATGGAAGCAAGCTACTCGTTCGACAACTTGGCAAAAGTAACGGCGATTTTGCGGACCGCGCGACCGTCGATCGTCTTGACTCAACCGCCTCAAGATTACATGGAGGACCACGAGACGGCATGTCGTCTTGCGGTCGGCGCGGCATTCTCGCATGGAATGCCAAACCTGGTGAGCGATCCTCCGGTCGAGCCCTATTTCGACCCGGTCACGATCTACCATTGCCAGCCCGTTGGAAATCGGACTCCGCTCGGCGAGCTCGTTCGTCCCCACTTTTTTGTCGATGTCTCAGAGCTGATCGAAGAGAAGGTGCGTCTCCTGGCTTGTCATGCCAGTCAAAAAGAATGGCTCGACCAAAGCCAAGGCATGGATAGCTATCTTCAAACACTGCGCGACGTGAACGCCGAAACAGGCAAGATGAGCGGTCGCTTTGCGTTCGCAGAAGGCTGGCGAAAACATCTGCACTGGGGCTTTTGCGGTCCCGACGACGACCCGCTTCGTGAAGCGCTTTCGGATTGCATCGTCGAAGCCTGAAGTGTCATGAAAGGGCATCGTCAACCGGTGGCTTACGCACACCCGCAAGAATCTGTCGCCCGCAGGGCTATCACTTGTGGGTAATCAGCAGCGCTGCACGATCGCGTTGATCAAAAGCTGCCACTCCAGCCATTGCAAGTGCCGGCAACGAGAAGAAGCGTCTTGATCGTTACGTCTGAGTGAACGCTCGCATTCATCGACAAATGCGAAGGGGTCGAGGTAACCATCGTCTTCAGAGAGCTGGTGGAAAACATCGTGATCGCCCACTCGTCGGAACCAGTATTTTGCGTTTCCGAAATCACCTTCGCGACGATGCATGATTCCATGCAAGAAGCTACCTTCCTTGCTTCCCAAATCCTGACTGATGGAGTGGCTTCGGTGAATATCGCCGGCGACAAGCCAAAGCCCGCTCAAGCATTCGAGTTGTGCGTTTGCCGAGACTCCCGCCAAATGATCGCCGACTCCACCCTCCAGTAGCCGCGACAGTTCGGGCTGGAGTGTCCCTTCATCCAGCGGAGGTTCGTCAGCGTTGGAAATGGCCGCAACGAGTTCGCTGGAAAAGACGCTCAGCAAACTTGCCCCGGCAGCGGAATCTAGATTTGGCATGATTGGAACTCGGCAGTCAAAAATAGACATCTCAGTTTATCGACTCTTTCCGCGAGTGAGGAGATGCTTCGTTCGTTTCCTCCGGCCTCCACGATCAACCACGGTATCTGTCCAGAGTCAGTCGAATCGCTCATCATGAGACCGACCATTGTGAAAAGCCACATGATCCAACACGCACGGAGACTTCGGATGCGCAGCACGCCCGCCGTTTTGCTTATTCTTTTGGTTGTCCTCGGTTGCGGTTCTTCGAGTACGGTAGCGCCCGATGTAGATGCGGAAGCGGCTTCCAAGGAAACGGGGGACGTTCATCTCGTATTCCGATTCCCGGAAGCTGATGCGATTGAAGTGGATGTCTCCGACGTCGAAACAGGAGCAACCCTGGAATCGGTGATGAGAAGGCTGGACCTACCGATCGAGATGTCTGGGAGTGGGACAACGGCGTTCGTTCAATCCATCAACGGGAAGTCGATGGATTCCAACAAAGGTTGGACGTTTACCGTCGATGGGGAGTTTGCGAGTCAGGGAATAGGTAGCACAACGTTGACTCCACCGACGGAAGTCATTTGGAGTTTCGGCGGTTTCGAAGCTGACGACGAATAGAAGCAACAACGTCGAACTTGCGACCCATCACCGAATCACCATCCTGAGTGCAAGCGATCCGATGAAGTACACGCGGACAAATTGGAAGTCATTTCCAACGGGGAACGGACAAGACGCGATCCCTTATCGGATTTTCCCGGAGGCAGCCAACGCGAGTGAAGCGGCTGCGTTGGAGATCGCAACGCTCGTTCGGAGCCGGGCCGCGGAAGGACGAACGTGCGTGCTGGGACTCGCAACGGGTTCGACCGTGGTGAACGTCTACTCGTCACTCGTCCGCATGCACCGAGAACAGGGATTGTCCTTCTCGAATGTGGCCGTCTTTGTACTTGACGAATTCTTGCCGATGCCGCCCGAATCGCTGCAAAGCCACGTGCGGTTCATGTATGAACACCTATTTGATCACGTCGATGTTCCCCGAGAGTTAATCTTCATCCCGAATGGGCAGACGTGTGACGAGGAACTCGATGAAGCCTGCGTTCGATTCGAAGGGCAGCTTTCCGATCACGGCGGCATTGATTTGATGATTCTCGGAATCGGACGTACCGGACACATTGGCTTCAACGAACCGGGTTCCGGAACCGATTCTCGGACTCGCCCTATTACCCTGGACGCGATGACGAGGATTGATGCAGCCAGCAACTTTTTTGGGATTGAGAATGTCCCGCGTCGCGCGATCACGATGGGTCTGGGCACGATCCTGGATTCCCGGCGCGTCATTTTGTTGGCATTCGGTGAAGGCAAGTCTTCGATTGTTGCCAAGGCGATCGAGGGGCAGCTTGCGGCGACCGTTCCCGCCAGCGCTTTGCAACTGCATGATGATGTTGAGTTCTTCCTGGACTCCGCCGCCTCGGCGGGGTTGACCGAGGTTCGTGCGCCGTGGCTTTCGGGAAGGGTTGATTGGGATGACATGATGGTGCGTCGCGCGGTGATCGCGCTTTCGCAGTCGATTGAAAAACCGGTATTGATGTTGACCGACGCGGATTACAACGAGAACGGTCTCCAGGAACTTCTCGCCAAGTATGGTTCCGCATACGAAATCAACCTGCTCGTTTTTCGCTACTTGCAGAACACGATTACGGGTTGGCCGGCCGGGAAACCGAACCATCCAGAGACGGTCTATCCGAAACGGATCGTGCTCTTTTCACCCCATCCCGATGACGATGTGATTTCGATGGGAGGGACTCTCATCAGGCTTGCCGATCAGGGTCATGAAGTTCACGTGGCCTATCAAACGTCCGGGAACATCGCCGTCTTCGACGAAGACGCACTCCGGTTTGCGGAGTTCATTGACGAGTTTGCTACGGAGTTTGGTGTTGCCGACAAAGACCTTCAACAACTCACGCGGAGAATGGTTGATGCGATCCGCGAAAAAACGGGTGGCAATGTCGATGCCGAGGAAGTGCAGCGATTAAAGGGACTCATTCGGCGTGGCGAGGCGAAGGCCGGTGCGAGAGTCTGTGGAGTCAGCGACGATCGACTTCATCATTTGAACCTCCCTTTTTACGAGACGGGGCGAGTCCGTAAACGCCCGATTGGTCCAGATGATGTTCGGATCACTGTCGAACTACTGCGTCAGATTCAGCCACATCAAATCTACGCCGCGGGGGATCTCAGCGATCCACACGGGACCCATCGAACTTGCCTTGAAGTGATCTTTGCAGCCTGTGGAGAGTGTCGCAACGATGACTGGTTCGGATCGACGGACGTTTGGCTTTACCGAGGTGCATGGCAGGAGTGGCCGCCACACGAGATTGAAATGGCCGTCCCCCTCAGTCCACAGGAGGTCGACAGAAAACGGGACGCCATTTTTAGACACGAGTCTCAGAAAGATCGGGCGCTCTTCCCCGGCAGCGATGCTCGAGAGTTTTGGCAACGAGCAGAAGCACGCAACGCCGAAACGGCGCGTCTATACGACGCCCTCGGTCTTGCTCAATATCAAGCGATCGAGGGTTTCGTTCGGTGGAAAGGTTAACGATACCGGAAACTCATTCGGACGGAGCTTCCGCTTGAATCGGCGGCGAATCTTTTTCGCCGAGAATCACCGAAAGGTAAGGTCGCTTCGCATCCGCAAACAGCCATGGTTTTACTCGGTAGCGAACTTTGGACTTTTCGACGCTCCGCATCCAAAACGTTCGCTCGACTTCTTCACGTAGGTCTCTCGATTTGGCTAGTTTTCGATCGAGGCTCCCCGCACTCGGAAGATCGGCCCAAAGCACGATCTCCAGCGTTGCATCTGAGTTTCGAAGTTTCGTGACTGCTTCAGAAATCAGTTGAACGGCATGCATGCTAAGTCGGCCGGTCGTCGGGTCGTTCGGTTGAAACGAGTCGAAGACGACCTGGTTCTCAACCGGCGGGAGTGAGCTGAGGTCGAGCTGGTTTTCGAGCTCGGTAAGGAACTTTTGGAATTGTTCCTTCTCACGATCGATGCTCCGCTGTTTGTTGTTCTGTTCATCAGGCCCGTTATCGTCTTCGGGATTGTTCTTGTTTTCGGCCAAGGCATAAATCGGCTTCTGCGCCTTTTGCTGCAACACATCGGCGGATCGGTTTCCACTGAGATGGCCGGGCGTTCCCGAGCTGGAAAAAGCATTGACGAACGAACCGGTGCCGGAATAGAGATTCGCGCCGGTTTGTTCTTTTGCGAGCGAGTTCAGAACGATGAAGAAAGCGAGTAGTGCCGTCATCGTGTCCCCGAAAGAGACCAGATACGCCTTGCTGGGAACGCTCGGTTCTAGCTTTTTCCGTTTGCCCATGACTGCGATCGATGCCTAGCGGTTGCTGACGTACTGTTCGATGATGATGCGGACCGACTTGGACGTGATGTCGGTGGCGTAACCGATGCCAACCTGCCCCGGCCGTGCGCCTTCAACATGGTAAAGGTGATGCGCGAAAGCAGTCATGCGTTTCGCGGTGGGTTCATCCGCGACCTCAAACGCGATGTGAATGCTCAGAGAGCGAAGTTGGTTTGAGAGCTTGGCAGCGACTTGTTGGCCACTTGCCGTCACCTTCAAATTTTGATTCACAAGTTTGTCGACCGGCAACTCAAACACGAAAGACTTCATGACGTCCTTCTGTGCCGCTTCTTCCGAAATCGTCTCAAGTCCTTCGCCGACGGCTTTCCTTGGTGGATCGTTGTTGATCGGCGGCATTTCGCTTCCCTGCATTGCGATCCGGGCTGCACGGGGCCGAATGCGTTGACTCCAGGAGTTACGGTCAAGTTTGTCGATCTTGTGCCCGGCGACGCCCGTGGCACCCGCGGAACCAAAGACACTGGCGGTGACCTTTTCGAATCTCTCGGGCTCCGTCGTTGCAAACGTGAGCAGCAGAATAAAAAACGTCATCAGAAGTGTGATGACGTCGCTATACGTCATGAACCACGCGGGGATATCTTCCGGCGGATCGGCTGGCGCGTCCTTGGGCATCTCTATTTCCCTTTGGCGCTCTTGCGAGCCTTGGGCGATAGAAATGCGAGCAACTTTTCTTCGACGACGCGTGGGCTTTCGCCCTCGCCCAAGAGCGAGATTCCGCGAATCATCAGCTCCCGTACCGTCGATTCTTCTTGGTTTCGTGCTTCCAGTTTTCCCGCCAGCGGAATGCAGACCACGTTTGCAACAAGTGCACCGTAAAGAGTTGTCAGCAAAGCAGTCGCCATCCCGCCGCCAATCTTGCTCGGATCATCGAGCGACCTGAGCATCTGCACCAGACCGATCAACGTTCCGATCATCCCAAATGCCGGAGCCGCCGCACCGCACGAATCGATAATCTTCTTTCCACCGACGTGCCGCTGTTCGATGTAAGAGAGTTCCGTTTCCAGCGTTCGAGCTACCTCTTCGGCCGGAACGCCACTGATGAGCGACTCCAGACCGCGACGCATGTAGTCATCCTTCACCTCGGCGGCCTGATCTTCCAAAGCAAGCAGACCGTCTTTGCGGACGACTTCTGCGAAACTCTTGAACTCGGCGATCGTATCAAGCGGCGTTGGAAGCTTGAATAGGAAGCACTTGAGGACGACGCTGAATGCGCCCAGCACATTCTTCAGTGGAAAGTTGATCAGTGAAGCGGCAGTCGCTCCGCCGAACACGATCATCATACTTGGGGGATCGATAAACGGCCCGAGGCCTCCACCGCCCATGGCGATCGAAGCCAAGATCAAACCGAATCCCAAGATCAAACCTAGGATGGTTGCTATGTCCATCGTGTCCGTGAGCTCCCCCGCGCCGAATGATCGACGCCCGTGCTAGTGAATCGAATTGACCCAACGTCAATCGATAGGTAGTTCACCAGCAGCGCGGGTCCGCAGGAAATCGAGTCCGCTCGTTCGGGAAGTGCCATTTGAGGGAACACCCTCACCGCAAACTCGCCCAAACACGGCGTTTACGGCCACCAGGCGGAAAGATGACCTTAACGCGAATAGCTTCGCGAGCCGATACAAAGGGCATGTCCAGTATATTTTACCAAATCGAACTTCTCGCCTCCGCGATCACTGCGTCCGAGAAGACTCACCGTGTTCACGCGCAGAACATCGCGAACGTGAACACGCCGGGCTACAAAACTCAAACGATCGACTTCGACAGTTTGATGTCGGAGTTGCAAGCGGCTTCTCGCAATGAGGCACCGATGGATGATTCCATCGGCAGCGACCTCGTTGAGCAGGTGGACGGTTTGCCCGAACGGGTGGATGGAAACAACGTTCAACTCGAGAAAGAGCTCTCTGCGCTCAAACGAAATGCTTTGTCGTTTCAAACCTACTCTCAACTGCTGGCTTCGCGCGTCAGCACGATGCGTCGCGCGATTTCGGGATAACTACGGAGAACCTCTCAATGATCCGTTTTCCAACCATCGACATTGCGGCGTCCGGCCTCGCGGCCGAGCGTTATCGGATGGAGGTGACAGCGAATAACATCGCCAATGCCGGGACGACGATGACGGAGTCTGGTGATCCCTATCGCCGGCAAGCGGTCGTCTTTGCGGCCGGAATCGAACAATCTCACCGGGGACTCCCCCAAATGCACGGAGTCGAAGTGCTCGGTGTCGAAAGCGATCCGGGTGAGTTTCCTACGTTGTACAAACCCTCTCACCCTCACGCCAACGCCGACGGCTTTGTTCGTTTGCCGAACGTTCAGATCCCTGAAGAAATGGTCGACATGATCACCGCAAGCCGCTCGTACGAAGCGAATTCGAAAGCTATCAGCGTGCTCAAGGAAATGGTCGAGCAAACTCTCTCGCTGCTGCAAGGAGGACAGTGATGTCGGCAATTCCCCCCATTCATTCCGCTGTTGGCGGATTACCTCCAACGATTCATGCAACGCAACCAACACTTAAGACCGACAGTTCGGAGGATGCGGGCGGTCAAAATCTGTTTGTCGATTTGCTCTCCCAAGTCAATCGCGATCAGATCCAATCCGAGCAGGCGATCAATGGCCTGGTGAGTGGCGAAAACCAAGACGTCCAGCAAGTGGTCATGGAAGTCGTCAAAGCCGAGATGTCCTTCCAGGTCTTCATGGAAGTCCGCAACCAGATGGTGGAGTCCTACAACGAATTGATGCGAATGCAATTCTAGCGTTTCACATACGATCCGATGATCGATACGACAGTCCTTCGTCCACGTCGATCCGCATGAGCACCTCCCAACCCCCGCTCTTGTTTTGAACTTTCTACAACCCTATATCGATTCACTGCTCAACATTTGGAGGCAGAGCACTCCGCCCGCGCGAATCGGGATCGGGTTGCTCGCCGTGTTGTGTGTGGTTGCGATTAGTGGCGTCGGCTACTGGTCTGTGCAGCCGAGCTATGTCGTTCTGGTCGGTGAAGCCGAAGGCGAGAAAATGGATCGCGTGATCGACGGGCTGGACCGCGCGGGAATCGACTACCAGCTTTCCGGGGCCGGCGGAAACCTGTTAGTCGACAAACGAGACTTCGCGAAGGCACGGCTCATCGCGCGAAAGAGTGGCGTTTCCGATGCTGCGACGTCAGGCGATGAATCGCCGCTCGGCGGAGCATTCGGGAGCCCAACCGAACGTCGCAATCGCGTTCGGCTTCAGAAACAAGAGAGCCTCGCATCGACCATCAAGAAGATCGAGATCGTCGAACAAGCCGACGTGCATTTGAACATACCCGAAAAGGGACCCTTCGAACGCAAGACGTCGCAACCTTCCGCAAGCGTTCTCCTCACGCTTCGAGACGGCGAGCTCCTATCCGATCAGCAGGCAAACGCAATCGCCTCCTTTGTTGCTTACGCCGTTGAAGACCTCGATCCCGAAAGCGTTCAAATCACGGATCGAAACGGACGTGCCTATACCGTGCCCGACGAGCAGACGAGTTTGATCAGCAGTCAGATCGAATACGTTGCGGAAGCCGAGCGAAAACTGGCCAAAAAAGCTGAGTCACAACTGCTTCAGTTTCTCGGATATGGAAACGCCAGCGTGCAAGTAGCGTTGGACATGACTTTCACGCAAGGATCGAAAACGGTCACCGTGTATGACAGCGAGGGAGCCGTCCCCAATCAAGAAGATTTGCTGAGCGAAACGACGACGAACGTTGACCCGGCGCCAGTCGGCGCTGCAGGTGTGGCATCCAATCTTCAATCGCGAAGTCCGAACAACAACAAGAAGAGCGTCGAGAGCAAAACAGAAAACATCAGCACCAGCTATCTTGTTCCGAAGACGGAGGAAACCGTCGCCAACTCAACGCCCGTGCGGAATTTCCTGAGCGTGAGTGTTCTCGTCAATTCGGATGCGGAAGGTCTGAAACGCGAAGACGGTTCGGTTGATCCGGCACTCAAAGATCAAGTCGCCGGTATCGTCAAGAACGCCGTCGGATTTCGGGAAGACAGTGACACCATTTCGGTAGAGATCCTCTCCTTTCCTGCGCCCTTGCTGACGATTACCGAGCCGACCGGCTCATTCGATTGGACGAAGCTGGCGAAGTTGATCGAGAACGCCTCTCTCGCGATCGCTGCACTTTTAGCGTTCGTACTGGGATGGATGATGCTGCGACGATACGCCCCCAACCGGAACCCCGATTCGGCCGCAGCGGCGGAAAACGCCGGACGCCGGTCTGGCGACATCAACGAGCTTTCGAAGATGATTAAGGAGAACCCCGACGTCTTCGCACAAGTTGTGAAGTCATGGTCCGGGCTCGATGAAAAGCAGTCCTCTAACGAGCGTCAAGCGGCGTA
>JBCCOI010000073.1:0-18342 GCA_039025515.1 Planctomycetota bacterium
CACGGTCGCAACATTGTTCGCTTCGTGCCGGCGGATCTGGAGCAAAAACTAGCGACGATTGAACGCGAGCATTGCTTGAGAAACGGAGAGACTTTTCCAGACTCGATCGCCAAAACGGTTTTCGAAAGTCATCCCACCGCCGGCGGATATGCGTTTCATGTGATCGCGCAGCGCTATCGAGTGGAATAAGCGGGAACGCTCTGGCGGGCCTTGAGGATATCTTGTTAGTTTCATCGAAAACGATGATCCCATGAAGAAGTAGGGTGCTGCTTGCGATGGTAAAAGCGACGTGTGTACGGGTGCTATCTCTATCAGTCGTCGGTGGCTTGCTATCACTTTCAGGCTGCAAGTCATTTGTGGAACGGGGTTGGATCGCCCCGCCGGGACCGATGAATTACCAGCAAGCTCACGCGGTCGTCCATGATCCATTTCCACAGGCGGATATCGGACCGGATGACAAGAGCATGCGGCCGCCGGATTACCAAAATCCCTTATCGTTGCCCGTCCGCAATCAAATGAAAAATCAAATCGCGCCCTGGCTCCAGCCCTAGTCCCTGGCAAGTCGCGTCACGAACTGTTCCAGCAGGAATCGATCCCTGCCATCGGCGCTGTGCGTTCCCTTCAGCCTCAAGTCGGCATCGAGAAGCCAACCGAGAAGTTTTGAGGCTTTGTCGCGTTTCATACGTTTCAGATCGGCCTTGACCCTGGAGACTTCAAACGATCGTACGCCGGCACGTTCGAGCGACTCTTCCAGCCTGGGACGTCCGCCACGCTGTTCGGCGGCCAGATGCGCACATGTCGCGAGACCCAAACGCCGTAGTGACCAAGCGATTTGTGGAAGCAAAGCGATCGCCGGTTGCCCACCGGAAATCAGCTTATCGAGTTGCTTGATGGCTTCGGCGGCGTCGCCGCTGGCAATGGCTTCGGTGATTTGCCAGATGGTTTTGCCTTGCCATCCTGCGACGACGTCGCGGACCAGCGGTTCGGTAATGGTTTCACCGGGTTGAAGATAAAGCGCGAGCTTGGCGACTTCGGTATCCAAAAAACCGCAGTCATCGCCAATCATCTCGACAAGTGCATCGGCAGCGGAATCATTAAGCTTGGCTTGGTGCCGAGAAGCAACGAACTTTGTCAAAAACTTGCGCCGAACGGCGGCGGAAACGCCCGACTTCTTGCCGGTCTCCGCAGAGCAACACAGCAGGGTGTGGTTCTTGTCGAGCGACTTGTAGACCTTCGTATTCGACGCGAGCGCATCGAGCATCAGTACGAGACGCGTGGTTTGACTTGGTTTTTCGAAGTAGGCTTCGAGTTCCTTTCGGTTTTCGCTGACAAACTTGTCGGCGTCTCGAATGACAACCGTCCTCGAGTCTCCCATGTCGAACAGCGATGCGGTTGCCAACTCGTCGCGCACATCGGACCAACGCGTTCCCTTTCCGGGAAACTCGGCCACATCGGCGTCTCCAATCAATCGCGATGCGCACCATGATGTCAACGTCGAATCGCCTCCAAACAAGGCGGCGATTGCAAACTCGGTTGAGCCTGCGTCGGCGTCGGTGAGAAACTCGAACGCGTGTTTTCGAGGCATCAAGAGACTTCCGATGAAAGGCGCGATTCGTTATCCCGTTCCGCCAGCAGTTTGATTGCCGCAGGCAGGGCTTCGCACTCCTGTTCAAACACCCGAGCGGCCAACGCATCCGCATCATCATTCGGCAGCACCGGGCAACTTCGCTGCAGCAGGACGGGGCCGTTATCGTAGTGATCGTCCACGAAGTGAACCGTGCAGCCACTGACCGTGACGCCCCGCTCAATGACCGCTTCATGAACACGGCGGCCATACATGCCTTCGCCACCGAATGCCGGAAGCAAGGAGGGGTGGATATTGATCACTCGGCTTTCGAAGTCGGTCGGTATCAGCACGTGCTTCAAAAATCCTGCCATCACCACGTAGCTCGCGCCGCAGTGCCGCACGGGATCGAACATGGCGTCGCGGTATTCCGCATCGGAGATGTCTCTGCGTTTTCGAACGACTCGCGTTTCGATTCCGTCGGCTTTGGCGATCTCAATTCCACGAACGTCCGGACGACTGCTGATCACCAAGCGGATGTCGATCGGAAGCTGCCGGCCGTTGCGGTGTTCGATCAAATTGGCGAGTGTGCGTCCTCCGCCGCTTAGGAAAACGGCGATCGGTAGCGCTGGCGTCTGTGGAGCTGCGTCAGACATTCGTTGTGAGGCGACGGACGAGTGAACGTTCTAGACGCAAGCAGTTTGGTGTTTCCTCGCCGTTTGGCAATAGCACGAATCGAGACGGCCACGTCGGATTTGGGGCTGGCTCGACGGTGGTTTCGACTTTTAAAGTTTCGCTTTTGAGCCCAGCATTTGTTTTTCCCAACCAGAAGCGTCAGCGAGGAAACAGTCAAGATCGATTCTTCCTCGCTTGCGCGTCGGGTTGTGCAGAAAACGCAACTTTAAAAGGCTCGACGGGGACTATGCCCGGCCGGAATAGAGCGAAGCTTCTTCCAGCGTGATCATTCCCTGGAAGGCCTTACTCATCGCGCTCAGCCGCAGCGTTCGCATCCCTTCCTTCATCGCTTGTTTGCGGATTTTCTCCGTCGAGGCGTTTTCGAAAATCATGTCCTTGATTTCGCTGGAAAGTGTGAGCATCTCGAAGATCGCGACGCGTCCCTTTCCGCCGGTGCCATTGCATTTAACGCATCCGCTCCCGCGATGAAAACTTGCCTTCTCGGCTTGTTCGGTCGTGATGCCAAGTGACTTCAGCTGCGCCGCGGACACCTTGACCGGGGTGCGACAGTGAGGGCAAATCCGTCGAACCAACCTCTGCGCGACGATCACGTTTAATGCGGCGCAGATCAGAAACGGTTCGATCTCCATTTCCCGGAGGCGTGCGATCGCGGAGACCGTGTCGTTGGTGTGGAGTGTCGAAAGCACCATGTGGCCGGTGAGCGCTGCTTGGAAGGACGTTTTGGCGGTTTCGGTATCACGAATTTCGCCGACCAAGATGACGTCGGGGTCTTGTCGCAGGAGCAGACGCAGTACCTGCGGGAAATCCATGTCAAGTTCGCGTCGAACGTTGATCTGCGTGATGCCGAAGACGTTGAACTCGACGGGATCTTCGATCGTCGTAACGTTTCGCTCCATCTGATTGAGTCGATTGAGCGCCGAATAAAGCGTTGTCGTCTTACCACTACCCGTCGGACCGGTGACCAGACACATGCCGTATTGTTGGCCGGTGGCCTGGGCCATCGTCTGAGCTTCCTTCGGGTTCATTCCCAGCTTCGTCAGATCGGCTTTCAACCCCGTTGCATCGACGACCCGAAGAACAATCTTCTCGCCGAATCGGGTTGGCACCGAAGAGACACGGTAGTCGACCGCTCGATCGGAGATCACGAGACGAAGATGGCCTTCTTGCGGCCGTCGACGTTCGGCGATGTCGAGTTCGCTCAGCACCTTGATCCGCGAAGAAACCTGCGGATAGTCCGTCGAGGGACCCGCGGCAATTTGCGAAAGGTTTCCGTCGACACGCATGCGGACGCGGAAGGCTTGTTCGAACGGCTCGAAGTGCAAATCCGATGCGCCGGCCTTGAAGGCCTTTGCAAAAATTGAGTCGACAAAGCTGACATTCTCGCTGCCAGACTTCTCGTTCGACGCTTCATCGGTCGTCGCTTGACGAGGATCGACGCGTGGCGCGGTCACTCGTGGTGCGATTTGTGGAGGCTGATTCATGGGGGTCGATGTGTGGTTCCGCGTCCTGCCGGCTTATGCCATGGTGAAGAGATGAATGCCAGCGACTTTGAAAAGTATGACGGACTGATTTTTGATTGTGACGGCACGCTCGCCGATTCGATGCCCGTGCACTTTATCGCTTGGCGGGAGACGCTCGCGCGGCACGGAATTGAGTTTACCGAGACCCGATTCTATTCGATGGGTGGCATGCCGAGCACGAAAATTGTTCGTGTGCTGGCATCGGAGATGGGGAAAGATGTCGAGCCTGAATCGGTCGCGCAAGAAAAAGAGTCTCATTTCAAGTCGATGGTCAATCGGGTGACTCTCAAGCGAGACGTCATCGCAGTCGCGCATCACTTCCGCGGCAGAAAGCCGATGGCGGTTGCGAGCGGAAGCGGACGCGATGTCGTGTTTGGCCAGTTGGAGTTTCTTGGCCTGACCGAGCTCTTTCCGGTCGTCGTGACCGCCGAGGACACCATCAAGCACAAGCCGGAACCGGAAGTTTTCCTCGAGGCCGCGCGACGACTGGATGTTCCGCCGCGCGGATGCGTCGTCTTTGAGGATTCACCGCTGGGTTTTCAGGCCGCAGAGGCTGCCGGGATGGATTGGGTTGACGTTCGGTAGGGTCATGGGCATTTTTCCGCTTTTGCCGCGTCGAGCATATGTCTGGCCCTCTTCGTGCGAAGATTCGACGCGATAAACTGCACTACCATTGATGGCGGGGGGAACTGATACTGTGGTTCCTCGGTACACTTATCCATGGAAGCCTTGCATGCAGTTTTTCCCTCGGATTTCGGGCTTCGAGCCTGAGAATCCACGCTCGTCGGGGTAGGACTGGTAGCGAATTGCTCTCCGAGCGAGGTCACTTGCTGCGAGATTGGTCGCCAAAAGTTCGGCCACCCACCGGGATTTTGCCGCCTTATCGGAATGGGGCTTGCAACGTGATCGTGACACTTCGTTGTGGTCCGCCGAGAGCTTTTCGTTGTTGAACGCGGAAAGTCGAATCGATCTGTCGAAGGCATGGCTGTGATCGATCCGAGGAATAGAATTGAGACACTCCCAGGTGATAGAAACGCCATGAAGATTTACGACGAATACCTCGAGGAAATCGCGGAGCGAGAGAAAGAGGGGCTCCATCCGAAACCCATCGACGCCGCCGACCTTGTCGAAGCGCTCATCGAACAGATCAAGGATCCCGCAAACCCGCATCGCGAGGATTCGCTGAAGTTCTTCATTTACAACACTCTGCCGGGCACAACCAGCGCCGCCGCAGTGAAGTCGGAGTTTCTGAAGGAGATCATTCTCGGGCAAACGGAAGTTCCGGAGATCAAGCCCGATTTTGCGTTCGAGCAGCTATCGCACATGAAGGGTGGGCCTTCGATCAAGGTGCTCCTGGATGTCGCTTTGGGTGACGAGGCGTCGATCGCGAAGCAAGCTGCTGAGGTCTTGAAGACGCAAGTCTTCTTGTACGAAGCGGATACCGGTCGGCTGGAGCAAGCGTACAAGCAAGGAAGCGAGATTGCGCGGGAGATTATCGAGAGCTACGCGAAGGCGGAGTTTTTCACCAAGCTTCCGGACGTCCCGGAGACCATCGATGTGGTCACCTACATCGCCGGCGTCGGGGATATCTCCACAGACTTACTGTCGCCCGGCAGCGAAGCCCACTCGAGATCGGACCGTGAGCTCCACGGTAAGTGCTTGATCGATGCGGAAGCGCAGCAAGAACTCGTCGCTTTGCAGAAGGAACATCCGGATAAACGTGTCATGATGATCGCGGAGAAGGGCACAATGGGTGTCGGTTCTTCGCGAATGTCCGGCGTGAACAACGTGGCACTCTGGATCGGTAAGCAAGCCAGTCCCTACGTTCCCTTCATCAACATCGCCCCGATCGTCGCAGGGACCAACGGCATTTCGCCGATTTTCCTAACCACCGTCAGCGTCACCGGGGGCATCGGTGTCGACTTGAAAAACTGGGTGAAGAAAGTCGACGCGGACGGCAACGTCGTGTTGGATGATGACGGCGAACCGGTACTTGAACAGGCTTACTCGGTCGATAGCGGAACCGTGCTGACGATCAACACCAAAGAGAAGAAGCTGTATGCCGGTGAGAAGGAACTGATCGATATTTCGAGCGCACTGACGCCGCAGAAGCTGGAGTTCATTCGTGCCGGTGGATCGTATGCGGTCGTTTTCGGGAAGAAGCTGCAGACCTTTGCGGCGCAAACGCTGGGCATCGATCTTCCGCAAGTCTTCGCGCCTTCGAAAGAGATTTCGCACGAAGGGCAAGGCTTAACTGCCGTCGAAAAGATCTTCAATCGAAACGCCGTCGGGACGACGCCCGGCAAAGTGTTGCATGCCGGATCGGACGTTCGCGTCAAAGTGAATATCGTCGGATCGCAGGACACCACCGGGCTGATGACGTCCCAGGAACTGGAGATGATGGCCGCGACGATCATTTCACCGACCGTCGACGCGGCCTATCAATCCGGATGCCACACGGCGTCCGTCTGGGACAAGAAAGCGCAGGAGAACATTCCGCGGCTGATGCAGTTCATGAACGACTTTGGATTGATCACCGGTCGTGATCCCAAGGGCGTTTACCACGCGATGACCGACGTGATTCACAAGGTTCTTAACGACATCACCGTCGATGACTGGGCGATCATTATCGGTGGTGACTCTCATACGCGAATGTCCAAGGGCGTCGCGTTCGGCGCGGACTCGGGAACGGTCGCGCTCGCGCTGGCCACGGGAGAGGCTTCGATGCCGATTCCGGAATCGGTGAAGGTCACCTTCACCGGTGAGATGCAGGATCACATCGACTTTCGCGACGTCGTCCACTCCACCCAGGCACAGATGCTGAAGAAGTTCGGCGGCGACAACGTTTTTCAGGGACGCGTCATCGAGGTGCATCTCGGCACACTGGTTGCCGACCAGGCGTTTACGTTCACCGACTGGACCGCGGAGATGAAAGCGAAGGCCTCGGTGTGTATCTCGCAGGACGATACACTGATTGAGTCGCTGGAGATCGCCAAAAGTCGAATCCAGATCATGGTCGACAAGGGGATGGATAATGAGAAACAAGTCCTGCAAGGCTTGATCGATCAAGCCGACCAGCGAATCACGGAAATTCGATCGGGAGAAAAACCTGCGCTCGCACCCGACGACAACGCCAAGTATTTCGCGGAGCTCGAAGTCGATCTCAGCTGCATCGACGAACCGATGATCGCGGATCCGGATGTGCACAATGAAGACGTTTCAAAACGGTACACGCACGACACGATTCGCGACCTGACGCATTACAACGGTACGAAGTTGATCGATCTCGGTTTTGTGGGTTCCTGCATGGTCCACAAGGGCGACATGAAGATCTTGGCGCAGATGTTGAGGAATCTCGAAGCAGAGCAGGGCACCGTCGAATTCAACGCGCCGTTGGTTGTGGCAGCACCGACGTACAACATCATTGATGAACTCAAGCAGGAAGGTGACTGGGAGATCCTGCAGAAGTATTCTGGGTTCGAGTTCAACGATCTGCTTCCAAAGAAGGAAGCTCGAACGAAGTACGAAAACATGATGTACCTCGAACGGCCCGGTTGCAATCTGTGCATGGGTAATCAGGAGAAGGCGGCGAAAGGTGATACGGTTCTGGCGACGTCGACGCGTTTGTTCAAGGGACGCGTCGTTGCCGACTCGGATCGAAAGAAGGGGGAGTCATTGCTCGGGTCGACACCGGTCGTTGTACTCGCCGCGATCTTGGGGCGAACGCCGACGATCGAGGAGTACAAGAAGGCCGTCGAGGGCATCAAGCTCACCAAGTTCGCACCGCCGCCGGGACAGATGAGCACAAGTGGCCCCATGTTGCCGGTTGTGATGTAGTGCGTTCCCAGCGAAGACACGGGCGAGGTTTGTCTGTGGAATGTAACAGCTCTTAGGGCAGGCGTCAGAGTTTGTAAAACTGCTGTAATTGGAACGATCGTTAGACTCGGCGGCTGGATCGCGGCTGATTGGTGACGTACCGTTCATGCGAGGCGGATCGGTCAGCGGAATCGCAGCAACCCGCGGGGCATCGGGCCTTAAAATTCTGCCCGCTGGTCCCGTTGGTCGCTCGGATCGTGAAAGAATTTCTCCGATCCGTCGCGCGACCCGAAATCTACCAATCCGTGCCTGCACGCTGATGAGCCCATCGAAACTCGAAAAACTCGATCCCGGACGTCTGCTTCCCGGTTGTTCTTTGCCCGTGCAAAAGACTGGGACAAGTGCCGTCCACGCCTTTCGTTCGTTTCGTGGTCTCTCGTTCGATGGCTTGGATGCTGCCGGTTCTGAGCAACTGGCCGGCTCGTTCCGGGAAGTCATTCGGTCACTCTCGGAGCTCCACGCATCGGGTGTCAGCTACGGGCGAATCACTTCGCAGTCCTTCCATAATCGCGGTACGGAGTCGCGTCCGGAAGCGACGCTTTGGTTTGATCCCGCAAAGGCGGATAAAACGGATGTAGTCCACAGCGGCGATGCCGAGGCGATGTATTGGCGACCGCAACGTTTGTCACACGGCGAGCCCGCGGCCCCAATCGATGATTGGTACGCGCTGGGCATTGTGCTGGCCGAACTCCATTTGACGCCGGCAGCGGTCCAGACGATCTGGGAACACAGTCAGCAAGAGGGTGACTTCACCAAGCGACTTCAAAAGAATCTACGGCAATCAAAACGTGGACCGTTCCGGGCGATGGCGAGCGCGCTTTTGCCGATGGCGGAACACGGCGGAACCGACGAACGCGTGTTACAGCAGTTGGTCGATTCGGACGCCGGAAAACGTCTCAGTTTGTGGCCCTGGTTGGCTTCGGCGGCAGCCGTCGCGATCGCAGCCGCGTTGTTTATCGATCGTGGCAATTGGAATGAGCGGGTGGAACTGGCACGGTCGGAACTCAATTCATTGCAACAAGAACTGGATCAGTCCTCAGAGCGGACCATGGAGTTGGAACGGCAGCTCGCGCAGCGAACGGTTCCGAGTGTCGAGATTTCCGACAACCCAACTCCGGCTGCGATTCCGAAAGACGATTCCAAAGAAATTTGGACGGAGACGATCGCGGGCCGTTCCATCGAGGATGCGATCAAGCAGTCTTCCCAGTCCGACGCACTTCTCGGCTACACGGGAATCTTGCAGTCTCTCGTTGCCGTACCGGGCCAACGGGAGTGGCGAAGAGCAGATGCCGTCTACCGCAGGCTCGTTCAGCGTGTTGTCGATCAACCCTGGGATGAAAAGCATGTTGAGGCGGCGAGCGAGCGATCCCGGGCACTGGCGGAGGCGTGGGCTCGTTGGTCCAAGTGGGCGAATGGCGGGCGATCGATCGAAGAGCTGAAGACGCAGCAACAATTGATGCCCGGCGGGCCCGTCAAAGACCTACTCGGTGAATGGTTGGGCGAAGCCTTGGGGGTCCACGATTTTGACTTGGTTTGTATTCGAGAAGCGAAGCCCGACGAGGACGCGGACTGGACGGCGTTTCGCATCGGTTTCGAGGCAGAGAACGATTCCGGCGAAACGGACTGGCAATGGACACTGTCGCCCGATTCGAAGGAAGAAATTTCATTGTCCGTCGATAACTTTGAGGCCGGTCAGGCTCTCTCACTCTGGCTGGTACGCGATAGCTCGATTCCGCTTTGGGATAAAACCATTTTGGAGCATGAGTTTCGCAGTCCGCTCTTGGTTTGGCGTCTCGGTCGAGGCATCAAGCTCAAGAGCGAAACAACCGGATACGAGATCACGGTTACCACGACTCGCCGAGCCGGCCCGCCACCACGACTGCATCAAGCAACGGAGCCATCCGGTTCGCCAGGATTCGTCGTCCCGAACGATTCGGAGAACCGCCGCGAAATTGATCCGAAAGACCTTCTTCCATTTTCCGCCGAGAACGAATGATGTTACGAAATCTTGTTGCAGTTGCCGCGATACTTTGTGGGGCGGCGGTTGGATCGGCGCAAGGAACGAGTGCCCGAACCGCTGCATCGGGTGAAGCTGTCGCCGGAGAAGCTGTCCCCTGGGAGACCGTGCAGCGCTCCTCAGCGGAGGCCGGACGGATCGACGAGCGTGAATTGCTGCGACGTTACCCGAAAGGAAAGTCTTGGGCGGCAACAAAGATCCTTCGATTACGCGGACTAGCGGTCAACGAAAACTGGGGAATCGAGGGCCGCGTCCACGTGGCCTACACCAATCGGTACGCGAGCCGAACCACCGTGCTTTCCAATGAAGTCGGTGACGTCACGTTTGAGATCGAGGTGCTTGAGGCATCTCAGCAACGTTTGGTGAGCGAAAAGAAGTTGCGAGTCGCGGACTTCAGTAGCACGTCTCCACTTTTGAAGATCGGGCTGGAGCAGTTGTTGGATGTGACCCGAGCCGCATTGCCGCCGGCAGACGTCGCCTACAAGTTGTTGATCACGTACGGGAAAGTCGATCCTCGCTACGAGAAAGCACTCACTCGGCTTGCAGAGGTGAGCGGTTTTGATGTGGAACGTCTGACACAAATCGATGAAGCACGACTCGTGGAAGATCCCGCGCCGTATTCGGGCTGCACGTTTCAAATCGTTTGGTCCAACGGTCTGGGGGTGACCAAAGTGCGTCAGACTGAAGGACCGGTGCGGGTCAAGCTGGATGACATCCGTCGCTGGGCGGAAGCTGTGGAGCCATTCTTGGATTACTACGTGATGGACAACGTCCAGCGAGCCCCCGGATCGTCTTGGACCGTTGATGCAGCCGGCGCGAGTGGCTTGATGGTGGGGCAGGGCGGTGCGACCACCGACGGCTCGATGCAGCTCAAGTACTTGCGGGATGCCGATTACGACGGCAAACCGTGTCGCCAGCTCGCCATTCAACGCGGTGACTTGAAACTCGCACTCGATCAGAATGCCAAGCGATACGACGCACGTATTCGAGGTATCCAGGGCAGAGTCTTTTACGGAAAGAACGACTACCTCGTCCTGCAAGCCGGAGGAACCTGTGACATTCAAGCAAAAGTCGAGCGCAAGAACCATCTGTTGTTCGGGACGAAGTGGCAACGTGATGTCCAAGCCGACTTCCGCTATGAAGCTCTCGTGCTTGAAAGCGGGTCATGACGGTTGCCGCTTGTTGGGCATGCAGTAACGATGATGCGGCGGGTGAAACAGCACTTGCGGTTTTTCCATGTTGCGGTTTTCCCATTGCCCGGGTGTCCAGGGCTGGCATTTCACTCGGCGAAAAGACTGACGACAAGCCAGGTCCTCGGCCCTCGCTGGAGACGCATGCGGGAACGACCACGTTACTGATCGGTGAGCGACCGGTCTGGATCGGTCGTGGATCTTCTGGATCGGATTCTGCAGAGGCTGAGCCCAACCAGAAAGAATCACTCGACGGAGAAGCGATCGATCACGCCGGCGAGGACTTAGTGATTGTGCGCCACCGCGAAATTGAGCCGCGGCACGCACTCTTTCTCAGAGACACCAGTTCGATCGGTGAACGTGAAGACTCCTCCGATTGCGTTCGGTTCTGGGTCATCGCCGGAGATGCAGAGCTTGGACGAGTATTTGTTGACGGACGTCCCGTGCGAGCAAGCTGTCTTCGCGATGGCCAAGTCGTGCAGCTGGGGCCGCTCGCGTGGCAGTTTCATGAGTCCAAACGCTTGCTGGTTCCCGTGCAGCCGATCATGGGATTCGATTTGCAAGTGCGCGCGGAAGTCACGGGCAGGTTGTGTTCGACGGAATTGAATTTTGCCTCCGGTCAGATGACCGCCGTGATCGGACCGAGCGGTTGTGGCAAGTCCACGTTACTGGAAACGATTCGCGATGGCAGCGGGCTGAACGACGAGTTGGACGCGACCGGCTTGGTGTACTTCGTGCCCCAGCAAGACCTCGTGCACGAAGACTTGCGGTTGGGCGATGCACTTGCAGCAACCGCGCGGGTTTACGGACGCGAGATCCTGCCTTATCAGCTTGATGAAGCTTTGGACTCGGTCGGTCTCCCGTTGTCATCGAAGAGCAAACTTCCGCGAGAACTGAGCGGAGGTCAGTTGCGTCGGTTTCGCCTGGCAGGTGCGTTGCTTTCCGGCGCGGGAGTCATTGTGCTGGACGAACCCGACAGTGGCTTGGACCATGAAACCGCCAACGAGATTGTGACGCTGCTGCGTGCGCTGGCGATCCGTGGCGCGACAGTGATTGCGGTGACGCATCATCAACATGTTCTTGAGTTGTTTGATCGAGTCGTCAAGCTTCGTGCAACCACCGATGGCGGCGCGGTAGCTGATGACGGATTGGTTCGGGCGACGATTGGGGATGCGTCTACCGAAGCGAACGAATGGAAAAGCGACCGGAAGGGCGGACGAACAGACGAACGAAGGCCTACCGAGCTGAGGCGGCCTTCAGCGTTGTCGCGTCTCACGACGTTGCTGTGGCGAGAGTTCAAAAAACTGACATCGCCGCGAATTGCCGGCTTCGCCGTTGGTCCACTGCGAGTTCCGTCGTGTGTTGTACCTTGGGTGTTCATCCCGCTTCTGTTCGCCGCGGCGGTTGCCATCAGTGTGCCGTCTGATCCCGAGTTGAATTTGGCCGATGGCCTTTACGGAGACATGTCGCCACGGATTCGTGTGGGCTTTTTGTCGTTGATCTGCGTGATTTGGATGTCGGCCAGTGGAAGCCACCTATCGCTTACACGCGAACGAAAGCTGCTGGAGTACGAGCGTTCCCACGGAATCAGTTGGTGGAGTGTTTTGGTCGTCAAGTCAACGGTGCTTTGCGGATCGGGCGTTCTACAGACCGGTGTTTTCTTCGCGATGCTGACGGGGATTCGTCATCAGTGGTTGCAGAGATCGTTTCTGATACTGCCTGAATGGCTGAGCTGGTTCGAAGTCGCCGCATGCTTCGTCAGCGTTTCCATTGCCGCGACGATGCTGGGTATCCTGATTTCGACGCTCGCGCGCGGCGCTCCCCTGTTAGCGGCAGCCTCACTCCCGGTGGTGCTGATGGTGCAGATTCTTTTCAGTGCACCCTTTGCCGTACCCAATCCAGATGGTTATGCGCCGTTGGCCGACTACGAACGTTTGACCATCAGGCAACTCAATGAGCAAGAAGATGAAGCGGGTGACGAAGACGATTGGGAGGATTCTTGGGAGATGATTGACTCCGGAGAGGCCAAGCCGATGTGGGTGACTTCATTGATCTCTTATTTCACCATTTCACGCTACGGCGATCAGTGGTTGCGATCGTTTGCGGTCTCGATGGACGAGGTCGAATCGAAGCGACTGACGCAGTGGTTTTGTGCGGGGATGTTGGCGTTGATGTCTGCGTTTTGTCTTGCCGTGTCGTGGGTGGTGCTGCAAATCCAGACGACCAGACTGAGTCGACGCTTCTTGCGTAAACCGAAATCAATGCCAAAGGGTGGGGGCTGGAAGATCGCAAGCGGCGTCGGGAGCGCGATGATCCTTTTGTCGCTCCAGGTGCTGTTTTTTGCGTCGAACGTTCCGGCTCAAGAACGTGATTCGCCCGCCCGGTCGAAGCAATCGTCGGAGGCGTCGGATGGGGCAGGGCAGGGCGGTTGGACGCAGAAGAACCGGAAGCCGGAAGTCCGTGTCGTGAAGATTCCGCTTGTCGATGGCAAGTACGATGAGAATTCTGTTCGGAAGGCATTCGGCATCCCTGCGGGCACCGAGCGTCTTTGGCGCGAGCTTGATCAGCAGGACCGCGTCGGTTTGGTTGCCCTCGAGTTGCTCGGGAAGTTGAAGTTTGAAATCAACGAGCGGGAGTTGCGACTCGAGATTCAGGATGGATCGCTTTGGGGAACACTCAAGTCGCTCGCACCGCCGCGGTTGTTGGGCGTTGAGCAAGCGAAGGGTGCAAGTGACGTCGTTGTGTTCGTGCATGGACTAGAGGGAAGTGCGGCGACTTTTCAGAAATCGGATGCGAAGTTGGAATCGATGGGCATCGCAACCATGCGATTTGACTTCCCGAACGATGGCCCGCCGGAAGAAGTCGGTGAGATGCTGCGGGAGCAACTCGAGTCCTTCCATTGGGACTCGCCCAATTCCCGTTGTCATTTGGTCGCACACTCGTTGGGTGGACTCGTCGCAACTTGGGCGGTCACAGAGCCCGGATTCGACGCCGAGTGTGTCGCGAACGTCTTCACGCTGGGGACGCCGTTTGAAGGTTCTTCGCTGGCCGAGTTCCACACCGAGCTTGAGTTGTTGGATGTCTTTTTGAGAACTGCCGCGAGGGACTTTTCCGCTTTTGATACGCTCAGCGATGGCCGTGGAGAGGCTGCGGAGGCACTGAAGCCGGGGAGCGTTTTTCTGAAATCGTTGCAACGCCGCACCGCACCGAAATCGGTTCAGTTTCATTTGGGAGCCGGAACGAAGAGCTTTCTTCCGAGTGATCGACGACTGCGCTTGGCTGAAATTCTGCCGGATGAGTTGTCACGGATGGACATCGGGGACGTGTTTGCCGATCGACTGATCAAGCTTATTGGGTCCGAGGAACTGCGAAGTGACCGGGGCGACGGCGCGGTGACCGTGAAAAGTGCCCTCGGATGGCCGATTCGGAGCAGCACCCGTAGATTCGCCCTCACCCACACGGAGTTAGTTTCCGACGCAGAACCGCTGAAGTGGGTTTTGGAGACTGTCGGGTTGGGCGAAGCGGAGAAAGTGAACCCAAAGTGACGGCTTTCTCCATTTACAAAATGGCACCGCGGCTCGTAAACTGCCGGGCTTTCCCGTCGCCTCCCCGAGTGTCGTGGGGTTGGGAGAGCCCTCCGCCTATTTGCGTTTTTGGTCGTGTTTGATTCCCTTTCGGACGGATTGCAGTCGGCATTTAAGAGCTTGCGCGGCAAAGGCAAGCTGACCGAGGGCAATATGCGCGAAGGGCTGGAGATCGTGCAGCGGTCTTTGCTGGAAGCGGACGTCAGTTTTCCCGTCGTTCAGGACTTCATGGGGCACGTGACCGAACGTGCACTCGGCAAGAAAGTCCTGCTCAGTTTGCGGCCCGAGGAAGAGCTAGTTCGCATCGTCCACAGCGAGCTTGTGTCCATCCTGGGGCCCGTCGACCCGGCGATTCACCTCAAAAAAGACGGCGTCACCATCTTGATGATGTGTGGCCTGCAGGGGAGCGGCAAAACGACGACCTGCGGAAAGCTCTCGCAGCTTCTCAAGGAGCAGGGGATTGTGCCGACACTGGTCGCGGCCGACTTGCAGCGACCAGCCGCCATCGAACAACTCAAGGTAATCGGGCAACAGTTGGATGTGCCCGTTTACGCCGAGCCGGAGAACAAAAACCCGGTCGAAGTGTGCAAGAACGGCGTCGCCAAAGCCCAGGCCGACGGATCGCGTGTCGTGATTCTGGACACCGCCGGACGGCTGGCGATCGACGAAGAGTTGATGGCCGAGTTATCGCGGATCGATAAGAAAGTTTCGCCCGATCAGGTTTATCTGGTCGTCGACGGAATGACGGGTCAGGATGCGGTCAATAGTGCGGATGCGTTTAATAAAGCACTGACGCTTGACGGCGTCATTATGACCAAGCTGGATGGCGATGCACGTGGCGGTGCTTTGCTGTCCGTCAAGCATGTCACCGGCGTGCCGATTAAGTTCATCGGAACCGGTGAGCACTTCGATGCTCTAGAACCCTTCCGTCCGGATGGGATGGCGGGACGGATTCTGCAGATGGGCGACATCGTGGCGATGGCCGCGGAGGCTCATCGGATCGTCGATGAAAAAGAACGTGAAGAGCTGGAAGCGAAGATGGCTTCCGGTGAGTTCACGCTCGACGACTTCAAGAACATGATGGAGAAGGTCAGCAAGCCGGGGTTGATGGGCCGAATGATGAGCCTGATGCCCGGCATGGGGCAATTCAAGGAAGCCCTCGAAAGCGATGAAGCCGCCGGCGGGATTCGCCAGATGGTCGGCGCCATCAACAGCATGACCGCAGAAGAACGACGGAATCCAAAGATCATCGACGCGGCACGCCGCACACGGATCTCGCGTGGTGCCGGCGTCGAAACTCCGATGATCAGCCAGTTGGTCAAGCAATTCGACATCATGAAGCCGCTGATGCAAGGCATGGCTGGCGGCTCGACGATGGACCGCATGAAGATGATGCAGCAGTTGCAGGGTGCGATGGCCAACGGCGACGGTTCGCTGGATCACATGCGAGTTAAGAAAAGCACCGGCAAGCGGCTCTCGAATGCCGAACGAGCGAAGCAAAAGAAACAACGTGAGAAGCTGAAACGCCAAGCCCGTCGAAAGGCAAAAGGTTGAGTGCTTCTCGAGTCAACAAACAAAGTTTTCATTTCCCAGTAGTGAGTTACCCATGGCAGTTCGTATCCGTCTGAAAAAGATGGGTCGCACCCACCGACCGTTCTTCCGAGTCTGCGCGATGGACCAACGTTCGCCGCGCGATGGACGTGTGATTGAAGAGTTGGGGTTTTACGATCCGATGTGCCCAGAAACCGATGCCCGAGTGCAACTGAAGAGTGAACGCGTCGACCATTGGCTCAGCGTCGGTGCCCAGCCCAGCGAGAAGGTCGCGGTACTGATCAAGAAGTACGGCACCAACGGGACGCATCTGGACGCCCAAACCTCCGCCCTCGAGCGACTCGGTAAGCGAAAGGAGTACACGCCGGTTCCATTACCGCCCAGCGAGCCTGCTCCTGCGGCTGAGGAGCCCAAGGAAGAAGCTTCCGCAGAGGCACCCGCGGAAGAAGCTCCGGCCGAGGAGGCCGGCGCGGAGTGATTTCCGGGCGGTCGTCGGAGATTCGGTCCGGTGCGATTTGACATCGTCACGCTGTTTCCTGCGATCTTTGACGGCTACCTCACGCAGAGTCTGTTGGAAAAAGCCATCCGCAAAGGCTTGGTCGAAATCCACCGACACGATCTACGTGACTGGGCAGCCGACTCGCCTCACCGAAAAGTGGACGATCGACCTTTCGGCGGCGGACCGGGAATGTTGTTGCAGGTGGATGTTACGGTCCCGTGCGTGGAAGACGTTGAACGGATGGCGGCAACGCCGTCGAGAAAAATTCTGCTGACTCCACAAGGAAAACGATTCGACCAAAGGCTTGCCGAAGAGCTTGCCACGAGTCAACGAATCATGTTGCTTTGTGGACGTTACGAAGGGTTCGATCAACGAGTGATCGACATTTTGGAGCCGGAGGAAATGAGTGTCGGTGACTTCGTTCTCAACGGAGGTGAAGTTGCCGCGATGACGATCGTTGACGGAGTCGTTCGGCTTTTGCCTGGCGTCTTGGGAGACGAAAACAGTAGCCTGGATGACTCTTTCAGCCGCGGAAATCGGCTGCTCGAGTTCCCACAATACACGAGGCCGAGAGAGTATCGCGGACACCAAGTTCCGGAAGTACTCTTGAGCGGCAACCATGAAGCGATCGCCAAGTGGCGGTCGGAACAGAGTAGAGAGAGAACTGAACAACGTCGCGCCGACTTATTGCGACGAAATTCAACGGACGAGTAAACACATAGCCATCCGCTAACGATTGAGAGTTTCCCATGTCACAAGCAATCCTTGAAAAGGTCGAGCAAACTTCGCTCAAAGAAAACCCGCCCCAATTCGAAATCGGGGATACGGTTGACGTCCACCTAAGGATTTTGGAGGGCAACAAGGAACGCATCCAGGTCTTCACCGGCGTCGTGATCGCCATTTCAGGAAGCGGAAGCAAGGAGATGTTCACTGTCCGCCGCATCGTTGCGGGCGAAGGCGTAGAACGCAAGTTCCCGATTCACAGCCCACGGATCGAAAAGGTTGAGGTCAAGCGAAGTGGTGTTGTGCGACGTGCCAAGCTCTACTTCCTCCGCGATCGAGTCGGTAAGGCGGTTCGTTTGAAGGAACGACGCCGCAATTAAGCTATCGCTTTATCTGCCCCACCCGAATGTTTCGGGGAACCGTCTCTGCGTTCACTCGGCTTCGTGAACGCTACGAAACATGGCGTTTCGGCTCCGTCGATCCGCTGGCTCCCATCGGACGCCGCGGAGAGCAGGAAGCTGCTCGAATGTTACGTCGTAAGGGTCTGACGATTATCGCCCATAGCGAATCGGATCGCGCCGGCGAGATCGACTTGATCGCTGCCGACCGCCGCAGCCGCAGCTTGATTTTCGTGGAAGTGAAGACGCTACAAACGACCAAGCCTGGGCACCCCGCCGACCGCGTTGACGAAAATAAACAACAGCGAATCACGAGGGCGGCATTGCGTTTCCTTAAGCGTCGCAATTTGCTTGGGACTACTAGCCGGTTTGACGTGGTCGCCATTTGGTGGCCGAAGGAGCACTCGCGTCCGACCCGGATCGAACACTACGAGCACGCTTTCGAAGCAACTGGCGATGCCGGGTTCTGGGATTAGCGATTCCTTAATGCCAAGCCGCCACATAGTAGGCCGCATCCAGTGAGCCTTTGCGAGCGCCAATGCGGCAGGTATCGGGAGTGTCGTCGCTGTTGCCGCGATTGCTGCATCGTCGTCGCCTTGGGGCTCCTTGATGGCAGCCTACTTAAGTTGCACGCGAGGTTTGCACGCCAGGAGACTTGAGATAGGCGAAGTTGTAGGCCGCATCCAGTGAGCCTTTGCGAGCGCCAATGCGGCAGGTATCGGGA
>JBCCOI010000074.1:0-18338 GCA_039025515.1 Planctomycetota bacterium
CACGAGACATTAGGCCGGATTCCAAGTCGGTCACAAAGATAAACTTTTCGGACAAAACAAGGGTGGCTCGAAACCGATTGGTTAGGCCGTCTTTCGGCTTTCGCCAAACACCATCGTACCCCAGAAACGCAACTTCTTCTCCCCTGAGCATCAAGCTGGAGCCGTCTTCCGCAACAAGTTTTACGGTGCCGGGCCTCAATACCGCCATAGTCTTTAACGGCAGCACAAAACGGTCCCCTTTGATCAGCCGTATTTCGAGGCCGATACCCGCAAGAAAATTGGCGAAGGCTTGGAGTTTCTCCTTTCCCTCGATCGCCGCGACAGCATCCAGCTCTTTCTCTAGGTCAAAGACATCTATTGGGGGCACATCTGAGAACGCATTCGAATAGCTCAGCAACGCGAGCAAGCAAAAAGCTGACAATGCTAGACATCGTACGCTTTGCATCACTGCTCCTCATCATCGTCGTCGTCGTCGTCGGCCGGATTTGATCCCGGGGCGTACGTAGCTCCATAGTTGTTAACCAGATCCTGCCCAAGTGTTTCAGGCATTATTCCGACGCCTTGGTTGAACGGATACTCCACTTCTTGGGTAACAATCTCGTGATCTGTATGTTCGGCAATGATTTCCATTGCGTAGTCGGCACAATGATGAAACATCGTCCAGGCTGGTGGAGTGGCCTCGTCTTCTGCGAACTGATCAACAATTGACTCATATTGCTCTTCGCTGATCGGTAGCGTTAGCTCCCTGATTCGAGAGCCATTTTGGCGATTGGTGGCATTTTGGTGGCATCGTTGGATTCACGTTGCATCGGCGTCGATTGTCTCCCTCAATCGCGGGCGGATCCATGACGGACAGATCGTGCACAGACTGCGGCGCTTCTACATGGTCAGTAAGCAAGAACGCGAAGACCGTCAACTCACCTCGCTACGCAAGAAATTGGGGCAGCTTCGCATCCGAACGTCAACAAGTGATAGGCTAACGTAGGTGTTTAAGGTCGTCCGCGTCTCGGGGATGATCCGAATGATCTGTACTTGCCTTGTTTTTGATGAGTGACTCTTTCGAAATAAACGTGGTGGTCACTCCGTCCAATTCACCTCTGATCGACGTGGCTTCGTGGAACGTCAGACCCGACACAAAATTCATCAGTTCGATCTTGAATGGTTCTCGTCCAAGCTGGGCAAGTACCCTTTCGCCGGATAGTTGATCGGCGTCCGTGGGAAAACCAAAGTCCCGGAGTGCGGCCGCGAGACGCTCCGCTGAAAACGAACCATAAAAAACATTCAACTCGCCCCTTGCCCGGGGATAACCATGGAACGCAACGGCGATCCCGCCGACAATCATGTACTCAACGTCGTGGGACTCGAGTAATCTTAAGAACTCTTTCCAATCTTCTGTCAACTCCATTGCCATAGTTCAATCTCATCAGTCGAAAGACATGTTGCAGACGTTCTTGGGGAGTCCTGGAACGCCAATACTCTTTCGCTTCGGCTCTCGCTTGATCGTGCGTCGTGAACTTCATTGGCTCGGATCAGAATCATAATTAAGCATCGGGGGATCAAAAACTGACTTGTCTTTTTGCGTCTCATCACGACGGAACGTGATGGCTACATTGCAAATCCAAAGTGATTGATCCCGCGACGCTGAGTGCCTTGGATTATGTCATACGCCGGGCGAACAGGAAATGGTGAAAAACGCCCGTGTCGCGACTCCAAAAACGTGACAGTTGTTCCCCGTGCGTTGCCGAGGAACGACCAATCCATTTCTGGCATAGATGGATGAGGCGATGAGTTCGGAGGCTTGAAGACTCGTCGCCTTACCTGCTTACCGACCGGGCCACTTAAACATTGACCGTTACAACGTTGCTTTCGTGCGTCCGTTGCAACTCAGTTTCTTGAAGTCGAGATCGGTGAAATAAAGCCGTCGGGCTTAAGGGCCAAGACTCCACATGCAACTCGATCAAGCACCTGCTCGGCTGTGTTGCCAAGCAATGTCGCTGCAATCCCGCTTCGAGCGATCGTTCCCATGACAATCAAGTCAATTCGCTTTCTCTTAGCCAAGTCAGAGATCGCGTGCCCTGGCCCTTGAGGATCACAGATCAGGTGAACTTGATCGTCTGTGTGCTTCATACGGTACCGAGACAAGTGGCGATCGAGTTCTGCCGCGATCCGCAGCTCCGCAGACTTCTTCGCTGCTTCTAATTCGCCGGCTTCGTAGCGAGACTTCAACATCGGTTCACCGAAGAGTTCCCATGCGTGGACGACGTGTGTTTCGCCATCGCTATAGCTTGCAACTGAGTGAGCAATCTCTAAAACCTTTCCGTTCAATACTTCGCGATGAACGTCACCCGGTGTGGGATCGATTGCTGCAAGGATTCGTCGTAGCTCAGTCCCCGAATCGGGGCGTAGGAGTCCAACCGCACAGGGGCAACTCCTCAGCAACCGCAAACTCGTTGTCCCAAAGAAGCCCAACCTGCGGCTACGTGTTCCCTTCGTTACTTTCAATACGAGATCATGCTGCGATCGAAGTACTTCGTGCATGATCGCTACCGAAGTGCGTCCGGCCAAAAGCTTGGTGGCAGCTTCAACTCCTTGCTCTTGCGCTGAGGACGCAAGCACCTTCAGCGCGGCACGTTTCTCCTCCGCCAGGGCATCTTGCCTTGAATCACAGTCCGGCATCGCCACCCTAGCAATCCACGGTGAATCTGGCATCACGTCGACAATGGTCAGTTTCGCATCGTTATGTTTTGCCCATTTGATTGCCCAAGGCATCACGGGCTGTTGATCCCAAAGCGTGTCAGTCGCGACAAGGATGTTTTGGAACTTTACCATTGCTGATCAAACGTCGGAGGCGAAGGCGAAACGATCTGGCTAGGCCTTTGGAATGAACGGTAGCTGTGGCGACTCACGTCGGTCCAATAGCTTTGACAGTGATTCGACATTCAAAAAAGCTATCGGATTCGGCTAGTCCAACGTCGAACCCCATCATGAAATGTGGAATAGGCAGCGAAGGAAGCTGTCAACAAATTCAACGAGCATCTTGCTTTCCTGGAGGTAACAATGAAACAACCGCAAGAGGCGGCAAATGCACAGCTCAAGTCTGAGCTGAAGGCTGCTCTCCCGCGTGTATCACCTTGAACGAATCCACCGTTGAGATTTCATCGCGAAGCGATCTCCAATGACTTGCCGGATACTGCGGCAATGCTGCATCTCCATGAGAACGATGGGACACGAATCTTCGCACCGATCCTGCCATAGCCGTCGGTTAATTCTGGGATTCGGTTTCTGGCCGGAAGCCGTTGGCAGGGAACTGTGGATGGGCCGCGTATTGCGGGACGCTGCTGATTGCATCTTCCAATTCAGCGACATCCTTGTCTTCGAAACGATGGCTTTTTCTCCATGTCCTCGCACAGCGGTTGGCTGCTTCGTAAACCGGCGTAGCCACCACTCCGAAACCGGGAACCACGGTATCCACTCCGCTGATCTGAAGATAAAGGCACTGCGCAATCCAAGCGAGTGCTTCCGATTTGACCGTGGTGATGCCGATTCCCCGCCCGTCCATGATCGCGTGCGTCATTTCGTGAACGATCGCCGAGCGACGTTTCGGCGTGTTTGCTGTGAAAAAAGGAAGCTGGACGACATTACCTTGAGGAATGTACTTC
Organism: Planctomycetota bacterium; assembly: GCA_039025515.1. Taxonomy (GTDB): domain Bacteria; phylum Planctomycetota; class Planctomycetia; order Pirellulales; family Pirellulaceae; genus Stieleria. The sequence continues at coordinate 3,660 of JBCCOI010000074.1, forward strand.
CCGAGTCCATTTTGGATGGTCGTCGTCTCGACAACGATGACGTCATCATCGACTTCCTTTGCTACGCGCAGGTAATCATGTCCGCTGATGGTCGTTCCCTGAAAATAGAAATTGATGCTCTGTACGCGGCTCCCTGCGAGAGTCTCCAGCACTGCAATTCTCGCATTATCACTCGTCTTCATCACATCTCCGGGCCCGCCGATAGGCCTGGGTGGATTCCATGGCGTGCGCACCAACTCATCCAACTTCCGCATCGTGTTTTGTCCGACCACACCATCCTGTGAAAGACCGTGCTTTTTTTGAAAACTGCGGACGCGACTCTTTGTTTCTTGACCAAAGCGTCCATCGGGACTGCCATGTTTGGCAGTGGATTTTGGCAGTTTGAAGCCCTGATCGATCAGTGCCAGCTGTAAAACCCTGGCGGCATAACCGACGAACCCCCGACGCAGTGCCGGGGCATTCTTTTCAGCGGACGTCAGAACATAGTTCCAGCGGAACCAAGGTGAAGTTAACATTTTGTACCACCAGTAATCGTTTAGAGACTGAGTTTTAGCTATCGAGTCAGTACTCGAAACGAAACTGAAAAGATTGCGTTGTAAACGGCAAAAAAACCCTGATAAACGCCCTGCGAAGCGGCTTCTTTTTCGCCCCGAGAATTTCAAGCATTCACCGTCTTTTTCTGTACGGTTTTATGCAGCGATGACGCGTTATCAGCCAGAGGTGGTAGCGCCCAAGAACGCAGTCGAACAGCCAGTCCTTGCGGGCAATCAACACGAGGCAATGAGTCCCCATGCCTCCGGATTCTTTGCCTCGGCCACCACCGACCTCAACACGTGGACTTTTGCTGTTCCTTAGAGTTCGGCAGTCTCATTTTCGTTGGGCTGGCTGTCCGGTTCTGTGTCCGAACGATTCTCAACGTCGGCCGATTCACGAAAACGGAATGTCTCGCGTATCTTCCGAAATCCAGGCTCGACAAGACTCTCCGTTTCCGAATCCCAATACTCAACCACCGTGAAGCTGTAACTGTCCGACGAATGACTGAAGATGTTTACACGAACGGGACTACCCAGCGTCTTTCCCGTGATCGTCGTGCCGACGCCGGTGAAGCCTCCCCACGAATCGAAATCGGAAAAGGACTCGGTTTTGACGATTTGTTCGTAGTATTCGAGCGTCTCCGCCGTCAAATCCTGTGCCGAGGCGTCGACGTTCCAAATCTCAAAGAGGACGTAGGAGAAGCCGGGAGAGTCGATACTGAAGTATCCATTGATATCGAAGTTCTCCTCCTCTTCTGCGAGAATCCAGTTGGCCGGGTACGAGAGACTGAAGCGATCCGTTTCGATTTCCTGGCAAACACTCGTGTCGGCGAGTTCTTCTTCCGCGAATGCTCCGGTAATGATCTGCTGACCAAGTTCCGTGGTGTAGACTCCCGCACAAAACCCAATCATCAGGCCGAGTGGAAACAACAAGAACGCAGTTAACAGAACGGCTGCGAGTGTTTTATTCATGTGCGGGGAATCGCCGTAGTCCGAGTCGCTTCGAACGTTAGAAATGCTCGATCAACCTTTGAACAGAGCCGTCCTCATCTAGCTTACGACGCACGGCTCCCACTTGCGACAGTTTCGGCGAGACAAAACACGGGACCCGACCTGCGATGCACACGAATTGCCCGTGTTCTGGTTTAACGGCGTCGCATTACCTTTAATGCCGCAGCATCCACGGCAGCGTTCAATGGTTGCCGCCTAGATCTGGGCGATCAAAGATTGTCGCCGATCGGCTCCGTCCGATCGATTTTGAAAAGTTTCCATCGGACGGAGCCGATGGGCGAGTGTCAAGAACAGGCAAGTCACTGATGGGCCGTTCCTTGGGAAAATGAGCGACGAGCAAGCTCTTCAATCATGGAGAACCTCCTTCAACGCCTCGGACAATCGTTCGGCGTAATCTGGCCAAATGGTCTTTACATTTTCAGATGTGATTAGAAACACATTGCCGACACCGTCGAATGAACGAACCAATGATGTTCCCGGTGCAACTTCCGACGCGAGCAACGCTTGGTCGGAAGTCCAGAGTTGGATCGTCGCGGAACCGCGTTTATCACGAGTCCGTTGATACTCAAGATAGACGCGTTGTTGCCAGCCGACACTGACTTTCCATCCTTCGGGAACGATCTTTGCGAAGGCCCTCATCAGGCGTTTGGGTATGGTTTGGATTCCTGCAGCAACAGTCACCGTGAGTTCGTTGGACTCAGGGAGTATCTCACCAAGAATCTGAGGAGCCGCAACTTGAACGTTGTATGTCCCCTCATCGAGCATGAACAATTCGGCGGCATCCTCCGTCTCCCAAAGCGTGACGGTTTCACCCGCTGCGAGTGAAACTTTACCACCAGATGTTTGGTAGGTCATTCCAAGTGACTCATCGGATTCCCCCGTTTCCGCGTTGGTCACTTTGAGGACTCGAAACGCACTGTAGTATTGGGGATCGTACGTTTGAGCATTGTCACCGAAGTTCTTGAGTTCCAATTTGAAACGCAGCGGATCGCCGACTTTAGGATGCTTCGTCAACAGCGTGAGGCGTGTTCGCAAGCTACCGGTTTTGGCGTGCGGCCCCCAACTCGATTCACCGCCGTCGTGCTTTAGCAGGAGGTTGCTCCGGAAGTTGCTCCAAAAGCCTGTCGCTTTCGAGTCTTTTCGCGACAAAGCATCAGGTTGGCCGCCTCCGTTCGCGTTCAGCTCTTTTCGCAATCGGTCAAGATTTTCACGAACCGAGAGCCGCATACGAAAACGATCACGTTCCTTCTTTGGCAGCTCAAGCTTGTAACGCACACCGAGATGTGGCACATCATCAGTATCCATCGCGCCAGTTTCGGTCCTTAATCGAACGTGTACTTGTGAAGGATCGTTGTTCTCGTGCGTTGCTTTGATTGTGAGCACACTCTCGTCACTGATTACTTCGACACGAGCAACAAGCCGCCCAACGGCACCGGACGGCGTAGCTCTTGCTCGGATGACTCCTCCTTGATCAATCAAGTCGATCTGACCTCCCGCGACGGACACGATGACGTGATCCCGCTTCGGTTGAATCTCTACATGCTTACCGGAGAAGGCGATTCGCAGACCCGTATTTTCCGGCACATTCATCATCACTTCATTCGACTCCAAATCTCGCGGCGACCAATTGCCGGGTATAGCCGATACCAGCGTCTCAAATTTCGTAGACCAGTTTCCGGGCTGCATGCCTCTATCACGAGCGATCTGATCTTGCATGTCGAGCAGGTATCGTTGGATTTCGATGCTTTGCCGCCTGGCATCGACAACGGCTCTGGTCGTCCGCCCGCCGTCCTGTTCGACGACGCGGATATTAGGCAACTCTGCCGATCGCTGTGCCGACTCATTCGTCGATGAAGACTTCTTCGTTTGCAGCCACATTTCGCCATCAGCTGAGAACATCACGGATCTACCCGTTTCTCGACTGAGCTGTTTCGTTAGGTCGCGTCCGATCACACCGAACTCGGAATTCTCGTCATCCAGTACAAGCAAATTGACGTCGCAAAGTGGTGGACCGATGCCGAGATCGATTTTTGACAGCCGAACAATTTTGAATACATGTTGTTTGTTAGCGTTCATCCCGTAGAAGCCGAGGTGTCCCGGAATCCAAACCGAGTCGGATAAGTACGGCCTTACGACGCGATCACCCACCGGTTCGATGATCTGATGCACGCTGAGATCCACTTTCGGTCCAAATCGCTCGGCTTTACTGGGAGCATGGTCCATGAAATCAATCTCGCCGAGAAATTCGACGTCGAGTTGCTTCACAACCCGTTCAGAAATGAATGAATAGTTGAAAACATTCGAGAAGATCATGTCCTGGCTAACCTGACGATCTCCTTCAAACAATCGAACGCCGGAGAAGACACTCTTTAGCTTGCCCGTCTTGGCGTCTTTGCGACCCACTTGATTCATTCGAGTCGCGTAGTCCGGCTTGTCCGATTCATCGTCTGGTTGATCGGAGCCGTCTTGCTCATCCGCTGTTACTGACGGCGGAGCGAAGACTGCAATCGCTTGAGGTTCGTTTGATGGATTGTCCATCGCGTAGACGGATGACGCTGTCACGGCGGCTAAGATGGCCGACAACGTGAAGAACAATGCAGCGCCCGATGGCCAAACGTTGGCGCCAGTTTCCTTGCGCAGGATGCGACGAATTCGATCCGCGAGCACACCTCCGGTCGCGGCGACCATCCGCCGATCCACAAGCCTTGATTCTTCTATCTTCGTGAGTGCCAAGGCTAGCGTGGACGGATCACCACAGGCTTGGATCGCAAGCTCGTCGCAACAGTGTTCGCGTTCGATGCGCGCCTGGTGTGACAGCCACCACACGACCGGATGAAAGAAGAGCAAAGTTTCAAGAACGTTCTGAAGCAAATTGACGAAATAGTCGTGCCGACGGATGTGTGCCAACTCGTGCGCAAGGATCGACTCGAGTTCCATCGGCGTCAGCCCTGAGAGGATGCTCGAAGGAACCAATACGACCGGCCGCAACCAATCGATCACCGTAGGGACTGCCAACTGCGATGACTCCAGCAGTTGGACGCATTCACGAATCTGCATGTGCTCACGCAATCGGTCGAACGTTGTTACCAACGCTTTGCGATTCGATTCGAAAGCAGATTGCCTCCAACTGCGAATTCGGATGAAGCCGCCAACCATTCGAAACAGTAGGAACGACACGCCACAAAGCCAACCTACCACCAACCACAGTAGCCACGGCTGACTGACCTTGTTCGCTTGATCAATTGGTCCACGATCTCCCGCCGTCATGGCGATCGTTCGCTGACCGACGGAAATCGAATGAGCCAATTGCGCTGCGTCCGTTACCGTTTGAATGGAATTTCCGAGCTGTTGCGAATCAAGCCGAACGGGAGGTTTTAGCGAAGACTTGGACGCATCCGAAGCAAATGAGGATCGGACACTGGCGGATAAATAGCCTGCCGTAACAAGAGGCAAAACGGCGAGCAAAATCAATCCTACACAACAGACCGCATAGCGGGTTCGAACACGGTGGCGATTCACGCAGCGGAGAAGCAGACAAACCACAATGCCCACGACTAACGCCTGCCAAGTGAAATGAACAAGAGTCCATCCGACCGTTTCGGCCAATCGGCCCAGTACAGCATTTCCGAGTAGAACAGTCATTAGGATTCTCCTTCGAGTTCATCCAGGAGCCGGCGAATCTCTGCCAGTTCTTCCGGCGACGACTTCTTCGACGACAGCGCCTGCAGAACAAGCTGCTGCGCCGAGCCATCAAACAGTTGATCAACGACGCGACTGATAGTCTTTCGCTGCGTATTTTTCCGCGTGACCGCCGCCTTGTAGATGTGGGCGTGCTGAGACTCATCGCGTCTTAACAGCCCTTTCTCCGTCATGATCTGCATTAATTTGAGCGCCGTCGTGTAGCCTGTTTCGCGGCCACTGCTGAGCCGCTCCTGGACTTCCCGAACCGTGCACGGACCGTGCTCCCAAAGGACTTGAAGAATGGCTAACTCGCCATCCGTCGGTCCCTGCTTCGCTGGTCTTGCCATCAGATTCCCCCGTAAAGTGCGTTCTGTCCCTGTCGATCATTACGAATGGCTTCGTACATGTCAACGAAGAAATTCGTAAAATATTGGGTGATCCTGGTGCGTATCGGTCGCGTTTTCAATGTAGCCATCACGTTCCGTCGTGATGAGACGCCAAGAAAACAGGTCTGCGATTGATCTCACGATGCATCGCGGCGGAGTTTGTGGCTCAGCCAGCGGGTCTTGTGTGTAACATTTTGCTTTTGCCAAACCCGTTCCTTCCCGGAATACAATGACGCACGTTTCTGACAACAGTTTCGCCGACCACCCAGCAACCATGCCAGCAGCGAGAGTTTCCATGCAGCGGTTGAAGAGCTATTTGTCGGCCTTGATTGCGCTGACCTGCGGTCTTGCGAGCGCACCACCAAAGCCGCTCCAGGCTCAATCTCCCGTCGATCGCGATCAGCCCATTCAAACAGTTCGGACCGACTTCGGCTTGGCGGACGGTGCCGCTGCGTCCGGCAACTCCTTGTTCGTACCGGATGTCAAACGCAAGCAACTGTTTGTTTACAACCCAGCCAATCAAGAAAAGCGATGGAGACGCATTGTTGCTGCGAGTGGTCAGTTCTCAGGAACGTGCTATCAACTGGGCAGGCTGTACCTCGCCGATAACGAAGGAAGCAGACTGCTAACGTTCAGCGGGAAAGGCAAGCCAACGCAGTGGATTCAATTCGCCGACGATGCTCGCCCGAACGACTTGGTGGTTGATATCGAAGGCAATGCCTACGTGACCATGACGAAGCAAGGGGAGATACGAAAGGTCACGCCAGGAGGTGCAGAATCCGTTGTCGTGGAAGGCCTGACGACCCCGAACGGAATTGCGTTGTCTCCCGATGGACAGCGACTGTACGTCTCCGAAACGAAGACCGGAAAGATCAAGCAGTTTGAGGTCAAGGAGCAATCGCTGAATTCCCTGCATCCGTTTGCGTCGGTTGAGTCTCAGGACGGGTCACCCAAGGCGGATGGCATGACTTGCGATCGAGCCGGCAACGTCTACTGCGCTGCCGCAAAGGACGTGTGGATCTGGAGTCCGGCTGGCAAGTTACTTGACAGAATTACAACCGCGGAACGCCCCATCAATTGCACGTTTGGTGGCCCCCACGGGCTTGATTTATTCATCAGCACCTTTGGTGGCTTACACAAACAGAGGATGAAGGCTTATGGCGTGCAACCTCATCCGCCAATCTCCGGTGAGTTAGCACAACGAGCCGGAAAAGCGTCGACGGTGATTCCTGAAGGTATCACGCCCAAGCTGAATACCGTTTACTACCGGGACGGAACCCGAAACCTGCTTTGCGACCTGCTGCTACCGCAATCGAAGCAGCCGACGCCCGGCATCATTCTTGTGCACGGTGGCGGGTGGCTCCACGGCGACAAAACCAAATTCCGCGCACTTGCGATTGAACTGGCCAAGCTTGGCTATGGGGTGATGGCAATCGAGTACCGGCTCGGGTTCGAAAGTCGATTCCCGGTAGGCATTCAAGACTGCAACGCCGCGTTGGACTTCTTTGCTCAAAATGCCAAAGCGTTGAATGTTGATCCGAAACGAATCGCGGCAGTGGGAGGATCTGCGGGCGGTCATCTGGTGGGCCTCATGGCAACCGGTTTCAACCAACCACAGTTGCAGCCGAATGGAAAGATCTCGTTGCTCGATAAAAGTTCGCTCACTTACGACACGAATGCAAAGCTGGCGGCCGCCGTCGTGATGGCGGGCCCGATGGAAATTGCTTCCGGCAGCGTTGCAGAGCGCTCAGTCGAAGGAAGTGAGTCCAATGCGATTCGCTGGCTTGGAAAGACAATAAACGAATCACCCGAACTCTACCGTTTGGCCGATGCATTTCTCAAAATCTCTGCCGACGACCCGCCAATGCTTTTCCTTCGCGGCAGTCTCGATAACCCATCGGCAGATGAACCCAGTCTTCAGGCAATGCGGAAACTTGAAATCGTCGCGAAGCAGATCGTTCACGACGGCGCGAGGCATGGACACTGGAACCGGCCCGACTGGATGCCAACAGTGGTCAGTGACATCGACACGTTCCTTCGAGAGCAGCTTTGATTCAACTTTTGGTAAGCCCCTAGACCTAAAGAACTGCATGCACAAAACAGAAAGAGACGAACATGTCTGCAGCATGCCCTATACGGATACCGTCGATGACGTTTGTGCTTGCTCTGACAAGCTATGTGCTCATTGAGCATCCATGCTTGATTTCCGTTTGAGTCGTGAGAAATCCGATCAAAAGCAGCCAGTCTTTTCCGGGTCTACACCAATCGTTTCCTGGTGGAGATCAGCGAGAAGTGTCAGTTCTTTCTTTTTTTTTAACGCAGTTGGATCTCCTGGAAGATGCACAACGCCAATGCATCTGTCCAAAAATTTTTCTCTACAATGGCGATTGATCCCACATCCCAGTGGTCGTCCTGAAGTCGTTATCGAATTGCAGCGTCACGCCGCATGTTCCAGTGCCGCCGATAAGCAGGTGCCTGTTTTGCGAAATGATGATTTAGAAGGCAACCTCCTGTTTGGCATCCCTGCGATGCAGATGGACTTTATCTCAAGCCAAGATTTGATCGCTTCGACAAGTGTTTGGATGCGAGACAAGTCGAAGCATCTAGGAGAAGTCTTGATTGACCAAAGAGCGTTGGACAAGGATTCTTATACATTGCTCCTGCAGCTCGTTTCAAAACACCTTGAGCTTCATGACAACGCTGTCGAACGCAGCCTGGCATCCCTTGAAATCGGCTCAACAACTCGAAGAAGTCTTGAGCAGATTGGCGACTCCGAGTTGGAGGCGACTTTAGCCCACACGAGATCGAGAAATGACATTGGAGAGAACGCACCTGCTGATACGGTGTCACTTGGACAGGATTCTCTTGCCGGTCCACGGTTCCGCATATTAAGGCCTTACGCCCGAGGCGGATTGGGACAGGTCTCTGTTGCGATGGATCACGAGCTTCACAGGGAGGTCGCACTTAAGGAAATTCAGGAAAAGCACTCTGCCGACAAGAACAGCCGTGCGCGTTTTGTCCAAGAAGCCGAGATCACCGGACGCCTGGAGCATCCGAGCATCGTGCCGGTGTACGGTCTTGGTCAGTACGACGATGGTCGCCCGTTCTATGCGATGCGTTTTATTCGTGGCGACAGCCTGCGAGAAGCTATCGATCAGTTTCACAGCGACCTCGCCCGCCACCGAGACCGAAGCGTCCGTAATCTAGAGCTTCGAAACCTGCTTGGCCGATTTATCGATGTGTGCAATGCGGTCGAGTACGCAAATAGCCGAGGTATACTGCACCGGGACGTGAAGCCTGGGAACATTATGCTTGGCAAGTACGGCGAGACTTTGGTCGTCGATTGGGGGTTAGCCAAACCGATTGGCAAAGATAGATCGCACGGTGATCCAGATGAACCCACGCTTCGCCCCCAGTCCGGTAGTGGCTCGTCACCGACGCAGATGGGAGCCGCGATTGGGACTCCGCCCTACATGAGCCCCGAGCAGGCAAGTGGTCGACTTGATCAACTAGGGGTGACCAGCGATGTCTACAGCTTGGGTGCTACCCTCTACTGTTTGCTCACGGGAAAGCCACCATTTACAGACCCGGACGTGGCTACGGTTTTACGCAAAGTCCAAAAGGGTGATTTCCTCCCGCCACGAAAGATTCGGAGCGAAGTCCCGGTTGCCTTAGAAGCGATCTGCATGAAGGCAATGTCGAAACATCACAAAGATCGATACGCTTCGCCGCTCGTATTGGCAGAAGACATCGAAAAATGGCTCGCCGATGAACCCGTCTCTGCCTGGCGTGACTCGCTCCCGGTTCGCGTCGGTCGTTGGGCAAAGAAATATCGAAGCCAAGTGGCAGGGGTTGTGGCGTTCCTCGCGACCGCCGTCCCGTTGCTCGTGGTGGCATCACTACTACTCAATGAGAAGCGAGAGCAGATCGCTGGGCAAAAAATCGTACTGGAAGAGTCACTAAGAAGTGAAACTCGGGCAAAGGCGCAGCTCAGCAAAACGCTCAATGAGCTTACCGATGCGAATGATCGCATCAAATCTGCTTTGAGACGCTCTCAGGAAGAGACTCGTCGAGCTGACGAGAAAACCGAGGTGGCTCGAAGACAAGAACAAATCGCGAATCGGAATCTCTATGTTGCACACACGAGCATGGCAAAAAATGCACTTGCCGATGGACGATTTGGAGAGACGGTCGATTTCCTCAATCGACAACGTGGTCGCGTCAAAGCGACGGAGGACTTCCGGAGCTTTGAATGGTACTGGCTTTGGCAGTCGACCCATCATCAAGTTCGATCATTCGGTGAGCGAGCTCAACGCTTTACGGCATCCTCCTTTAGTGCTGATGGAAGCCGGATCGCAGTGTCGACCGACGACTCCATCCAGGTCCTGGATCAGCGAACGGGTGATTTAATCGTTGAACTTGACAAGGGCCAAATCGGCGAGGCCTTCGGCTTCGCCCTATCCGCCGGCGGATCTCGGCTTGTTCTTATTGAAAACCACTCCCGGCGGCATTCTCTATCGACCTGGAATACCGCTAACGGAGAACGCCTGTGGGCAAAGGACGGAAAGTTCACTAGGAACGGAGTGCTAATCATCAGCCCTGACGGAAGTCGGTTTGCTTCGGCAGGCCACGGCCATCCCGTCGGCAAGCTTGTCTGCAGTGATTTCGAGTCAGGAGAAGAGGTTTGGGACTACGACCATGTCGATCCGATCTACTCACTTGCTTTCAATCCTTCCGGTGACAAGATAGCCATCGGAAGCCACAGTATTATCGTCATCCTAGACGCAGAAACCGGGAAGCGATTCAAGTCGATCGAGATCAAGGGACAGCAGATTCGTGGGCTTGCTTATAGCGATGATGAATCCAAGTTGGCTGCGGCAGGTGACAACAACGTTGTGGGAGCCTGGGATCCTTCATCCGGAGAGCTACTTCACTCTCTCCACAGCTCTGATGCCAAGTCGGGCGCCCTGGCATTTGAGCCGGGCGGAAACCGATTGATTTGCGGTGGTCAAAATGGTGCGATCCAGATTTGGGACCTCGCTTCCGAAACGCTGCTACGCACAATTGGCGGCCACGAGGGTACAGTGGAACAGTTGTCGGTGACTCCTGAAGGTACGCTCCTCTCATTCGGTGCGGGAATCGTAGGGGTCTGGAATACAGAGGCCGGTTTGCCGATCCGGCATCATGAGGGTCCTATCAAGTGTGTCGAGATCGATAGGCAAGGCCGCTGGGCGGCAACATGTGGGATCGATGGTTCTGTCAAAGTCTGGGAAATTGGAACAGGCAAGACCGTACTACATTTGAAAGGGGCCTATGGATTCAGTGACTTGGCATTTAGCCCCAATGAGAATTGGCTCGCTACAGCGGGAGCGAAGACCATCGAGATTTGGAGGGTACCCGACGGCAAGCATATTAAAACGGTCGGTGAGCACCTACGACCGATTGTCGACATTTTCTTTGACGAAATGGAAGCAAAGCTGGTATCCGTTGGCGATGATGAAACGGTTCACATATGGGACTTGGAGAATGCGAAACGTCTATTTACGTATGAGGGTAAATCCGTCCCAAGTTATGTCGTTGCGACTGGACCGAGTGTTGATCGACGTTCATTCCCCTTCTTTCCAAACAACCCTTCAGTTGCGTTTCGACCTGAAAGCGGACAATTTGCTAGTGCGACGACAGATGGAAGGCTGACCCTGCGGTATACATCACACAAGTCGAAACCAATCGACTTCATGTCTTCGCTTCATCGAGAATTCGCACGAGATGAAAATGGCGAGCTGAAATCGAACAGCGATACCCTCCAGCTGAATTGTGTCACATTCAACGCATCCGGAACCCTGATGGCCACTGGTTCGAAAGACGGACGCGTGATTATCTGGAATCCCGCGAACGGCGAACAGATGTCGGTGTTCCACGGAAGCGACGCATCGGTAATGGCCCTTGTGTTCTCGAATGATGGTCGGAGACTATTCTCCGCGGGTCAAGACGGAACCGTCAGAATTTGGGACCTTAAGACGTCTCAAGATATATTCCAGCTTGTTGGCCCTTCCATCCCTATTTCTGGCCTTGCGATTACCCCCGACGATTCACAGTTGGTTTGTGCTTACCGAGATGGAACGGTGAAAGTCTGGGAGTCGCTTTCCAGAAGGGTGGGTGTGACCGCAAAATCTGTTTTCGCCCATGAACATGCTTGTTCCGGAATCGCTATCTCCGCGGACGAACGACGCATTGCGACCTGTGGTCTTGATCATGCCATCAAGGTCTGGGACTCGACATCTCTATCGCTATTGCATGTATTGGACGGACACACCGAGAACGTTGTGGATATCGCATTCGGAGCCGACCCGGTTTCCATTGTTTCGGCGGCTCAAGATGGTCGTGTCACCTATTGGCAACTCGAATCAAGTAGACGCACAAAGATCTATCAGGATCTCCGCAACCCTCCCACATCGGTTGCCTTCAACCCATCACGTCGTCAGATTGTCTACGGATTGGCAGACGGCTCCGTTGGCTTCTATGACCTGGAGGACACTTCGGCGTCAAAAACCATCCGTCAGCACGAATCCCGGGTCGTCGATTTGGAATTCACCAGAGATGGTCGAATCCTGGTAACTGCGGGCGCGGATGGTGATATCAAGGTTTGGGATCCTGATAGGGCAGACATACGACTGGCTCTCACCGATCGACCGTTGAATGAGATCGACTCGGATAAGATTCTATCTGAAAATCACCTGAACAATCGTGTTATCGTCGGTGTGGCTTTTTCACCGACCGGAAACCGATTGGCCGCTTCTACGCGAGGTGGGGTCGTCAAAATTTGGGATTCGCGGTTAGGTAAACTTCTAGCGGAAATCCCAACTGGCGTCGAGCTTCGTGCTCGCGCCAGATTCGATGGCGACGGAAAACACTTGATTGTTCCATCAGGATCAGAATTTACCATTTACGACTGCGAAACCTTCAATTTTCTCGATCGTTTTAAATTGCATGGAGACAACATCACTGATTTTGTAGTCTCCCGCGAGAATAGATGGGTTGCGTCCGTAGGAGCAGATAACTGGCTGCGAATCGCAAGTTTGGGCGGGGCTGGTGACGCACCCAGTTCCTCAAACCAAACTGAGACGCTTGTTCATGTTTCACAGAAGCGGGATGCATCTGAAATGGTTGTGACAAATGGCCCGGGAAACGTCAGCGTTGTCAACCTGAAACTCGACATTCGGCAATGCGAGGCTTGGCTGGCAGATAAGAGCGTACGTGGCGAGTACTGGAACGATTCGCAACGTGTCTGGCGGGCGGAGTCAATCCTTCTTCGCTCAGCCAAAAAGTTGGCTCAGGAGAAGAGATGCTCAGAAGCACGTCCTATGTTTATTCGAGCAATCGATTGCTTTCAGCGGGCTTCGGAAATCGACGATTCGAACGCAGAAGCAGAAGCACTCGCCGCAGCGGCTCGGGTTGCGTTAATCAAACTACTCCGCGACGCGGGCGAGACGGATCGAGCGGACGCGTTCATGAGAGATTTCGAAGCTGGTTACTGACATATACCCGCAGTCATCGTCCCTTCCCGGCGAAGATGGAGACGGACTTTAACGGAGGTCTTTGTTGCGAATTTTGAAGACGCGAATTGCGTTTTCACGCATTCCTTTGCGGAGAGCTGGCTCGCCTTGTTCCTGCAGGAACTCGGACACCAATCGAACGACGTCATCGACGCTTCCATAGTGAGTGCAGACGGCCCAATTCGTGGCAAAGACGACGCGATCCTCTCCGAACGCATCGAAGCAAGTCTGTAAGATTGGCCGGTAGAACTTCAGATCGGTCGGCGCCTGCTCGGTGAAAGGAGTGACGTCGGCAAAGTTTAATAGGCTTGAAAGCTTACAGTTGACGTTCGCGTATTTCCCGCACTCCTCAACGGCTTTCTCCCACTCTTGCGGGACTTGACCATTCTTGACGCGAGCTCTCAGGCAATGATCGAGCACGACGGTAAGACCTGGAAACTCGCGTGCTAATGTCATAACCGACGGCCAATGTGAATGGTCAACCAACAAATCAATGACCATCTCTTGCTTCTCAAGTACCTTCAAATTCGAGCGGGCAACCTTGTTTTCAAGGTAGCCCTGCAACTCATCAAGACGAAATCGATAGCCACGAAGAAATCCGGTGGCCGAATAACGCGCGTGATTCGCGGCAAATTGTGGAGACGTCAGATCACCACGAGCGATGTAGCCACAGATCAAGTCCGAGTCTGCCTGTTTCAAAACCCAGTCATTGAACTCAGGGTTCTCCTGATCAACGGCTTCAACGACAACCGTCGCCTGAATGCCCAGCCGGTTCGCGATGGCTCGATAGTCTTCCGGGACCACGACCTTCCCCAGTGTGCTCCTGGGATGAAACGTTCGCTTCTGTGATTCGAGCTTGACTTGGTCTGCCCCTTTGAAGTGCGTATGAGGATCAATGATCCAAGGCTTTTTCAGGACTGGTTCGGTTGCCTGAGCGTTGCACCCAACAAGGCCAACGCACATCACCATCCAGAAAAGGACAATCGCTGCTTTCTCGATCATGGACGCTCCGTGTTTATGCGATGGGTTGGTGTCTGTTTCCTAGGGCAGTGAGTACGGACCGGTCGAAACTGCGTGGGATCGACTCGCTGTCCGACCACGGCCCCGGTTCGTAGGAGCGCGAACAAACGCCTTGGTAGCTCGATTGGCAGATGTCCCAGTCTTGCTGATTGGTTCGATCCCAAAACTCGATGGCAGGTTGCGGGTCGAACCCGACCGTTTGAATTGCGTCCGGTTCGTAGAGCCACTGAGCGGTAATGTTCGTGTGGCTCGGAGACTTCGGTTCGATCCGCCACGCCACGACGTAGTCCGGATGCAATGCGAATAGCATATTGGGTAGCAGCGAGTAGTAGTAAACTCGGTCGTGCTTTTCTCCATCGAGCGATCGAATAACGGGTGCCGTTCGCTTGCCAGTCGTCGTCATGCTTTCCGATGACAATCCCATCGGTCCACCGAGAAACGGGCCTTCGGAAAAGTCGTTGCTGCAATCAGTCACCGGTGACAACTCGTTGAGCC
>JBCCOI010000075.1:0-18330 GCA_039025515.1 Planctomycetota bacterium
CATAGCCGTCGGGACAACCATGATGGTTCCAAATCCCTTTAAAGCTCCCGTCGAAGTCAAGCGTACCAGCGATCAGTCTTCGCGCCGTTTGCGGATGGTCGGATTGTTGGTGCTTGCCAGTGTAGGAATGCTGGCTTCCATTGTTCTTAAATGGATCGCTGATTCATCGACCACATCCGATGTTCCATTTCAAAGAAATGACGTCGAAGAGTCTTCGTTCGTGGAATCTGTGCGAACGTTCGGCCGGTCACGTGGAGGTGCGCACGTGATGAATGAAGACGGCTCCGTCACATTCAATGAAGTGGGCAGGCTGCAGGGCAAACGGAGTGGTGTCGAAGAGAGAGGTGACAAGGAGAGTCCCTACGGTCTTTGGGGCGCTCTCGGTACCAGGAAAACCAAAGGGGAGAGTCCATGACCCGTACATGGCAAATACCACGAGAAGTCCGTTCCATGATTCAAAGGTTCACCGGTCTGATACTCGTTGTCGTTCTCGCCGCGACAGCGCTACGCGCGCAACCGAACGACATCGATTGGCCTCAATGGCGAGGTCCAGCGGGAACGGGTGCTTCCGCATCTGCATCGCCGCCACTGCACTGGAGTGAAGCAAGCCATGTGAAATGGAAAGTTGAAATCGAAGGTCGGGGATCATCAACACCGATCATTTGGGAAAACCAGGTCTTTCTGCTGACCACGCTCGAGACTGAAACGAAGGATTCGTCGATACCCGATCCGAAAGATCAACCGAAAACGAACTTTTTCGATATCAAACGCCCCAATCGGGAACACGCCTTCGTCGTCATGAGTTTGGATCGCAAGACGGGCGAGGAGCGATGGCGTCGCGTCGCAACGAAAAAAATTCCGCACGAAGGTGCTCACAACGATAACGACTTTGCTTCTGCGTCTCCGGTGACGGATGGATCGCGACTCATCTGTTGGTTCGGCTCCGCTGGACTCTTCTGTTTTGATCTGAATGGCACGCAGATCTGGGAGCGTCAGCTGGGTGAAGTCACCGTCGGATCAAGTCTCGGTGAGGGTTGCTCGCCGGTTCTCTACGGCGAGCGAGTGGTGATCGTACGCGACCATCGAGGGCAAAGCTCCATTCATGTACTCGACGCTGCGAACGGTGAAACAAAGTGGGTTCAAAATCGCGATGAAGGAAATGCGTGGGCCACCCCCGTTGTGATTGAGTCGGGTGGAAGGACGCAAGTGATCACGGCGGCGTCGAACGCCGTGCGAAGCTATGACTTGGAATCCGGGGTGCTAATCTGGACATGTCGAGGGCTGACCGGCAACGTCATCCCTTGTCCCATTATCGATGGCGACCACGTCATCTGCATGAGTGGCTACCAAGGCTATTCGGCAATGTCGATTCCGATTCATAAGACCGGTGACTTGACGGAAAGTGATTTGATTCGATGGAAAATCAACTGCGGTACACCGTACGTTCCTTCGCCGGTTCTTTACGACGGACGGTTGTTCTTCAATCAGTCGAACCAAGCGATCGTCAGCGGCTTGAATGCAACGACTGGTGAGCGGTTGTTCGGACCCAAACGCATCGGTGAGCTCTCCAACCTATACGCTTCCCCCGTCGCAGCTTCGGGTCGGATTTACTGGGTGGGTCGCAATGGAGTAACGGTTGTGACGAACAGTAAGACTCTGGAACCGTTAGCCGTAAACCGACTCGAGGAACGGTTCGACGCCTCGCCGGCTCTTGCGGGAACGCAGTTGTTCCTTCGCGGTGCGAAAAATCTCTATTGCTTGCAGTGAATCTCTCAAAATGAGACCTCGATGCTGAATCAATCGTGCTGTCAGAGTGGGTGTTTTAGGTAAATCCCGATCGATTCGATATCTTGTCTACAGCTTGTCGAGTTTACGAGACGATAGAAGCGAACGTGTAGTAGTCCCTCAGGACGGTACCATGGATGGTCCAACGGGAGGGAGTCAAACGTCGCACCTGGACTGTCGGCAGGACTGGACATGAGCCACATAAGGCAAGGATGCCGCTTCGCGATCGCTATGTTGATCGCCGTGCAATCGATCGGCTTCGCTTCGGCTGAGGATCCCGAATTTCGCATGCTGCAGTTTGCGGAGGATCTGGAGTACGGGCTGATTCGACCCGCCCAGTTTGAAGGGGACGATCTCTTCGCACCGAGCAACCAAGAACCCGTGGGTTTGCAGGGCATCCAGCCGTTGGACGTTGACACGACAGCGGACTTTTCCGGCGATTCGCTGGGAGAATTGCCCGGAGAGTTTCGCATCACCGATTGGAGCCTCGTTAGTCAGCCTTCTTTGAGTTCCGATACGAGTTCATTAATTGACTCGGCGTCCTTCCTGGAAGAGCTAGAGCAGGCACAGGGTACGAGTGAGGTTTCGTTGACGGAAGCTCCGGCGGTCGACATCGTCACGCCAGGTGCATTTAACTTGACGACTCCACCAGACGTCACGGAAACATTGACGACAACCACTACGACGCAAACGATCAAGGCTCGGCGTCGAAGTTCGGTCGGTTTCGATCTTCGCGTCAGAGGCCTTTACACGGGGCAAGTCTATGCGATGCATGACACCTCCTATCAGTTCCCCGTGCGAAGTGACTTGGACGGTGTGTTCTCGAAAATCGACTCTGCCCTGATCGGGAATGTTCAAATCATCAGCGGTCCATATTCTGTCAAGTACGGAAGCGGGTTCGCGTTCTTGAATGTGGATACGATCCCAACGCCGCGATACGAATGTGGCTGGGAAAACCACCTTCGAATGGCAACCAACGTTCGGACCAATGGCGGGCAAACGTACAACACCGCCACGTTGTATGGCGGTGGCGAGTCGGTCGGATATTTCGCCAACGTCGGCTACCGGAAAGGCTCGGACTACGCAGCCGGCGACGGGTTGCTGGTTCCCAGTAGCTACGACACCTTCAATCTTTTTTCCGGTCTTGGCTGGGACCTGGATCGCAACACACGGAGTGAGCTCCGCTACACGCGAATCGACCAGGCAGATACCGAGTACGCGGGGCAGTTCTTTGACGTGGATGACTTGACCAGTGACGGCATCACACACAGTTTGATCCACCGCAATGAGCGAACGGGATTTGCTTATCGCGTCGATACCTGGGCGAATTACACGGAGTTCAACGGAGACACTGCTGCCGATGGCAAGCGTCGGACAGACTTCCCCGTTCTTCAGCGAGTAGACAACTCGATCCTCGGCATCAGTGGCGTTGACGCCAACTTCAATCTTCCTCCCGATAGTTCGTTGATCCCTGGACAGTTCTTTGGTGGCGTCGATGGTGATCTGATCAGCGCCGGAACGAGAGCCGGCATTACGAAGGAAATCGACCGCGATCGCACCGTCGGTTTCGGGGCAGACTTCCGGTACATGCGTCAAGAGATTGACGAGGTGATCGACGTCAACAGCTTTACCAGCAACGGTGGGATTTCAGGCCTGGGAGCATTCGACGGCGGCGTGCCCACGGCTGAAGTCTTCGAACCGGGGCTCTATGCCGAGTATTCTTTTGCTCTTCGCGACTACATTCAGACTGCAACGGGTGTTCGAGTCGGTTTCGCGAACACGCAGGCCGATCCAAACGACGTAGACGATGATTCTAATTTTCGAAATCCCTTCGACTCTTCGATCAACCGCGATCTGGACGTCGCCGATGTGCTGACATCCGTCTTCCTAACCAATGAAGTGGAGCTCAGTCCGATGTGGTCGGCTCGCCTGGGGGTCGGTTATGCGGAGCGTGTTCCAACACTTGAGCAGCGTTATAGCGATGGAACGTACATTGCGGTGATTCAAAATGGTTTCAGCCGGGTCATCGGGGATCCTTCACTTTCGAAAGAGCGGAACTGGCAGTTCGATGCCCAACTGCGAATGGATTCCGAATTCGTTCGTGGCCGTTTTTCCGCATTCCATAGCTGGATTGTCGACTACGTCACCTATCAAGCCAACCTCGTGGATCCGCCACTTGGTGCACAGCTTCTTCAGGCGATCAACACGGAATATGCAACGCTGACCGGATTCGAGTATTACTGCGAAGCGGACTTGATCGACGGCGTCCAGGCGTTCGGCAGTCTCGCCTTCCTGGATGGCCGCGACCGAGAGATCAATCAGCCCCTACCCGGAATCAACCCTCTGGAAGGTCGTGCTGGACTGCGATGGCGTGACATTTCTGCGCAGAACAACTGGGGCGTTGAGTGGGGATTAAGAATGGTGGACAACCAAGATCGTCTTGGAACGTTGCGTGCGGTATCCCCCGCAACAGAACCATTGACGCTGGAAACGGCGACACCCGGCTTCACAACGTCCTACCTTCGAGCCTTCTTCCGTCCGACGAATAACGTCAACGTGACTGTCGGTGCGGAGAACTTGTTCGACAACAACTACTTTGAACACCTCAATCTTCGACTTCCAGCGGACCCGAACCCGCCGGTCGGCATCAATCAGCAGACGGCAGTGTTGTCGCCTGGTCTGACGCCGTACTTTGGCGTCGAAGTCGAGTACTGAGAAAGTCAGGTTCGAGGGGCATGACCGCGCGTCTCTCTCATGACGGCTGAGCACACAGTTCGCGGTAGTACTCGATGCTTTCCCGAAGTCCTTCGCGAATGGACACGCTGGGTTCAAAGCCGAGCAGGTTTCGAATCTCGCTGATATCGGCGAGTGAATCGCGGACGTCGCCCTGCCGGGCCGGTTCGTGGATGGGAACGATTTCTTCTCCCAGCAGCTCACGTAGCGTTGTCAGCAGTTCGAGCAGGGTAGTGCTTGTTCCACGAGCGACGTTGAAGACTCGACCGCTTACTCCCGGTGTCGTTGCCGCGAGCAGATTGGCACTTGCGACGTCGCGAACGAATACGAAGTCGCGAGACTGGTGTCCGTCGCCATAAATGATTGGCCGTTCGCCGGAAAGAATCATCGAAACGAATCGGGGAATGACGGCGGAATACTCACTCTTAGGATCTTGCCTGGGGCCAAAGACATTGAAGAACCGCAATGCGACGGTCTCGAGCGTTCCCGACTTTGCAAAACACTGCAGGTAAGATTCCGCCGAGAGTTTTGACGCCGCATAGGGCGAGAGTGGCGCCGGTGCGTCTCCCTCCCGCTTGCTCACAAATGGAGAGTCGCCGAAGATCGCGCTGGTGCTGGCGAGCACGAGACGGCGAACGCTGGCATCCTGGCCGGCCGCCAACAAGTTGATCGTGCTGGTCGCACATTGGGCGTGGCACTTCGCAGGCTCACGCATGCTGCGAGGAACGCTGACCATCGCGGCCAGATGAAAAACGGTATCGCACCCCTGGACGGCTTCCTTCGTGACGGCTTCGACTGCAACATCGCCGCGCTGAATCTCCAAGGAATCATGACCGGCGTGATGCGACAGGTTCGTCTCGTACCCGGAACTGAAGTCATCCAGTACTCGCACACGGGCGCCCGTTTCGATGAGGGCGTCCACCAGATGTGATCCTATAAAACCCGCGCCTCCGGTAACGAGGCAAAGACGGCCATCGAGCGTTGAGGCGTTTCCGTTCGTCATCCAGGTGTCCTCTGAGGTTTATTCGAAAGTGCGGCCGGTGATTCAGCTTATGTCATGGTCACTTTGACGACGGCGATCCGATCAAAAGGTTTGACGTCCAAACTGTGGCGTGGCTCAGGTCCATCGTGACCAAACTGTCCAATCGGTATGACAGGACTTTTTCCATACCGATAGGGGGCGGCATGATGCGATGTCGCATCGCGTGAGGGAAAAACGCCACAGATATGCGGCTTGCGTTGATTCTGTCGCCTGAGGGAAACTTTTGGGGCTCCCGAAATTCAAAAACTCGCTGGCCGGCAAAGTGTGAGGGTTAAACTACATCAGCACGGTTTCCCGGGCAGCGGCGAGTCACTTTTACTCGGGCGGGCCCAGGGAAAACGGTCCATAGCCGCCGCGAGTGTTCGCTCACAGTCGAGGTGGTCGGGACATCAACGGATGACGGTTTTCCCCCTTCGGTGTAGATTCGCTTGACAGCTCCTTGTCTGCGCCCCGCCCTCTGACCAGACTGCTAATTCGGAAAAGGCACTGTCGCAGATGCCTCCGTTCGGATTCATGTCGAACTTAGATTTGCCCCACGATGATCGCTGAAAAAACGACGGATTCCCCGAAGAAGACGCACACATCAGGTGCTCCTTCGATGCCCCAATTTCAAGTTCCACAGGCCCTCGACGTTGTCGGTGCACTCTGGAGATACAAGTGGGCAGTTTTGCTACCCGCGATCGCCGGCGCGGTCATCGGATTCCTCGTCTATGTTGGAACAGAGGACACCTACCGAAGCACCGTCAGACTGATGGTTGAGTCCAACCGGCCTCCCATCTTCGATGCAATGACAGGCGAGGTCCGTGGGGCAGTCGCCGACATTGAGGTTTTGGAAGCGGAGCTGTTCAGCGATGCGGTCGCCGCGTCTGCCTTCAGCAATGTGAACATGCAGCCGTTTCGCGAGCTCTACGAAGAGCGCGTCGAGATCTTCACGTCTCAAGTCAAGGAGCAAATGGAGCTCGAGCCCGAAGTAACGGATGTTCAATCGGCCCAGACACTGATTACTTTGCTCCATTTCGACAGCTCGAATCGGGAGCACTGCGAAGCCGCCGTCAAGGCGTACAGTAAAGCCTTGCAGGACTACTATGACAATCGTCACAAGAGCGCGCAAGCTGATCTTGCCGGGTTGATCGATACTGCAATCAATCAGTTGAGCCCTGAACTCGCGCGAATGGAGCAGAGCTATAGCGAGTTTCGAATCACGGCTCCGCTGAACTGGGATAACGAAGGCAATGCGATCAACCCGATCCGCGAGCGACAAAAGTACCTGACGGACCTTCGTGCGAAATATTATCAGGAGTTGAGACGCGAGCAAACGACGCTCTCGTCGATGAGGAAAGCAGCTCAAAACGCAGACGACCCACGAATCACGCTCAGTGTGATGAGTCAGCTACTTGATGTAAAACTTTTCGCAGGCGAACCGAACCGTGGTCCCGACCCACTAGTCGGTGACGACATCCTTGCCGGAATCGATCTCGAGAAACAACTCGTTCCATTAGTGGTCGAAAAGACAAAGAATGTCCTGCAGTATGGTGCTTCACACCCAACGGTGAAGGCCGTCGAACAAGAGTTGGAGGTGACCCGTGACGAGTTGATGCGATTGGTGAAAGAACAGGCCGATCGGATTCGCAAGCTTCGAGAGGAGTGGTACGCCGAGCGAGGTGATCCGGTGAAGCAAGCCGCCGAAACCGTTCAAGCGGTCATAGCTTCTTATGAGGCAAAGGTTGGAATGCTTGAAGGTCACATCAAAGAGTTGGATGAGCAGATCTCGACGGCAAAAATTGAAGCCGGGAAGCTGTCTCGCTTTGAATATGACAACATTCAGCGGCTACGCGAAATTCAGCAGTATCGAGACATGCTGCAGCAGCTTGAAGAGAACATGGGCAAGGTTCAGCTCACCGAGGAAGAGACCGTCACCAAGGTTGTGCAACTCTCGAAGCCGACGAAGGCTTATTTGATTGGGCCCAGCATCTTGAAGATGGGTGGGCTTGGCACCTTCCTAGGAATCCTTTTGGGGGGCAGCCTTGCTCTCGTCCTCGAGAAGAATGCCAATACCTTCCGTGATCCAGACGAGATCAGTTCTCTGCTCGGAATCCCGATTCTAACCCACATTCCGTTCTTCCGCGGAAAGCGGCGTAAGGTGAAGAAGGGAGAGCTGGACCCATACAAATCGCTCTCGATGGACTTGGCTGTCGTCCATCAGCCTTCGTCGATGACTGCCGAAGCAATACGATCTCTGCGTACTGCGGTCTTCTTCGATACGAGTGGGATCTCTGGCGGCAAGGTCCTTCAAATCACTAGTCCGTTGCCGGGCGACGGCAAGAGTACGATTGCGTGCAATTTGGCGGCTTCGATCGCACATAGCGGTAAACGAGTCTTGGCAATCGACTGCGATCTTCGACGGCCGCAAATGACGGACAACTTTGATTGCGACTCAAAGCTCGGACTCACCAGCATTTTGAATGGGGACTGCGACCCGTTGGACGCGGCTCATGCCACTCCCGTTCCAAAACTCTCCGTAATGCCTTGCGGTCCGATCCCGTCAAACCCGGCCGAGGCACTTTCGCTGCCGGTGATGAATGAGTTGTTGGATTACCTACGCGACCACTTCGACTACATCATCTTGGATACGCCGCCGCTGCTAGTCGTTACCGACCCAAGCATCACCGCCAGCATGGCCGACGCGTTGGTATTGACGCTCCGCATTCGACGAAAGAGTAAGCCGAACGCACGCGAAGCACTCAATATCCTCAATGGTGTCGGTGCCAACGTTCTAGGAACCGTCATCAACAACTCGGACGAGTCGAGTGCGAGCGATGGATATCGCGGCTACGGCTATTATCGATACGGAAACTACGGCAACCAGTACTACCGCCGCAACGGTGCTACCGGAACCAGCGTGACCGTCTCGACCAACCAACCGCTTCGCCGTCCGAATATCGCCGGGCCTAAGGAATCATCGATGAACGGTTCAGCCGAATTGGCCTCAGCACCGGTCGCAACGCTTGATCCTCCGATGACGCAGGATGACCAGTGATCGGCAATCTGTCCTCGACGTTGTTCCTACGTCGCTTGGCGGCTCGACGCGGTTTGGCTGGTGAGTTGGATCGTGGGAATTCGGGTTCGATGATTGACTTGCCCGTTCTCGAATCTCCCGCTCGGATTTAGAATGCGGGTGGAGGTGAGGGCGATCGGTATCCTCGCGACTTGTAGCCGGGAGGGACCGGCGGCAAAGATCCGGATGGAACTGATGGATTTTGCCCCGTTTGGTACTCAGATGCGAAGGAACGCTGAAGACAACTTTCATTCACTCCTACGCATATGAAAAAATGGCGACTGCTGAACCGACGGTAGGGACGGCAATAGATTCTGCCGAATTGAAGAGCGACGGCTTGCCACATCCCGCTTGGCGATGGTTTTGGCTGGCGCTGATTCTCACCGCTGTGCCATTACTGGTTCCATATTTTGGTGGACTCTGGATTCGCGCGACCTACCGATACTACCCCTTTGCGATCCTGGGCGCCGCGTATTTGGCTTACCTTCGCAGCGATGGCAAGTTTTACGCTCCACGGAGCGCATGGAGTTGGGCTGCAATCGCGACCGGTTTGTTGTTGGTGATCGTCGCCGGCGTGCTGCAGTTCACCTGGTTTTCGGCGATCGCGTTCGTCATCTTTTGCACGGCGATGCTCTCCGCGATGCGGGGCGAAGATGATGAGTCATTGATCATCGTTGCGTTGCCGCTTTTCTCTGTCATTCGACTCATCCGTCTGGACGACGTCTTGGTCCTCCAATTGCAACGAGTCACCACTTGGATGTCGAGTGTCTTGCTGGACGCCCTCGCAGTTCCGCACGCGGTGGCAAACAACGTCATTCGGCTTGCAGATCGAGAGCTCTTTGTAGCCCAGGCGTGTAGCGGGATTCAAAGTGTTTTTACGTTGGGTTTTCTCGCATTGATGGTCGTCGCTTGGCGGCGGCGTCGGATTTGGATGGCACCGATTTATCTTGTGATTGCCTGTCTGTTGGCGATTTTCGCAAACGTCGTGCGCGTCACGGTTGTTGCTTTCACGGCCACGAATCTTGGCTTCGATTTGGCAGAGGGTTGGCCACACGAGTTGTTGGGTTACCTATCGCTTGCGATCGCGTTCGGATTTCTCATCTCGTTTGATTACTTGGTTTCAACCCTCCTGCATCGGGTTCCCGAGGAAACCGATTTCAATCCGTTCGTGAAGGCTTGGAACTATCTTTCGCTTCCGGAAGTGCATGAGGGACGACTAACCCAGCGGGACATACGAGACTTGACCAGCCGTGACGAACGTAGTGCTGCCTACCGAATGGCACATCAATGGGTCCGCTCTAGGGCTGTGCAGTACGGTTTCTTGGCGGTTGCCGCTGTCTTGTTCACCTACGGTTCGTTTCAACTCGCCCAGTCGCGGAAACCGATCAGTCTAGTCGCGGGAACGGAATCGCTTGTTTTTGATCCACCAGACGATCTACTGGATGATTCTGTCAGCACGCTGACGGTTGTCGAGCACGTGACGAGTCGCGGGTTCGAATTGCCCGGCTTGGGTGCGAACTCGGACATCTGGGAATGTGAGTGGGAAGATGGAGACGTAAAGTTTGTCCTTAGCCAGCCGCACCAAGGCTGGCACGAACTTTGTGACTGCTACGAACGTCTCCAATGGAATCTGCTTGATCGAGCGATTCGATCCCCCGAAGACTTTGAGTCGATCGAAATCGAGGCAGAGAGTCCGGACGCTTTGAAATCCACCTATGTGCTTGCTCGATTCAAGCAAGGCCCGGCCGCGTATGGCTACCTGATTTTCTCCGGTATCGGGAGCGACGGAACACTGTTGGAAGCCCCCGACAGTCTTTCGGCTTTGACTCACCGAATCTGGAACCGAATCGATTCCACCGGAGTCTGGGAACAAAACGAAGTCATTATGTTACAGATGTGGTTGACGTCGCCGGTCAAACTAAAGCCCCAGAGGCTGCAAGCTTTAGAGCGTGACTTTATCTCAGCACGCGGTCGTGTGAGCGATGCGATCCGAGAGAACGCGGGTAGAGAGCTACCGCCGGAAGTTGAGCGTACGGCAAAGCGAGCCGTCGAGTCTCGTGATCCTCAGTCAAAAACGTTGTAACGAGGCAGTCCAATGAACGCTTGGAATCCACTCTCATGGCTGCGCTGGATGGCGGAGTTCGTGCATTCTTGGTTTCTGGGAATTCCCTGGAGAGATGCCCCCAGGGCGATTCCCGCCATCATTCTCACGATCGTCTTATTCACCACGGGATTCATTGCATTTAGCAACGGAACGGGCTGGCGGAATCGATTGCTCGATCGTCAACTGAAGGTCTCGCTTCAGCGTGATGATTTCCCAACAGCCGAAATCGTCATCAAGCGGCAATTGGAATCGGATCCGGACAACCTAGGTCTTCGATTTCGATTTGCACTTGTGCGAGACGCACAGTCCTTTCGTGAAGAGGCCTCGGTGCTGATGCGGCAATTGCTCTACAAGCGTCATTTCCCAGCAGCCAAGTGGCTTCTTGAGCAAGAGCTGATTGGTAAGAAATGGACCGACCTCGATGACGAGGAGCTCGAGAGAGCCGGCGTAATTCTCAAGTTGATCACAGACCAGCAGCCGAAAAACCTGGACGCTAAGAAAATGTATGCCGAATACCTTGTTTTCGAAAAACGTCTTGAGCAGGCGATCCCCCTTCTTGTCGAACTTTCCGAGGTCGAGCCGATGATGGGGCTCAATGCGGCAATGCTCGCGAGACGGTTGGGTGATCGCGATGCTGCGGAACGATACGCAGAGCGAACGCTCGGCCGGGTCGAGCAGACGCTACGAGACGATCCGACTAATGCCAATCTTGCGATGAACATTGCAGGCAATCAGATTTTTTTGAAACGTCACTCTGACGCGATCAAGACACTTCGCAAAAGCATGGAGTTATCGCAGACGCAGAACGATCGAAGGATGTTGTCACTCGCCGTTGGTGACGCGATCGTTGCTTACGTCAACCATATCGAAGAATCTCCGTCTGAGACAGTCAAAGAACGCTTGCGCGTGCTGAAGATGTTGGAGGTCGCGATTCGAGTGGCTCCAAACAATCAGCGAGTTTTACGAATCGTGGCCGAGCACGTTTTGGGAAGCGTCGACGAAGAGGACTCGGATTTGTCCACGGTTCGTCAAGCGTTGATCGACGGTGCTCCTGCGGGAATCGCCCACTTCATCAAAGGGACAGCAGCACTCATCCGCGAAGACGCCGATCTGGCTGCACTGCATCTCGAGAAGGCTCGCGAGCAAATGCCCGGTAGTAGCGCGATCATGAATAACTTGGCCGTTGCGATCGCTCTCACTCCAGACGGTGACCTTGAGAAAGCACTGAAGATTTCGAATGAAGCCATCGCGGCATCCCCGAATCCGACTCCCTACTTTTACGAAACTCGTGGAGGATTGCTCTATCGTCTGGAACGTTATCGGGAAGCCATCAGCGACCTCGAGCGTGCACTCGCCGTTCCGAAGTTGGCCAAGGGAGCCCATGAGATGCTTGCGACATGCTACGACGAGGTCGGTGATCCCGAGTTGGCGGAAGGACACCGCAAAGCAATCAAGGAGTTGGAAGGTGTCGACAACACTCCGAGTCTGAACTTCGGCAAAGACGACGAAACGCCTTGAGGCGATTTCGACGTCTTCATCGTGCGCACCACGCTCCGCTGTGCTGATTTTGCAGGTAGACGACGAAGTCGTGTCGGAACAAATCCACTGGATAGACTCGAACCATGTCATCGAAACGCAAGGTTGAGGTTGAAAACATCAACCACCCCGGCCTGAAGTCCAATGTGGATGGCGAGAAATACGAAGCGATGAAAATCGCGTTGATGCGTGTCCTGCCTTCTTCATCGCCGGGAATGACGCAGAAAGAAATGATGGACGAAGTGATCTCACATTTGCCAGAGGAGTTGTTCCCGGGTGGGAAAACATCGGGATGGTGGGTGAAGACAGTTCAGCTTGACCTCGAAGCAAAACAGCTCATCGGTCGAACGGATTCGAAGCCGTTGACGTGGTATCGAACGGATTGATCACAGCGATAGGTACCGAAGATTCATTGATGCACCGCATTACCATTCTTGCTCTATTCATTGTCGCCTTTTTCTGCTCGAGGTGTAGATCGGGCGATCGCCCGAACATTTTGGTCATTCTGACCGATGACCATCGATACGACGCACTCGGGTTTCTTGGTCATCCTTTTCTGAAAACACCGAACATCGATCGGCTTGCCCGAGAAGGTGTTTACTTCGAGAAGGCGGTTGTCACGACGTCACTTTGCTCACCAAGTCGTGCTTCGATTTTGACTGGTCTCTACACCCATCATCACGGCGTTGTCGACAACTACAAACCACTTCCGGACGGCCTGGTCTACTTTCCCAGCTATCTTCAGAAGGTTGGATATCAGACAGCTTTCGTCGGCAAGTGGCACATGGGTGGCGAAATCGATGATCCACAGCCGGGTTTCGATCATTGGGTGGCTTTCAAAGGTCAGGGTGTTTATTTCGCCGACCCCGCGGAAGCCAAGGTACGTGGACGGTTTGTTCCACAAGTGAGTCGCGACGGTCTGAATGTCAATGGCCGTCGCGTGGAGCAAAACGGTTACATCACTGACACGCTTACGGAATATGCCGTTGATTGGATCTCGGATCGTTCAGGCGAAACTCCATGGTTGATGTATCTGTCCCATAAAGCCGCGCATGCCGATTTTCTTCCGTCGAATCGTCATGCTTACAGCTACCGCGACGAACCCGTCGAGTTTCCGGAAACTTGGGTTGACGATCCAGATTCTTTCCAAGATGTGCCCGTATGGGTGAAGAACCAACGCAATAGTCGGCACGGAACCGAGTTCGCCTACTACTCCGATCTTGACCTCGCAACTTACTACCGACGCTATTGCGAAACGATCCGAGCCGTTGACGACAGCACCGGTAGGCTGCTCCAGCTTCTGGAGGATCGCGGTGAGCTAGACGAAACCGTTGTTCTTTATCTGGGAGACAATGGCTTTCTGTTCGGAGAAAAGGAGCTGATCGATAAGCGGAATGCCTATGAGGCATCCGTGAGGATTCCGATGTTGCTCCGTTATCCTCCCAGCGTAAAAGCGGGAAGTGTTCGAAAAGAAACTGTTGCAAATATCGATGTGGCACCGACCTTGCTCGACTATGCGGGCGTGCAGCCTCCGTCTCATATGGATGGGGCGAGTTTTAAGAAACTGGCAAACTCCGAGTCGGCGGATTGGCGTGAAGCCGTACTCTACGAGTATTTCTGGGAACGAAACTATCCTCAAACGCCCACGACTCATGCGGTGCTGGGACAGAGGTACAAGTACATTCGCTATCACGGCATTTGGGATGTCGACGAGTTGTTCGATCTCGAGGAGGATCCGGAAGAGCGCAAGAATCTGATCAACGACCCGAACCACGCCGAGACCGTTACTCGCATGAATCGGCTATTGTTCGATCTTCTGGAGCAATCCGGAGGCAATCAAATGCGTGTCGAGCGGGACCGTGGCATCAAATTCCTTCATCGGAAACGTGGCGGTTCAACCGTGACCAAGTTTCCGGACTGGTTCTATCGAGGACCGGATGACTCTCCGTAGTGGCGTTCATGCTCGTCGTAAAGGTTTCTGGCGTAGATGCCGACGTGATAATCGCTACGATTCTCCCACGCCATTCAAGTAGTTTGCAAAGTTGCCACTGAGGACACTTGGCGACCTTGAGCATGACCTACGTTTACCGGTCAGCTTCTACTCCTGAGACTGGAAATGTTCTGCAAACGATTACCCAAGTGCGGATGGTTGCCCTGGGCAATCCTCATCTCTGCTTGGCTCGGCTGCGACGCACTTCGTGTCGGCCGAGAGGCGATCGAATTGGGAGATGCCGTTACGGAAGTTGCTCGTGAAGTTCGTCGGGAACTGAGCCGTTACGACATCCGGGATGCTCAGGTCTTTTGGGGTGGAGAGCTGATTCCGGGAGTCGACGCGGCAACCTTCACCGCGAGTACGACCGAATATGGAAATCCACTACCTTGGGGTGCAGATCGGTTCGTCGCGACGCTGAGAGGTGCGGTCATTCCGGGCTCGGATGGTCAGAGCTTTCGAGCGTTCAGTCGCGACTGGGCTGCGGACAAGAACCAAGTTTACTTTGCCGGTGTGAATTTCACGCGCTGGGAGATTAAAACCTGCGAAGTCAATGTAAAGCGTTTTCCCAAAGAGAACGTCTCAGTGCTAATGGATGTCAATGCGGAGTACTTTCGTCTGATCAAGGACACGGGGTCGGTGCGAAGCTGGTATTGCGACCACGAAAACGTCTTCTATGGCTTGCAAAGAGTGAATCATGCCGACCCGGCAACCTTTCGATCAATGAGGAACGAAAGTCTGCCGCTTTGGAGAGACAAGCGCTATCTCTACCGCTTCAACAAGCGATTGGAGTCGGTTGTCGATGGAAAGCCGCATGCCGCCATGGCCGATGAATTTTGCCGCATCGAGGACTCGAACTATTTCACCGACGGAGTCGCCGTTTGGTACGGTGGGAACCTCTGGGAATCACTTGATGAAGTGGTGGCGTCGGCTGCAGCCCCAATCAGGAATGAGTACCTGAGCGACGGTCAAAGTCTCTGGCGACAATCAAGAAAAGTCGGACGCATACCAAATACAAGGCACGGAAAGTAGGTCCGAACGCGATGTCATTGAAAGACCCGTGCCAAACCAAGCTGAGGCCCCCTATCTTTCTGGTTTGAGGCGTCAATTCTCCGAATCAATGGGACAGTCTGAGTCAAGCGGGATTCTTGTGGCGAGGCAATCGTTGACACTCGTTGGTTGAATGAGTTCAGGAGCCAAAACGGGTTCGCAGCGATCGTTTTGGTTGCGGTGATGCGAGGCCGAGTAGTGGTGCGCGAGAACCGCGGCTATCGCCGTTCAGCTCGGGGAGAAGGTGAGCGCTGAAAAGATGAGCCGATGAGCGATAGCTCCGGTTTCGTCATCGCCACGTGTGTGTTTCTACACAAGAACAGTTCGACCATTTCAGGTTTGCAGCATTGGCGTCCGGTAGATCGCAAACGAAGCACCTCTCTTGGATGAGGCTTCTCGTTACTCGGCTTCGCTTGGCTTTAGGCGTTCGGGTTTTGATTTTGTTGGCGTGGTGTCGACCTCGAGACCCGGCCACACGAGCTTGACGGAGCGGTTGTTCATCGCACCTTCAAAGGTGAGCGTGTACTTGCCCGCTGGCAGCATGCCGAAGTCAAAAGACTTGTCCTGACCCACGATTGACTTCTGTTTGCTCGTCACGGGTTTGGGGGCCGGGCTGAGCGTTAGCTTTCCGCTGATTCCGACTTTGGTGTCGATGATCCCGTGTAAACGGCCATACACAATGACCGGCTTTGTGTTCTTGGGGTCGGATGTGGGCTTGGGTTTCGGCTTGGTCTTAATTGTGAAACGCGCGTCGTCGATCAGCTCGTTGTCGCAAGCGTCGATCGCCTTGACGATCACTCCGTACTCTTGCGCGACCTGTAGCTTGAATTTCGTTTTGCTTCTAGGAACGGTGGCCGATGGTTTCGGCGGATCAAACGTGTGAGAACCACGCTGCGTATCCATCTTGCCATCTCCGGTTGTGTCCAACCCGAATTCGATGCGTCGGATGCCGGATGCGTCACGATTGCTATCGCGTGCACTGACGGAGAACTGAAGGAAAGTTGGGGCGAACAGTTTGTTGCTTCGATCAGCAGTGATGGAGATGTCACTTGGTTTTGTTGAGTCCAAGACCGCGGTGAGAGCTTTCGAATCCACATCGTTGGCGCCGACAACCAGTGAAGTTGTCATTGCGATGCGATCGTTGGCTCGTTGGCCTTGGTTCAAGTCTTGCGTTAACTCACCGACGGTCGTCAGGAGTTCAATCACACCCGTCTTTGAGAGTCCGACCAACTCCGTACGAATGGAACGATCCGTCAAATATTTGTAGGTGCGATTTTCAACTTGCAGGCGAATCTCAGGTTTCTGTTGGCGGTTGAACACGCTGCTCGCAAAGTCGGCTCGGAGCACCGTTCGAATCGCTTCCCCGCGACCCTGGAAGTAGATTTCCGAGCTTGGCGAGTAGTAGGTTCTCGGTTCCTCTTGTGACTCTTCGGGATCAAGCAGCAACGCGATGGAAGAGAAATCCACTTCACTCAACGTTCGTTCTTCGCCGCGCGCATTCTGTTGATGGCTGACTCGTTGACGAATGGCCCGTGGCCAACCATCGACGTCGATGTTGACCCAGCTTTCGCGTCGGCCAAGTGATACTGGCACGCGGAAATCATTGATCGTTCCACCCGCTTGCATCAGCAGTTTCATTGCACGCTGTTCAGGCGGTGATTCGCTCTGTCCTCGGTAGCCTCGCCAATTTCGATCTTCAGTCCAGCGAACTAAGAGAGGCTCTACCTCGATTTGTGGAATCTCGTCTCGCCGATTGTCACCGTCGATGTTCTCTTTCAGCTCAGCGACGACTTCAACTTCTCCGTCGATAAATCTTGAGGATAGCTGAACGTAGTTCCTGGGTGACCAGGGTTTGGCGGCCATGACGATCACTTGATCATCTTCCCGGGTTGGGGTTCCGTCTTCGTTGACGAGTCTTGCGATCAGCGCGATTGCGTGACTGACGTCTACGGGTTCAAACGGCTTCGGCGGTGGCGGCGATTCAACGGGGGCGTCCGCTTCCGGTGGCGGCGGCGTGAAGTCGAGCGCGACACGTCTTTGAGCGGAAGGGATCGCAAGCTCCGCGGGGCCCAAAAGAATTCGTTCATCACGCAGAAACTGCTCCTGGATGCGTCCATTGGCATCGAGCAGTCCGCCATCTGGTTTGGAGTATCTGGTTGCTGCCAGATCGGGCCAGTATGCGGATACGTCCATTGGCATCGCGTTTGGCAAACGAACCATCCAAATGCGGGCGCGACAGGGTTTGCCCGATTCATTGAAGACGCTTAGTTGGAAGGGTGTTTTGCGCGAGTGGAACGTCCTCAACCAGAGGCCGCCCGGGATATCATCGTCGCCGCTGATCGTTTCCTTCGTGCAGCCGATTTTTCGATGTGCCGATGCAACCACCCGCAGACGGTTTGGCTGGGGCAGTTCGACGCCGATTCGGTAGGTGCCAACGACGCCCTCGATCTGATCCGATTCGGTTTCTCCGCGGACACGGACCAGCAAGATCGGACGCTCGCCCGGCGTCGCAGCTTCGATGGGCGCGATCTCCAGCGGTAAGTCACGTGGCTGGTCATCATTGACGACGACGCGAACCGTTTCACCGATCCCAGCTTGAGGCAGTCCCGGAATGCGCCATCGAACATTGAGTGGAGAGCCGAACGATTGAGCCTGGAGTTCGCATGAGATAAGCAGGCGGGTCGGTGCTTCTCGGTCGGGATGGACGCGAAGCACGATGCGTTTGGAGTCCTGCAGTGTTTCAAGGCTAATCGACGCCGGCTTCGGTAGCGACGACAGCGATTCGTCGAGAAGTTTTGCGGAAGGGTTTCGAATGATCGGAAGCGGCCGTCCGCCGTGGACCATCGGAATGGGGTTGGGGATTGAAATCTCAAGTCTCGGATCGATGCGGAGCGCGACCGAGAACCGATCTGCAAACAGTGTCTGGTCAGGATTCGCCAAGAGTTGCGTCCAACGCTCTCTCGGTTCACGCACACTCGCTTTTTGAAATCGATCTTGAGCGCGACGATATTCCGCAAGCAACTGTGATGGTTGGG
>JBCCOI010000076.1:0-18167 GCA_039025515.1 Planctomycetota bacterium
GAAGTCTGCGAAGCGGGCGCGATCGTCAGCGAAGGCGACGTCCTGATGAAGATCGATCCGACGGACTACCAGCTTGAAGTCGAACGTCTGACGAGATTGCGCGACCAAGAATATCGTGCACTCGGCGAAGTCGATCAGGAAATGATCAACACCAAGCGTTCAATCGACGTCGCGCGAGAAGACGTCCGGCTCAAACAGAGAGATGTGGATCGCCAAACGTCTTTAAGCGGAGTCGCAACGAGCCAAACGGAAGTCGACAAAGCTAAGAGCGCGCTCGTGCAGTCGAGTCAATCATTGGTGACGCTTGAGAATCAGTTGGATCTCCAACGCGCCAGGCGAATACGCTTGGAAGCCAGCGAGCAACTCGCCGCCACGCAACTTCGCGTCGCCGAAGTCAATCTCGAAAGATGTGTGGTCAAGGCACCGCTCAGCGGCGTGATCGTCAGCGAAGAAGCTGACTTGAATACGTTCGTGAATCGCGGCACTCCGTTGATCACCATCGAAGACATTTCCAAAGTCGAAGTGGCCGCCAGTATGCGGATGGATCAACTTTATTGGGTTCTCGATCAAACGGCATCTGCCGGAAGCGCGGGGGGCGTCGCTCAAAACGTCAATTACGATCTACCCGATACGCCGGCAATCATCGAATACGAGGTCTCCGGACGACAGAATGCGGTTCACCGTTGGCAAGGCACACTTGTTTCTTTTGACGGAATCGGAATTGACCCGAATACGCGAACAGTCCCGGTTCGAATCTTGGTCGACGACCCGCGTCACTTCGTGGACGAGGATGGCAAACTCCAGAAAGCGGACCGAACGACGGCGCTGCTTCGGGGAATGTTCGTCCGCGTCAGGCTGCAGCTCCAACCGACGACCGACCTGATTGTCATCCCCGCCCGAGCTCTCCGACCCGGTAACCGTGTCTGGAAGTTCAGCGAAGACGAAGAAGTGCTGGATGAAGCCGTTGCGGAAGCAAAAGAGGTCGCCGAAAAATGGGCAGCGGGACAGCTCGAAAATACGGCGGAATCAGCTGAGAATCCTGCATCTCCTGATGCAGAAGACGCGAAGGATGGAGCGATTGACGAGTCAAGCGATGACGACGATCCGGAGTTTGACCCGACTGGATGGTCGGCCGGCTTGGTAACGTTTTCGAAAACGGTCTATCCGGTTGACGCACTCCGACTTTCAGGAGACGAAGTTACGGATGATCCGGCCTCGCAGCTTGCACAGGGCGAACGGAAGCTCTGGGTTTGTGAGGCATCGAAATCCGACCTGCAAGCCGGAGACTACGTTGTCGTCTCGCCACTGGATGCAATACCACCCACGGGCCTACCCGTTCGAGGCAAGGTTGAGGAATGAAACGAGCGATCGAATGGGCCATCACCAACGGCCCCGGCATGAACGTCCTGATGGTTGCCCTGATGGCGATCGGCGGATTCTCGCTGTTTCAAATGAGACGCGAAGTCTTCCCGGAATTCGAACTTGAGATCGTCCTGGTCTCGGTTTCCTATCCCGGCGCGACGCCGCAGGACGGTGAGGAAGCCATCTGTCAGAAGGTCGAAGAAGCGATTCGATCGATCAATGGCATCAAGAAGATCACTTCGATTTCCCGCGAAGGCGGCGCCTACGTCCTGGCGGAACTGCGATCGGACGTTCCCAACGTTCAAAAAGTGATGGCGGAGATTGATCGTGAAGTCAATCGTATTCCCAGCTTTCCCGCCCTCGCGGAGGACCCAGTCATCCAGCAGATCACCTTCCGCGACGCCGCCATTCGAATCGGCATCATCGGTCCGCAAGACCGCTCCGTCGAAGCGGAACTAAAATTGCGAGACATCGCGGAGGACGTTCGCGATGACATCTTGCTGCTGCCGACGGTTTCCTCGTCATCGATCATGGGGACAAGGCCCTATCAAATTGATGTCGAGATTTCCGAGTCGATTCTGCGAAGTCACGACCTGACACTCACGCAAGTCGCGAACATTCTGCGTCAACGAAACGTCGAGTTGCCCGGCGGCCAGATGAAAACTGAGGGCCAAGAAATTCTTCTTCGCGCAAAGAGCAAGGGTCGGATCGGCAAGGAGATCGAACAAATCCCGTTGGTCACCCGCAACGATGGAGTCGTTTTGACGGTCGGCGATCTGGGCGAGGTCAAGGACGGATTCGAAGACTCGACGCTCACGGGTGAAATCAATGGTGAGCCGGCCATGGTCGTCAATGTGGATCGATCCAAGAATGAAGACTTGCTCGCACTCGTCACAGACGTGCGAAAGTACATTGATGAGAAGCAACTGCCCCCGGGCTATCGTTTTGAAATCTGGGGCGACACCAGCACAGAAGTTCGCGGCCGAATGGACCTGCTTCGCCGCAACGGCCTGCAGGGGTTGTTGTTGGTCTTCTTGGTGCTGACGCTTTTCTTGGAGATGCGGTTGGCCTTTTGGGTCGCACTGGGAATTCCGATCTCGATTCTCGGTGCCGGCGCCGCATTGTCGATGGGTGATCAGACACTCAACATGCTTTCGCTGTTCAGCTTTCTCGTGGCGCTCGGCATTGTCGTTGATGATGCCATTGTGATCGGTGAAAATATTTATGCCCACCAACAGATGGGGAAGGGACTACGGCAAGCCGCGGTCGACGGGACGTTGGAAGTATTTCCATCGGTCACTGCTTCCGTTACGACAACCGTGATCGCGTTCGCGCCCATGTTTTTCGTCTCCGGTGTCATGGGCAAATTCATGGCGGTCATCCCGTTCGCCGTGATTGCCATGTTGGTGATCTCGCTTTGGGAAAGCATTTTCGTCCTTCCCAGTCACCTCGGTCACAAACACACCGGCTTCTTCCGTTTCCTGGAAATCATCACCTACCCAATCCGCCCCCTCGGACTCTTGTTGGGTGCACTCGGCAGAGCGTTTGCGAAAGGGTTGGAGTTTGTCTGCAACCAGCTTTACGTTCCCTCGCTTTATTTCTCGCTTCGCTACCCGGCAATGGCCATTGGCGTCGCAGCACTGCTGGGGCTGGGCACGTTTGGGATGATTTCCGGTGGCATCGTTCCGTCGATCCTGTTCCCAGACTCAGACAACAACTTTCTGCAAGCCGTCGTCGTCTTTCCAGATGGAACGCCGGCCGTCGAGTCCGACCGTGCGACACGTCGCATGGAAGAGGCGATACGCAGGGTCAGTCAACGTATCGCTGATGAGCGTGCCGAAAATGAACAAAAAACAGTCGCGAGCATCTACCCCGGCAGCAGCGACGTCATCGCGGGCCCAGTTCGCTTGACGTACCGTGAGGTTGGTAACGCGACCAATACCAACAATGTGACCGGAGGTGGGGGAAATGGCAGCAGCGTCGGGCAGATCTTCGCGGAACTGCACGATACCAATGTTCGAAACGTCCACAGCAAGGATCTACTCGCACTCTGGCGAGAAGAAGCGGGCGAGTTCCCAGGTGCGGAAAAAGTAACGTACGGCAGCATCGGCGTAGGCCCGGGCGGCAAGGCGATTGAATTCAAGCTTCTCGCACCCGGTCGCTATGAGGACGAGCTTCTCGCTGCGACGGATCGAATCAAAGAGAAGCTCGCCAGCTACGAAGGTGTGTTCGATATCTCCGACGACAACACGCCTGGTAAATGGGAATATCAGTTCCGAGTGAAAGATCGCGCCTTGGCGACGGGCATCACCGCCAGCGATCTCGGAAACACGGTACGCAACACCTACTTCGGTGCCGAAGTGATGCGGCTGCAACGAGGACGTCACGAAGTCAAACTGATGGTCCGCTATCCGGAAGACGAGCGTCGATCACTGGTGAACTTCCGCGAGATTCGCGTCCCAGATCCCGCCGGTAATGAGCACCCCATCGAAGAATTGGCGGAGGTTTCTCTCAAACGCGGGTTCTCGGAGATCAACCGCGTCGACCAAATGCGTTCGATCACAATCAGTGCGGATTTGGACTGGAAGGTTGCCAACGCCAACCTCATCATTGCCAACCTGCAGTCGGAATACATTCCCGAACTGCAGACAGAGTTTCCACACCTTCAGGTTCGCTGGGAAGGACAGGCCGAGCAAAGCCGTGAATCGGTCGGAAGCCTGATGCAAGGTTTCGCCGTTGCCATTATTGCGATGTACGTACTGTTGGTGCTGCAGTTCCGGTCATATGTGCAGCCGCTACTCATTCTCTTGATCGTCCCCTTCGGAATGATCGGAGCCGTTTGGGGTCACGCGCTTTTAGACTTGCCGCTGACTCTTTTCAGCATGTTTGGACTCGTGGCCCTTTCGGGAGTCGTGATCAACGATTCAATCGTCTTGATTGATTTTATCAACGCCCGCGTCCGAGCCGGACAACCGCTGCTGGATGCGCTCGCTGAATCAGGGCAACGACGTTTTCGCCCCATCATGTTGACGAGCATGACGACCATCGCGGGCCTGATTCCGCTGATGCTGGAGAAGTCGTTCCAAGCACAGCTGCTGATCCCGATGGCGGCTTCACTGGCGTTCGGCCTGATGCTCGCCACCGTCTTGGTTCTTTATCTCGTTCCGGTTTTCTATTCGATGTACTACCGCATGATGTTGTTCTTTGCGGACATCCTCGTTGGGCTTGGCATTACACCGCGCGAAGAACCGGAACCCCGTTAGGACCGCTGCTGCAACGGAAACCACAACGCTCAATTGATCTCGGTACGAGTCATTGATACTGGGCGAGCGCGTCCATCAGTTTGTCGAGGTCTCCTTCATGGTTGTACGCGTGCAAACTCACGCGTATACCGACCCCACGGCAACTGCAAACGATT
Organism: Planctomycetota bacterium; assembly: GCA_039025515.1. Lineage (GTDB taxonomy): Bacteria > Planctomycetota > Planctomycetia > Pirellulales > Pirellulaceae > Stieleria. The sequence continues at coordinate 4,781 of JBCCOI010000076.1, forward strand.
CCGTTTTCCAACAAGTGTTCGCGGACCTTGGACGGCTCATGCCCCGGCACCTCGAACGTGAGGATGCCGGACCGTTGCTCACGTTTGCGTGGAAGCCGATGAGGGAAACCGGCTGAAGTCAATCGCCCACTCAATGCCGCAACAAGATCGAGAACTCGCTCGGCGATCGCAGATTCTCCGTGAATCGCCCGCACTTGAAGGAAAAGAGAGAGACTCGCGCCCAAAGCCGCCGAACTGACCATGTTCGGTGAACCGGGCTCAAAGCGTGCAGCCCCCGTACGCAGATCGAAACTCGGCTCCGCATAGTTGAAGGTGTTTCGAACGCTATTCCAGCCGACATTCGTGCAACGAAGTTTCTCCAAGTGACGTTTGCGGATCATTGCGAACCCCAGTCCTTCCGGTCCAAGCATCCACTTGTGCCCGTCGGCTGCGAGGAAATCGACATCGGTCCGGCCAAGATCCAAGGGAAACATTCCCATTCCCTGAATCGCATCGACAAAAACGAGTACGCCGCGCTCGTGAGCTCGCTCGACCAATGTCGCCAAGTCGACACGATATCCACTCGCGTAGCCGACCCAAGACACCGAAATGATCCGTGTTCTCGAATCGACCAAGTCCATCAAGTCCTCGACCAGGACCTCTTGCTCGCGCCGAGGAGCCTGACGCAATTCGACGCCGCGGGATTCCTGGTTTTGCCAAGGGAAAAGATTGCTCGGGAACTCGCCTTCCGGCACAACGACATTGTCACCGACTTCCCAGGGGAACCCCTCGGCAACCAGATTAATCCCGGTCGACGTGTTCGGGATCAATGTAATCTCTTCCTCGGTCGTTCCGACCAGGGCGGCGGCAGAACTCCGCAACTGCTCCAGACGTTTATTCCAAGTCGGCCACACCGTATCGCCAAGCTTCTCGGCTTCGTCGGCATGTCGACGCATTGCGTCGGCGGCCGGTTTGGAAAGTGGGCCGACGGCGGCATGATCGAAGTAGACCCAGGAATCAGTGATGGGCATCTGATCGCGCCACCACTGCCAAGGCGAATGCCTGAGCACATCGAGGGAGTCCGCCGAAAGCGCCAACTCCGGCGACCAAGGATGGTCTCGTTCAAGCAGGTCAGAATCGTTCAAGAGGCCCTCCAATTGGAATTTACCGAAAAATTGGCCGGATGTTTGAATTCAGACAGCCCTGGTAACCTAGCCATTTCACGTAGGTTTGGGAAACAAAGGCCGGCGTAACTATACTGCGGGCCTTTCCCCGCCAGGATACGGCTATTAATCTGGCGATCTTCACCGTTTTTGCCCACTTGTACACCGAGGTCTGATTGATGCCCAAGGCCCTTTGCCTTTTCAGCCTTGTCGCGTCGATCTTGGTCGTCAGTCTGTTCGTTTTCGATGCGATCGCGCTGATGTTTGGGCTGACGGGTTTTGCGGTCTTGGGTGGGGCGAGCCTTTTGATGGACCTTACCTTTGCCATTCTGGGTGGGATCCTGATTTTCCTGAGCTGGACCACCTATCGGGAACAGCGGAAATAATTCTCTCTTGCGTCAATTGAGGGCTCGGTGGCATGCTTCGCCGGTCGTCCCGAGACAGCGTATCGGGGCGACGATGAACTTCGTTCTCGGATAAGGAAATCCGCGACAGACCCGTGACGCAAATTGATCGCTACATCTTAGGGCTTTTCGTCCGCACCTTTCTGGTGTGCTTCGCCTCACTTTCGGGGATTTTCGTCGTCTTCCATGCTTTTCAAAACATGGGAGATCTGACCGATCTCGCGAAAGAACGCGGCGTTGGAATCGCAACCGTGATGGGCGAATACTACGGGCCGTACCTGCTCCTGCTTTTTGACTGGACCGGAGCCATCATCTCACTGATGACGCTCCTGTTCGTGGTCGGTTGGCTGCGGCGGACCGGAGAATTGACGGCGACGCTAGCGGCTGGGATCTCCCACGGCAGAATCTTTCGGTCGATGGTTTTCGCAGCGATTGCAATCGTGCTCATCCAGTTCGCCAGCCGAGAGCTTCTGTTGCCGACGATGCGTGACGCTCTTTCGATGAAGAGCAAGGACCTATCCGGCGATGCACCTCAGCCGATCCTGCCCAGCTACGACAACCTGAGTGGTATCTTGCTGGAGGGCCAATCCATTCGCCCTCGAAGTAAACAGATCAACTACCCGGCATTTCGTTTGGACGCCGAGTACGCCGGTTTTGGCGAACTCCTAGCGGGGCAATCCGCCCAGTGGTTGCCCGCGAACGAGTCCCATGCTGAGGGCTACTTGCTCTCCGTTGTTCATGCACCCCGGGCGATTGATCATATCCCGTCGGCAGGAACCGATGATCGATGGATCTTGATGACCTCGTATGACCAGCCCTGGATAGAATCGGGGCAGTGCTTTGTGGCGACGCCAATCAACGCGGAGATTCTTCAGACCGATCAGTCGTCGACACGATTGTGTAGTTCGATGCACTTGGTTCGACGGCTTCGCAATCCGGCGGTGCATAATCCAATGTCAACGCACGTCTTACTTCACGAGCGGCTTGTCAGGATTCCGCTCGATTTCGCTTTGTTTTTACTCGGACTTCCACTTGTGGTGAATCGTGCGGGCCGGAATTTGTTTGTGATGATCGGATCAGCGATGGGAATGATTGTCTTTTTCTTCACACTGAAGACAACCGGAAGTGCGATGGGCGGAGGAGGCTATCTCTTCCCCCCGACCATTGCGACCTGGATCCCTCTTCTTGTGCTGGGGCCATCAGCGTACATGAGGCTACGCGAAGTCCAGACGTTATGAAGCGGCGGAGCAAGCTTGGGCCTGATCAGATTTCCGTCATCATTCCGGCGCTGAATGAAGCGGGGAACATTGCCGCCGCGATCGACTCTTGCCGACAGAACGACATCGGTGAAATCATCGTCAGTGACGGGGGAAGCGAAGACGCCACCGTCGAGATCGCGAGTCGAGCAGGTGCGATCGTTGTTCCATCTCGAAGAGGCCGTGGTCATCAGATTTCAATCGGAATTCAATCTGCCACCCGACCTATTCTTATCCTACTGCATGCGGACAATCGGTTTTCCCCCGGTTGCACCGATGCCCTTTGCGATCGCTATGCCACAAGTACCGCAAAGCTCTTTTGGGGTGGGTTTTGCCAGCGCATCGATTCAGGCGACATGATTTACCGGTTACTGGAACGAGGCAACGCCGCACGGATTCGCTGGCGAGGCATGCCGTTCGGTGACCAGGCAATCTTTTTGGAGTCGGCGGCTCTGGATGTTGTGGGCGGAATGCCAGAGGTCGCTTTGATGGAGGACGTTCGACTTTCGCAACGGTTAAGAAAACACAGTTGGCCCGTGCTGTTGGGTGCGTCGATTCATGTGGACGCTCGTCGATGGCAAAAACGTGGCGTGATTCGGCAAACGCTGCGCAATTGGGGCATTCAAATCGCCGACGCGGCGGGAGTGTCGGAAGAGCGACTGGTCAAGTGGTACCGTTAGCGGTATCCGTAACATCAAGCGGATTACACCTGAGGCCCAAATTCGACGTCCAATTCAGAGACAAGGCTTGCGGGCGAAATCGTCCAACTTAGAATCGGGTGGACGCGGAGCGATGGTTTTTCAGCCGGGTGATTGGTCGGGACGATCTCCCAACATCGCGTACCGTTTGATTCGCTGCGAGGTGATTATTTTGCTTACTGAAGCTGCCGTTGAAGAGATGTTTCGCAACCTCTTGAAAGATCCGAACCGCGGGGAGGATGTTTTCGACAAGGCGGAAGATCTCTTGGACGAGGAATTGCGACCGGAAAGTCCGCTGAGACACCGGTTGAGTGTCGAACTTGAAGAGCTTCGAGAATTGGCCGAGAAGGGCTAGGTCGAATCAACGCGACTCGGGCCGAAATCAAAACGACAAAAGCCGCGACGGAATGATTCCGCCGCGGCTTTTTGTTTTTGCACCTTGGTCCTGGCTAGCGAACCAACTAGTAGTTCAGCGTGGCACCGAACGTTCCACCGACCAGGAGGAAATCCTGGTCATTTCGTCCTCCGAGCACACTTTGGAATGCGTTTCCGCCCCGCCAAAGTCCTCTTTCGATGTCGATCAACTGGAAGCCTGCTCGGACAGCAAACATCTTGGTCAGCTGATAGGAAACCTCTCCTCGCACGTCAAATCCAAGAAAGAATTCGTCGTTGCGATCGTAGACTCTGTCAGACTTGTCACGGGTGATGCGGATAACATCATCACCTTCATTGATGGGGGCCGTCGGGTTGTAGACGGTGACCTCCGTATAACGCTCGGAGAACGTGTCCTGGAAGTTCACGCCCGAGAAGACCCGAAAGTCCGTGGAGAACATGAAACGGTTGCGATACTTGAAGTATCGGAAACCCAACTGACCGGTAATGGCTTCGTTGGTCGTCTCATTGGTGTCAATGATCAGTTGTTCGGCAGCTGCAGCGGTGAAGGGAACGCCACCGATGTCAGCTTCTTCCGAACTATTGAACTGGGACGCCGCATTCGTGTCGTTAATCCTGAACCAACGCATGCCCACCATCGGTTCAAGCATCCCACCGTAATGATAGGGCTCTAACCGCCATTTCTTCGTCAGTTCGTAGCTGTCGAACTCAAGTACGTTGAGTGTGTCCTGCACGTCAACAAAACGATAGTTGAATCCGTTGTTGTTGCTGATGCCGGGGATCGCCTCAAAACCGAATGGGTTGGCGGGGTTTGTCGCACCACCGGTCAGCTCGTCGGTGTTCAGACGGTTTCCCCGTTCGCGACGGAGCGTATCAAACTCGCCGACAGAGTTGTTCACCCAACTGAACAGCCAACCGCTGTCCTTTTCAGGCAACATGAAGCCGACTTCGTAGCGGTGTCCCCAACCGCTGTCGAGTCCTTCAGGAAGGTTTTGACTGGCCCCACTGCCGCTAAGCTCCGGCCGTGACCCGTACAGGTTCAATCGATCGTAAGTCGCGAACCAGCCATAGTGGGCCCGCTTCTTGGGTTTCATTTCGGCCAGATCCATATCGTAGATGGGTTCGAACCAACGAAAGTCGGGGTCGAACTCAAACGGATCGGCAACGGGTGCGTACTCCTGAGCACTGGCTGTCGCCATCCCGCAGAGAATCACCACACATCCACAAATTCTAGCCGTCAGCTTCCGTACCGACATTGCTGTTCCACCGTCTTAATGAAGTCGTCCGTATCGGCCGCCAAAACCGTTCGCGGTTCTAACGGGCGGCCCCCCATGCGAAGTCACGCATGAATCGCCAAGGTGCAAAATTCCAAACCGCATTGCTATTGACGCAAGGATTTGGTTGTGACGGTCTTATCGGACACGACAGTCGCCAGGGCTTAGCTCGAATGACACCAGAATGGGCAAAAGTCCGAGAATCTTGAGAATCGGAAAAGTTTCACACGACGCTTACTTCTTACCCAAAGCGCGTTTTTCCGCAAAAAACTCGCTCAGAATCGCACCGCAAGGCTCCGCCATCACGCCCGGCTGAAGCTCGCAACGGTGATTGAGTCTTGGATCGTCCAAAAGTCGAAAAAGGCTAACCGCAGCACCCGCCTTCGGATCGCTGGCTCCGAAAACAACCCTCGGAATCCTCGACTGCAAGATTGCTCCGGCGCACATCGGACAGGGTTCGAGCGTCACGTAAAGTGTGCAATGCTCCAGCCGCCAGTCGCCGATCGCTGCGGCTGCTTGCGTGATCGCAATCATCTCCGCGTGAGCCGTTGGGTCCTTCAACATCTCACGTCCGTTGCTCGCCGAACCGATCACCTGATGACGTCGCACAATGATCGCGCCGACAGGAACCTCGTCCGCTTCGCGGGCTTGATACGCAAGCTCGAGTGCACGTCCCATGAAGTGCTGATCCACGTCGGCCTGGGAAATGGAGGTCGGTTCGATCATTTGAGGGACGCTTGCTTTGACAATCGCCGAATCTGAACGTTTCGTATCCGAGAGTCGCATTGGAAGTTTGCGATCCCAAATGGCTTGCAGGCTTCCACTTCACCGCGGACATCGAACTCGTGTCCTTCGCGTCCCTGCTTGATCACCTCTTTATCATCGATCCAAACAACGATCTGTTTGGCACTGACGCGAACTCGAACGCCGTACCAGCGATCGTTCTGAAAGGCGATGTACTTCGTCGAATCGTTGCTGCTGGCGTCGTCCCCGTCAATGCAACTTAGCCCCGTCGTCCCGCCGCCCCAACCGCCCATGACCAAACTGGTGTAGCCCTCACCAACCGGAAACGTGAAGGCGCAAAGAAAGTCATAGCCGTCGTCACGGCAGCATTCCCAGCGCAACTCGTAGCGGTCGCGAGGCAGTCTGACTGCCTCCGCAGAGTCCGCGGCTGACTTCGATGGCTCGGACGCCTGCCGCTCAAGCCGCATCGGTTTCTTGATCGGATCGATCGGCCCCGTCCAAGAAACGCCGGTGATCGGATCGCCGTAGAGCATTTCGATTACACCTTCTTTGACCGTCACTTCGCCCTCGCCTCCAAAGAGAGCCGGTTCCCAGCGCTCGGTTAACGAAATCCATTTCGAGTCGGCAGCTTGCGGATCACTCTGAGCGAAGCAGTGGTTGCCGAAGATCAAAGCGATGAGCGTAAGAAGATGAAGCTGAGACTTGGTTGGCATTGTTGCGTCCTTCAGTGTTGATGCGATCCGCGTCGGATGCGTCTAGATCCAATATAGCGAATGAATGAGAATCGAATATCAACCGAAACGTCTGATCATTCGAGATCCCCCAACTGCTGCCGAAGACGGCGAAGAATGCGACTCTTCGCCTGACGAACCGAGGCAGTCGAAACGCCCAGCTCTTCCGCAACTCGATCCGTGGCTTGGCCAAGCACGGTCGACCGCCAAAATGCTTCCCATGTCCGCTCTCGAAACTCGACACGAACCATGTTGAGGGCTCGATGCAGCAATGAGGACGTATCGCCTGGCGTGCTGGGCGGTTCATCCGGAAGGACCGGGTCCGGAAACTGACTCAGTGCTCCGAACGCAGACGAGCCGCCCTTCGCGATGGGCTGCTCGGCTTCGCGCCGAAAATAATCGCGGATCTTGTTTTTCGTGATACTCCAGACCCATCCCCTGAAGCCGCTGGTGTCGGCCGTTGGCTGAAAGTCGTTTATGGAACGATGAATCGATAGAAACACTTCTTGCAGAATGTCGCCGACACGGTGCCCAGGAACTCCGGCGTACAGAGCCCAGGATTTGGCCAGGGGCGCGTACAGCTCAACCATCCGGTTCCAAGAATCGATATCGCCTCGTTTTAGTCCCTGCCAAAGGCTGGGGCTGGATGGAGGAGAAGGGCTGATGGTTTGCGGATCGGTCACGGGCAAGCTCTGTCACGGGCAAGCAACGTTCAACTCCAAGATTTGTGTCACACTCTTGCGTTGTTCTTCATAGCACAATTACTTGACACAGGATTTCCTCGCGTCCCAAGTCCCGAGCGTAAAGATGGTCCAAGCAGTCTGTCTCAGCGATCTAGAGATTATCCAGTATCTTAATGGAGACACTTCGGATGCGGAGACGTCCCGAATCGAATTCCATCTTAACTCCTGTCCTTCATGTGAATCCCTGGCCGCCGATCTTGAGAAACAAGGCGATTGGTTAACCAGACATCTCCGCTTGGCCCCCGATTCGGAGTCAACTGACGATCTATCGAAGTGTCAGATCGAACGACTGCAGGGCATACCCTTTCAGGCTCCCGCGATGTTGGGTCATGACGACTCGTCAGTCGCCAGTACATCAGTCGTCAGTACAACGGAGCCCCGGTCGATCTATCATTACCGGCTGGGGCCTCAGATCGGCCGTGGCGGCATGGGGGTCGTTTACCGCAGCGAGCATCCCCAGCTGCATCGTCCCGTTGCAATCAAGCTACTCTCTGCCTCCCACGCCGATGAAGCCACCGCGATCACCAGGTTTCAACGTGAAATGCGTGCGGCGGGAGGGCTCGATCATCCCGGCATTGTCAGAGCATTCGATGCGGGAAGTTGGCAAGGGACGTACTACTTTGTCATGGAGTATATCGAAGGGACGGATCTATCACGCCTCATTCAGCGGGTTGGTCCACTCGAAGTTTCCGATGCCTGCGCGATCATCGTTGAAACGGCCGAAGCACTGCAGTACGCCCATGAACACCAAGTTCTGCACCGAGACATCAAGCCTTCGAATCTAATCTTGACCCACGACGGCAAGCTGAAAATTCTCGACTTCGGCTTGGCGCGAATGGACCACGGTAGGCTGAGCGGGCAAGACATGACGACAACAGGAAGACTCGTCGGAACCCTTGATTACGCGTCTCCCGAGCAAGCATCGGGTGAGCTGCCCGTCGACGAACGGAGCGACATCTATGGTTTGGGAGCGACGCTATTTCGTCTACTCACGGGTCGCCCGCCCCATGGTTTTAGCGCTCAGCGCCCGCTGCTTCAATTTCTGAAGGAACTGACCGCCGAAAATGCGAGCCCGATTTCCGAGCTCCGACAGGACGTCCCTCCCCCACTCTGCGAGTTGGTCGGAAAGTTGATTGCACGCGATCCGCTTGTTCGTCCTTCATCCGCGGCAGAGGTTGCCGAACAACTGAAACCATTCGCGGAGTCCGCGGATCTCGCCGCACTCTCGAAACTCTCGCTGCAGCAACCCACAAACGCACGTCAAACGAGCAATTCCGTTGAGCATGAAGTACGTCCAGTTACTCCGTCAAACAAGCGAGGCGGACTTCGATGGATCCCGGCCTTGCTCACCTTGCTTCTTGGGATCGGCCTGGGGATAAGTGGCCTCACGTTCTGGCTCAAAACGGGAACGGGAACGATCCGAATCGAGTCCAATGTCGACGATGTGCATCTGCAACTCATCGAAGCGGATGGCGAGACTGAATCGATCGAAGTGAATCCGGGCGAAAATGAAACCCGTATCCGTGTAGGCAACTACGAGCTTCGCATGGAAGGTGACATCGAATCAGTGAAGATCGACGCGTCACAAATCTCGCTGATGCGAGGCGAAACACGTGTCGTGCGCATCACAAGAGAGGACAGTTCCAAGACCGCCACGGAGTCAAGCCCCAGTCTGCCCACGATGATTAAAGACCATCTGAGCTCCCTGGAGGAAGCATGGAAGTCTTTGAAAGCGGAATACGGTGATTCACATCCAGTTACCGTTGCTGCGCGGAATAAGTTCCTGGATTCGAAGAATTCGGTGTTACATGCCGTGACCGGAGAATCGGTCGGCGCAAGAACCAGCCGCGGTCGAACCTATCGACAATGGACTGACATCGTCCTCCGCGAAACAAACGCGGAAACCATCGTCGAAGGTACGCGAGCATTGGTCGATCTCAGCACGCCGCTGAGCTGCCACCAGACAATGGAAACGCTAGAACGCGTCGCCGCCTCGAACGATTCACAAGACCAAAATTCCATAAGCGATAACTTCATCGGGCTCTTCTATGCTCCCCCGGAGACTCCATCGCAAAACGACCCCGGAAGAATCAGCAAGCGTCCTCGGGAAACGACTGAGACCGCCAATCGGAGAGCTTGGGAGTCTGTCTACGGACAGCCAAACCCCGAATGGAGCACGGTTGTCAATGCCATTCTCGATGCCCGTCGAGAACTACGACCGCTGTTGAATTCAGAGTTTCGCTCCGCCGACGGCAGCGCCACATCGCAGAATCTTTCGCTGGCCATGATCGCAATGCAGAAGAGTGATCCTGCTATCGACGATGTCGAGTTTGTCAGGCAAGTCTTCCTGTTTGCAAAGTCACCGCACACGCGGGCGATTGCTCATCACGTTTGGCTGAAAAAACTGGATCAGGACCCTACGACGCTACTGACGTCGAAAATCCTCCAGGAGTCGATCCCCGTCCGGAAAGCGGTCGTCAACACGCTGTTGATTGAAGACAAGATCGTGAAGGGAATCGTCCTCGGAAACCTTGTCGCCGACCTGATCCTCGAAGATGTCTCGTTGCACAAACGATCCATCCACGAGGTATTACTCTCCAGCTTCGAAGACCACGCCGGTTTCGAAAGCTCCGAATCGGGAAAGATGATTCGGTGCGTCGCGGAAAGGGTTGTCAGTTACCTGGAGAAGTCGCCGGAAAAAATTGCAAAGTCACTCGGAATTCAAGAACTTCTTCGACACCTCAGCAGCGCTGATTTACTCGACGAGGGTCTGCGTCAACGGGCAAGCAACGGACTTCATGTGATCATCCGAAATCAAATCGAAGCAAGAGGCCTCGTCAACTATCCAGTTGCCATTGACCAGATTGAAAGTCTTCCGATTCTCTTTTCGGCAATGACTGCTACTGCACTAGACGGAGAGATTCCATCCGAGTTGATAGGCGCGACCATTCCCGAACGCGTTCGCGAACGCTTTGATTCTTTTCTGCCAGTCATGCTCGAGTCATCGAACCGAGAGGAACTCTATCAATGGCTGATGCTTTTTCCGGTGAAGACGACATCAGCCATGTTGAAGGCTTGTGAACGAAGGCTCATCGAGGCCCGCGATCTCAAAGAGATACAAGCTCGAAACGACATAATGAGCGATGCAATTGATGTCGTCCGCAGTTTTGATCCTGCGTTCGCACTGTCCGTCGCATTGCACGATCTTGATGACGCTTCTTCCTCACAAACTCTCGACCTCATCATGGGACTGCACGAGAATGCAGAGCTAACGGAAACTAGGCTCGTGTTTCCCGTCAACGTTCTTTCGGATCGATTCTTACAACTCGCCCGGAACCACACACTTGGAACAAGGAGTGGATTTGCATTGCGTCTGGCCCAACTAGGCGGTGCGAGCGACGACGAAATACTCTCCGTCTTGAATCGACGACTCGATGACGAATCGAACTCTGGTCGGGTCAATCTGCAAGAATTCGGTTGGTATCTGGAGTGCTTGTCGAACGTTCAACAAGCAAACCTGTCACAAGATCGCTATGAAGATCTTGTCGATCGAATCTTTACGCAAGACAGACGTTCTATTGCACCACATGTCCGTCCGACGTTTTCAGCCTCCATGGACCGCAGTGCGCTGGCATGTCTGCGGCTTCGTGAGCGAGTGAACTTTGTTCGGGGCGAAGACCGATTGCTTCGACACCTGCTTGGACTCACCAGGAGTCAATTGTCACTTGCGCCGTTTCGTGGTAACCGTGTCGGATCGACGCTCTTCTCGCGTCACTTTCCAGACAAGGTTATCATCGAGATGTTTCATTCGATCATTCGAAATCCACCCTCAGATGCCGAAGTACTGAAGGCCTTGCGAGAGAGAGCCAAGGTCCTCTTCAGGATGTCTCCACATCATGAGTCTGTCTCCCTCGTCAATGAGGCGATCACGAAGATCGACGCGAGAATCGCAGAGTCGAACTGATTCAACCGGGCTACTGGGTACAGCCAAATAAGCGATTCGACGCTACTAGCCGCTGGGCCTTTGTCAGTTGCTGATACTGTGCCGCATGTTCGTCGCCTCAAGGCTCCTCCATGACGGCCTACTCCGTTAGTTTTCTACGTCGCGGAATGCGGTGTAGACGCTGAAGGCCTCATCCATCAGTTCTCGGATCTGCTCGGGTTTGCGACGGCCTCTGCGATAGAAGATGAAAACGCCTTGATCGCATTCGACATAACAATCTTTGTGTCTGAGAAGAAGTTCTCGTAGCTCCGAAGTCATGAAGTCGCGGATCTTCTGCTCATTGTTCCCCGAGAGTACAAACGCATCCGAGAAGGCCTGATCATCCTTGAAGTCGATGTCTTGCCCCCCAAACATTGATCCGATTCGGTCAAAAAACCCTTCGGGTCGGAGCTGAAAACTTGGTATTTGCAATTCGTCGGCTTCCATCGAAACAAGCGTGAATCGGTGCGTCTGCGAACTCTTTCCGCCGCCAGTCGTGTATTGATAGTCGAAGATGGATAAGCGAGCCGCCTCCGTATCCGCCTGCATGACGTTTTTCATCTTGCGACCGCGTCCGCGATTAAACAGTTTGAACCGCTGCATCACCGATAAGAGCCGATCGTCCGTCTTTTTGTTGAAGCTCAGTCGGAGATCTTCCGCGATCGACCGCAACGCCTCATCACGCTTTTTGTCCGCAAGAGCAACGAAAACGATGATCCCGATGATGAGTACGGCGAAGACGACTATGAATAGAGTGGGTTCCATGTTGTTTTCCGATTGACTGCAATCCTTGGTCCACATTTAGCGGCCGAGCATGTCCCAGTAACGGTCGCGCTAATCATTTGGCACGGTGATCGCCCCGAAGTGGCGCTTTTTTCCTTTTCCAATCCACAACGTGATCGGCCGTTGCCCGCATTTTCGGTAACGTTTTTCCAGTTCATTTGAATCGTGAGAAACACCACGCGTCTTTACTCGCGCAGGGTACATGTTTTGGTCGCGTAGAATCCGCCGTAGTTTCCGATCATCACATGAGCCTTGCCACACCACCCTCTCGGAGATGGAAAGATCGGCCGGACCGACCCGTTCGCCGGTCAGAAATCCCGATGGCCCGCCAATGGCAGCCAATTGATTCGTCTTCGCAAAATAGGCTGTCAAACCCGCGGCACGAATCGCGGCATTGGGATCGATCATCCATGCCGCTGGACGTTCGACGCGTTTACATGACCCGTTCGGCGGGCCCGACAAGGAGGCCGAGCCTTGGTGCGTGATGACGACCGCGGTGACCAGCTCTGGATCTGTCGAAGCACTCAGGGAGTCTCGAAACGAATCGATTGCGTCACCAAAGACTAACGTCTGTTCGCGGACATCACCCCCAAATGAAAGCCATGCACGATGAAACTCATGGGGAGCTGAGAAACGCGCGGCAGGGGCAACCTTCACAAGTCCCCCTCGTGCCGAGTTCATACGTCGCAAGACAGCGTCCCAGGTCGGCGAGTAATTTGCGGGGTCGGAGTTTCGCCGACCGTCTACTCGGCGATCGGGGTCGATGTGGACGAAAGCCTGCGCGGGAATTGCAGTCGTCGCGACGTCGTCGACGATGCATTTCAGAATTGTGTGCGGTCGATGTTGTTGCTGCAAGTTTGCTTTGGCCATTGCAACCATCAAGGGATCACGATCGACGAGCGTGAGTGAACGGCTTCGGCATCGCAACGCCAAGCCATCACCGCCGATTCCGCAACAGAGGTCGAAAACCTGATCCCCTTGCATCCACGCGGCTTTCACATCCGCAACTCTGGCATGCGTCGATTGCATCAACGACCGCTTCGTGCACCACCAGAGTCCCTCACCGAAACGCGCGACGGCTTTGGGCTGCAGGACCGCGGATTGCTCGACGGCGGACCGCACGACTTCATCGGAAATCTCATCTTCAAGCCATCGACGAAGTGTCTCCGGAGAACCAGCCAACTCGATCGCTCGGGCCAGTTGCGATGAGTACCTTTCAAGATCATGCACCATCGGA
>JBCCOI010000077.1:0-18126 GCA_039025515.1 Planctomycetota bacterium
GATCGAAATCGGAAGGGGCAAGCAAGCGCCCGATTGGATCGACGCCTTGATCGCCAGCGGCGATCGCAATCAGGCCGGTGCAACGGCCCCGCCCCACGGCTTATTTTTATGGCAAGCGATTTACCCGCCGGTAGCCTGACCTGGACTCAAAGCTGCCAGAGTCCCGATTCGATTCCGTTTTGGATCAAGACGGCGCAGGTGCCGTGACCGGGAAGTTCCATCGGTGGGACGGCAATCAGAACACCCGCCTTTTCTGCGGCGGCCACCGCCGTCTTGATGTCATCGACCAGGATGTAGGGCCGGACGACGGGCTTTTCCGCATCGTGCATCGGCGCGCGAACGCCAATCATGCCGCCGCCGGAAAGCGCTGCGGTTCGGGCACCGCCCAAGCCCGCGTCCGCTTCACCGAAGTTCATCCCATGCATTTGCTCGTAGGTTGCACAAACGGCTTCCGCATCGTCGGTGACGATTTCCAGGTATTGAATCTTCATGGCGTTCACCTCGGTCGTGGTTTCCTTGTTTGAATCCCGCATCTCGTTTTCACCGGACTTGCTGGGCGATTCACCTGACGTGCCGGCCAGAGAATCGTCGGTAGCCTTGGCGGCGTTTTGCGGGCCGTGTCCACATCCCGCGAAAAAAAGCGTGCTCGGAAATGCCACACAGGTCGCGCCGACTTGCAATAGCTTCCGGCGATCTGGGTCGGACATGTCGAATCTTCCGGTTGTGGCGGTTGGACACGGCGACGATACAAGAACAGAACATCGTCGCTCGCAATGTGTTGTAATCGAAATGGGAGGTGGCGTGGGTCCACCGGCCCGCGGCGGGCACGCTCATTTTGGGTTCGGTTGGATGGCTAGGCGATCTTGACAAGTCGACTATGCTCGAGCCGCGATTCCCCACATCGGGTGGGATTTCGCTCGACGCCATCGATTCCAATTTATGCAAGCCATTCGTAAGGCCGTCATCACGGCGGCCGCTCCTGATCAAAATCGGCTGCCGCTCCAACAGCTGGTCGACCGCCACGGCCGCGAAACAACGGCCCTGGGGTTGATCATCGACGAAGCCGTCGACGCGGGCATCGAAGAGATCTGTGTCGTGATCCAGCCGGGCGACCATGAAGCGTATGAATCGGCCGCCACCGGCTCGGGTGGAAAATTACACTTCGCCTACCAGGATGAACCCCTGGGCTATGCCGATGCGATTTTGCGGGCCGAGAAATTTATCGATGGGCAGCCGTTTTTGCATTCGGTCGGCGACCATGTGTACTTATCGGCCTCCGGCGGTTCCTGTGCCAAACAATTGATCGACATCGCGTCGGCCCGACGCTGCAGTGTGTCGGCGGTGCAAGCGACCCGCGAAAACAATTTGGCGTACTTTGGAATCGTTTCCGGTCCGCACCTGCCACGGGAATCGCGACTGTACGAGGTCCAGCGGGTGGTGGAGAAACCGACGCCCACCCGCGCCGAACAAGAATTGACCACGCCGGGTCTGCGGGCGGGATACTACTTGGGCTTCTTTGGAATGCACGTGCTTGCACCGGAGGTGCTGCCGTTGTTGCATGATTCCATCACCGACGCCGTCGATCGCAAGGCGACGCTGTCCGACGCGCTGTCAAGATTGCCCGGTCGCGGTCAATATTTGGCGGCCCGTCTGTCGGGGTCCCGGTACAACCTGGGGATTCAATATGGATTGCTGAAAGCACAATTGGCGATCGCACTGGCGGGCCAAGATCGCGACCAAATCCTGAGTGAATTGGTCGAATTACTGGCCATCGGTCCGGCATCCAGCGACGCTCCCATGCCTACCGGCATCCGCGAAGACGCGTCTACCGGCATCCGCGAAGACGCGTCTACCGGCATCCGCGAAGACGCGTCTACTGGCATCCGCGAAGACGCGTCCACTGGCATCCGCAACGATGTGCCCAGCGGTGGAAACAGCGAGGCCGACGCGTGATGTCCAGCGTGGCCAACCGTCCGTTGATCGATTGCATCATCAGCGACGACGACGCCGTTCGCAATCAATCGCTCGAATCGTTCGCGGCCAACCGTGACGGCGATCAACTTTGGCAAGCCGCCGAAGCACTGGACGCGTTTCGCCGTGAGGAAAGCAATCTGTATCACCGTGTTCGCGCGTTGTTCTTTTTGTCGGCGATCCATCGCTATCACTTGCCACCGAAAATTGTCGATCGGCCGGCCGGCCGGATTCCCTTTGATGCCTACGAGCATTTGCTCGGACGTCGTTTCTTGGAAGCGATCGATGGATTTTTGGAGACCGCGCGGCACGACGGCGTTGGCGATGCCATTTGCAGCGCTCTGGCGGCCGCCTATCACCAACTCGCCCTGCAAACGTTGGCCGACCAGGTGCGTCGCAGCGTGCGAACGGTCGATGGCAACCGCTGGATGTTTCGCATGGGCCATCCGCTGGACCAGGCTCTGCGGTTTTCGCCAAGATTGATTCAGCGTGATGTCGATTCGGGATTGCGCCCGGTGTTGTGCGAAACGACGGCCGTGCGAATGGACGTGTCGCACAGCGCATGGAGCGACATCTTTTTTCTGGGCATGGATTTTCCCGAAGGTGCGCGGGTCTTAAACATTTCGGTCGACCTGGGCGTGCGCGGCCGCGATGCGTCGACTCGGCCGCCCATTGAAACCTCGCTGCGAATCATCGATCGTCCGGTGATTCGTCTGGTCAGCGTCGATTTGGGGGCTTCGGCGGAAGTGACCTCCATCGGCGAAATGTTCGACTTTGCCCGTGATTATCTCGGGCTGCTAAAAGCCGCCGTGATCGCCGCGGGAATCGTTCCGCCGGGCTTGGAAGGCTCCGGCGAATCGCTCGCCGCATTGCTCAGCCGAATGATTGGGCCGGGCCAGGGAATCGAACTGGTTTCCCAGATCAATGACATTCCCAAGGGCTCGCGTTTGGCGGTCAGCACGAATTTGTTGGGATCGCTAATCTCGATTTTGATGCGCGCGACCGGGCAAATCGAAACCCTCGAAGGCACCTTACAGGAACCCGATCGGCGGTTGATCGCGGCACGAGCAATCTTGGGGGAATGGATCGGTGGCAGCGGCGGTGGCTGGCAGGACAGCGGAGGTGTGTGGCCGGGCATCAAGCTGATTCGTGGTGCCGAAGCGGCCGAAGGTGATCCTGAATATGGCATCAGTCGCGGACGGCTGATGCCGGTGCATGAAGTGCTTGGCCACGATGACGTTTCGCCCGAGGCCCGACGGAAGCTGCAAGATTCACTGGTGTTGGTTCACGGCGGGATGGCACAAAACGTCGGTCCGATTTTGGAAATGGTCACTGAACACTATTTGCTGCGCGGCGAAGACCAATGGAACGGTCGCCAGCGGGCCATGGAGATCCTGGATGAAGTCGTCGAAGCCCTTCGTGCGGGCGACATTCGCGCGCTGGGACGATTGACCACCGAAAATTTTGAAGGCCCGCTGCAAACTATCATCCCGTGGGCGACCAATCGATTCACCGATCGCTTGATCGAGGCTTGTCGACAGCAATACGGCGATGACTTTTGGGGCTTCTGGATGCTCGGCGGCATGGCCGGCGGCGGGATGGGATTCCTGTTTGATCCACAAATCAAACCCGCCGCCGAAGACTGGTTGGGCAAAACGATGGTGCGGATCAAACGCGAAATGCAAACCGCCCTGCCCTTCGCGATGGATCCCGTCGTTTATGACTTTACGATCAACGATGACGGCACGCGGGCAAATTTACGCACCGGCTTCGAGGCATTGTTCTCGCCACGCTATTACCAAATGGAAATGCCCCATTGGTTACGGACGCCGCCACGCCATTGGCCCTTTGACCGGCGACGCGAAATTGGAGTCGTTTCGCGATTGCTACGCGAACCCGAGTTGTCGCCGTCAGATCAAAAAATCGCCGGTGTCAATCGGCTCAGCTCGGCGACCGTTCTGGCAGGCTTGCTTCCCGAAACCGATCGTGATGAAACCGGCGGCGACGGCGTGATGAAGCTGCTGGACGATATCGGCTGGGATCGCCAGCAGCACGAAAGTATTCGCGAAGATTTACGCAGCGGACGCATCGGATTGATGCAAAACCGGTTTTTGCCAAGCACCTCGATCCGCGACGTGAAGCGCGAATTCGTCGTGGATTTGTCGCGGCAGGAACGCGCCGCCGACACGCGTTTGGGCGACGAAGTGATTCGCGAAGGCGGCGTCGCCGTGGTCACGCTGGCCGCGGGCGTGGGCAGCCGCTGGACCCAGGGCGCCGGTGTGTGCAAGGCGTTGCACCCGATGGCCAAGTTCCAGGGTCGGCATCGCAGTTTCCTGGAACTGCACCTCGCCAAAACTCGCAAGTCCAAGGCGGATTTTGGGGCCTCTATGGGCCATGTGTTGACGACCAGCCATTTGACGGACGCGGCAATTCGCGAAAACCTACGCGTCAATGATGCGTTCGGGATGTCCGACCAGGTGCACGTTTCAACCGGCCGAAGCATCGGTTTGCGCTTGGTACCGATGGTCCGCGACCTGCGTTTCGAATGGGAGGAAATGCCCTCGCAAGTTCTCGACGCCCAACAGCAAAAAATGCTCGAAAGCGTCCGCGGTGCTTGGATTGCCTGGGCCCAATCGGCCGGCGAGGGCAACGATTACACCGACAATCAGCCCGGGCAATGTGTCCACCCGGTGGGTCATTGGTACGAAGTGCCCAATTTGATCCGCAGTGGCGTGCTGGCCGAATTGATTCATCGTCAACCCAACCTACGCTACTTGATGCTGCACAACATCGACACGCTTGGCGCGACCGTCGATCCGGCATTGCTGGGCCGCCACATTGCCGATGGGCGCACGCTGTCGTTCGAAGTGATGACGCGTCGCCTGGAGGACCGCGGCGGTGGTTTGGCGCTGCTTGGCGGCCGGCCTCGACTGGTCGAAGGATTGGCGATGCCCGACGAGAAAATCGAATTTGGTCTGTCGTATTACAACTCGATGACCACCTGGATCACGATCGATCCGCTGTTGGATTTCTTTGGCTTGGATCGCTCAGACCTTGAAAACCACGCCAAAATCGACGCCGCCGTTCGGCAGACGGCCAGTCGGCTGCCAACCTACGTGACTCACAAGCAGGTCAAGAAACGTTGGGGCCACGGCCAGGAAGATGTGTATCCGGTCGCTCAATTTGAAAAGCTGTGGGGCGACATGACGGCGCTACCGGAAATCGATACCGGTTACTTTTTGGTCAGCAAGCTTCGCGGCGGCCAGCTCAAAGAGCCCGCTCAATTGGACGCTTGGAAACGCGACGGAACGGCCGCCGAAATTGAAAAGCTTTGCCGCTTCGCTTGAATTGGCTTTTGCAAGTGCGTTGTTTTTGGGTTAGAAGCTAACACCAAAGCGATTCATTCTGCTTCGAACCGGCCAGCATCACGGCGACGCGTTGCCCAAGCGAAAGTACAACCTCGACACGATGACCGACGACGAACTGCTGGAACTGCGGTTCTGTGATCTCGGTTTATCGATTCGCGGCACATCGCTGGAAACGCGGATCGATGAACTGCGTGGCGAACTGGCGGAAAAGGGACTTCGTTTCCGGCCACACTTTTGGCTTTCCACCGAATGGTTTTCGCCCGACGGCATCCCCGGCATCGCCGTGCCGTTCTATTTGGCACACCCACGATTGATCAAGCTGGAACGCAAACAATTGCTGGAGGTCGAAGGCGGCACCGCGCCGCAGTGCACCAAAATTTTGCGACACGAAGCCGGCCACGCCATCGACACCGCGTATCGCCTGCGGCGGCGGTTGGCCTACCGCAAGACCTTTGGCCGCGCGTCCCAGCCGTATCCGGAATATTACTTGCCACGGCCAAGCAGCCGCAACTTTGTCCGGCATTTGGACATGTGGTACGCCCAGGCGCATCCGCTGGAAGATTTCGCGGAAACGTTTGCCGTTTGGCTGCGTCCGGGATCGCGGTGGAAAAGCCGCTATCGCGATTGGCCGGCGCTTCGCAAGCTGCATCTGGTCGATGAAATGATGGCATCGATACGCGACAAGACCGCTCCGGTGCGAACGCGAGCCACGGAGGAGCCGATTTCGCGATTGCAAAGCACGCTGGGAGAACACTATCGTCGCAAGCGGGATCATTATGGATTGGACTACCCGAGCGTGTTTGACAACGATTTAAGAAAGCTGTTCACCGGCGATCCGAAAGACAAAAGCCAGCCCACCGCGGCGTCGTTTTTGTCGCGTATTCGCCGCGAATTGCGTGACAGCGTCGCCAAGTG
Organism: Planctomycetota bacterium; assembly: GCA_039025515.1. GTDB lineage: Bacteria > Planctomycetota > Planctomycetia > Pirellulales > Pirellulaceae > Stieleria. The sequence goes on from JBCCOI010000077.1 coordinate 6,255, forward strand.
GACCGGCGAGTACAGTTACACGATTGACCAGGTGATCGCGGAAATGATCACCCGCTCGCGGGAATTGAAACTGCGAGTGGGCAATTCGCCGGATCAAGCCAAGCACGATGCCATGATTCTGGTCGCCATCCGGACGACTTCGTTTATCCATGAAGGGCGACACCGCATCGCGATGTAAGCCCACGGTAGTGAAATCAATCGCGTGAAGAAAAAGCTACGCGTTTTAGTGCTCGTTCGCGACGGACACGTGCCGCCCGACGATATCCAGGGTGTTTCCGAAGCCGAAATGCTGCCCTGGAAAGCCGAGTTCGACGTCTGCGAAGCCTTGCGTCATCTTGGCCATGAGGTTCGTCCGCTGGGCGTCTACGATGATCTTGGCCCCATCCGGCAAGCCCTGCTGGAATGGAAACCCGACATCACGTTCATGCTGCTGGAGGAATTTTTAGGGGTGGCCGGATACGACCATGCCATCATCAGCTACTTGGAATTGATGCAGCAGCCCTACACCGGTTGCAACCCGCGTGGTTTGATCCTGAGCAAAGACAAGGGCTTGTCAAAAAAGCTGCTCACCTTCCACCGCATCCCCACGCCACGCTTTGCGATCTTTCCCGTCGGCCGTTCGGTCCGCCGACCCAAGAAATTGCCCTTCCCGTTGTTCGTCAAATCGACCACCGAAGACGCCTCCTTTGGTATCTCGCAAGCCTCGCTGGTGACCGACGAAGAACAACTCGAAAGCCGAGTTCGTTTTGTCCATGAAAAGACCAACGACTCGGCAATTGTCGAACAATACATCGAAGGCCGCGAATTGTATGTCGGCGTGATTGGAAACACTCGGCTGCAAACCTTCCCGGCGTGGGAAATGAGTTTTGGGAGTTTGCCCGAGGACGTCGCGCGGATTGCGACCAGTCATGTCAAATGGAATTTGAAGTATCAAAAAAAGCATGGCATCACGACACACGCGGCTCCCGATTTAAACGACGCGACCAAGGATTCGATCAGCCGTTTGTGCAAACGCGTTTATCGAGCGTTATCGCTTAGCGGATATGCGCGGATGGATTTGCGAATGACCCCCGAGGGTCAAATTTATGTGATCGAAGCCAACGCCAATCCCAATATCGAATATGGAGAGGATTTCGCCGAATCGGCCCATTCGATCGGCATCGATTACGAAAGTCTCTTGCAACGCATTTTAAGCATGGGGCTCAGCTACAAGCCCGCCTGGAAAGGCACGTCGGGATAATCGATTGGGCACGGCGGTCCTGAAGGAACGGCAGGGCTTTTCACATTTTCCAGCATTCGGATTCATCCATGACCCATTGGCTCCGGCGGCACTAGGGAGCGCTGTTTACGCTATACTCAATTTTCGTGGGTTGGGGTTGAATGCAATCTGCTCGTCTACTTGGTATGCTCTCTTTTCGATTCGAAAGGTTTTCCTAATTCTGGCCCCCTGTGCGACGACGAGATTGTTTCAATGCACCTGCCTGCAAATGCCTCGTCTTGGCTTATTGCGTTGATATTCGCTGTGCCCATACCATGCCACTCACAGTCTTTGGATGCAGCGAACTCGATCGGCTTGTGGAAGTTTTTACCGCGGGACGCGTTCATGGTTCTCGGCTTGAGACCGCAGGAGCTATTTGCGTTTCCATTGCTAGCGAAGACGCCGCTTACAGATTACATGTCGGATTATGTTGAGACGCTTGGGTTGACGCCGTCTGAAATCACCAGCGCACACATCGCCATGTGCTTGAGTGGCGAAGAACGATCTGCGAAACCCATACACATTTTTCGACTGCGCTCGGCGGTTGATCTCCAACAGATTGCGCAGGGTTTCCCCGGTACAAAACGCCAGCCAATCGAAGGAAGGAGCTTGCCTGCCTTGCTACTTACGACTGAAGCGGATCCGTCCTGGCGTTTAGTAATTGCCGCCCTTGATGACCATCGTGTTTGGATCAGCAGCGAACGGCTGTTCAATGCCTCCCCGACTAAGACTCTCCGGCCAAGTTCAGTCGATTGGATTAGTCCCGGCAAAAACCAACCAGAGTGTTCCCTTAACTTCGATTGCGTGCGTGGGCGTAAATTCTTGGATCGGTGGCTGGAGTCTTCTCCGCTGCAGTTGCAGGCAATGCAGGACCTCGTCCAAGACCTGCAATATGTTACAATGAGAGTCGATTTTCAAGAGGAACTTCAGTGTGCTCTTCAGCTAATACCACTTGAGCCACAAGCTTTGAAGACCATGGAAGGCGAGCTCGCTCGTCAGCTTCGACAATTCGAGCGCGCTCACGAACTTGTTTCAAGTCGGTTGAAAAGCGTTAACAGCTCACTAGCAGACCTGGTGTTCGATCTGGCCGCTGAACTGTCTCGTGATGAGTCGAGCGTATCAATCAGCTTGCGTGTTGACGCGGCAGAACGAGAAGTCAGTGACAATCTTGAGCAACTCGCGGAAACCTTGGCCGATTTTCGCGAAGAGCAGGAGCGAATGGCTCCGCTCCAAAGGATCGGAGAGGCCCTGCATCGTTATCACAGTAAGTACCGGATGTTTCCGCCCGCCGAGAAAGAAGCGAAGTTCGATGCGAATGGCAAGCCATCCATGAGCTGGCGAGTTCATCTGTTGCCATTTCTCGGGCAACGTGATGTGTACGACAGATTACGTTTAGATGAGAAATGGGATAGCAAGCACAACCTACCGATTCTCCAATCCTGCAAGAATGAATTCGCGATGCCGGGTGCGGATCCGGACAGTACCTTAACTCCGTTTCTTGCCTTCCAAGGAAAAGATAGGTTCGTCGGCCGAGGATCTGGAAAAAGATTGCGCGAGTTCCTCGATGGCATTGGGAATACGGTCTGCATTGTGCAAGTCGGAAAGGAGCAAGAGGTCGTTTGGTATGAGCCAACGAACGACCTTGCGATCGATGGTGATTTACCATCCAAAATCGGAAGGTCCAGCCAGACAGGTGTTCGAGCATGTTTCGCGAGTGGTTCCGTCGGCTACGTAAAGCATGGGCAGGATCACAGCACTTGGAATGCGTTGACCACAATCAACGGCAAAGAGCCCTTGCAACTGGAAGAGATTCTTGTTCCGCCAAGCCGGGACATCGTGAAGCAAATCGGAAGGATCTTTCAATTTTCGAACTAGTCTTCGGACTTCGATGCACGGAACTTAGAGAAATGTCACATTCATCCGATCGGAATCTTTTGGTCGGGATACTTGCTCTGCAAATGGACTTTGTCAGTCAGGGAGACCTGATTGCGGCCATGCATGATTGGGTTGCCGACAAGTCCCAGACGATCGATGACATTTTTTGTAAGCGATCCGTTTTGACCGAAGATGTCAGGACGCTTCTGGTAGCACTGGTTGACAAGCATATCGAACTGCATGGCAATGACGTTCATCAGAGCCTTGCGTCCGTCGATTCACCTGATGGTGCGTTCACTCTTTCCAGCGTTCTTGACGACACGGAGCTGACTCAATCGCTTGCCGCGTTGGTGTCTGGCGGGCGAGCTGCGGACGAGACGACGGTTCCCGCGTCCGATTCGGCGTCTTCTATCAATGAGAGATTTAAGGTTTTGCGTCCCCATGCCAAAGGTGGCTTGGGGCAAGTGTTGGTTGCATTGGATCAGGATTTGAATCGCGAAGTGGCGTTGAAGGAGATCCAAGAACGTTTCGCGTCAAATCCGAATTACCAACTACGTTTTTTGGCCGAGGCAAAGATCACCGGCGGATTGGAGCACCCGGGTGTGGTCCCGATTTACGGCTTGGGAAAATATGCAGACGGTCGCCCCTTCTACGCGATGCGGTTCATTAAAGGGGAAAGCCTAAGGGAGGCGATCGACAATTTTCACGGCAAGGGATCCGCGCCCGATGACCACCCCACGATGGAGTTTCGGCAGTTGCTTGGACGGTTCGTCGACGTGTGCAACGCCGTCGATTATGCCCATTCTCGCGGAGTGCTGCATCGGGATCTCAAACCGGGTAATGTCATGCTCGGAAAATATGGCGAGACTTTGGTCGTTGACTGGGGGCTAGCGAAAGTAATCGGACGAGATGATGAGCTTTCCGGTGACGAGCCAACTTTACGTCCTGCGGAGGCCAGTGATTCTGCGTCAACGCTTCAAGGCCAAGCGTTAGGGACACCTGGATTTATGAGCCCCGAGCAGGCCGCAGGGAAGCACAACAGTCTCGGGCCGGCAAGCGACGTTTACAGTCTCGGTGCGACGCTCTACTACGTTTTAACCGGACGAGTACCCTTCAAGGATGGGACTGGCCGGGAATTGTTGCCTAGAATCATCAAAGGAGATTTCTCATCGCCGCGAGAGATCGTGCCAACACTGCCGCGGGCACTTGAGGCAATCACCCTCAAAGCGATGGCACTCGAGCCGAATGATCGATATTCCTCACCAGGCCGTCTGGCAGAGGATGTCGAACTTTATTTGGCCGATGAACCCGTTTCTGCCTGCGCCGAACCATTTTCGGTTGTTGCCCGGCGATGGCTAGTAAAACATCGAACACTGGTGGCGGTTGCTGCTTCAATCCTGCTTATTACGAGCTTGATTGGCCCCGTCGTTGCTTATCAGCAGATGCAGCTTGCAAAGCGTTCACAGGAACTTGTTGATAGTGAACGAGATAAGCGGGTTCAACAGGAAAGGCTCGCGCGAGAGCAAGCAAAAACAGCTCTCCAGCAAGCGAAGCTCGCTACTCAGGAGCGGGCCAACGCCCAGCAACAGGCAAAGCTACGAGGCCGGGCTGATGAGCAAAGGAAACTAGCGGAATCGAAGCGCAGAGAAGCGGAACAGGCGGAGAAGCTGGCGACAGAGAGCAACTTCTCCGGTCAACTGCAGTTGGCCTCAAGCTTGATTGATGATGGAAGCTACGGTGATGCAGAACGTGTTTTGCGAACCACCCGAAGAGATTTGCGAGGATGGTGCTTCAATCATCTCAAAGCCCGGCTCGACGACGAGTTCTCCCAAGTTCTGATTGGGAAAAAGCAAAGGATCACAAATGTGTCGGCCAGCCCAGATGGTCGCTATTTCTTGATCGCGGCAAGCGACAATAGAAACGTGCGAGTCGAGCTTTGGGATGCCAAAAATCGTCGAAAAGTGCGTTCGATCGGCGAGTTTGAGTCGGGGCGATTCCGAGTCATCAGACGCGACAAGAAAGGAAAACGAATTCCTGATGTGAAACCCAAATCCAAAACAGTCACTTGTTCGTCCTTCAACCCAACGGGTGTCCTGTTCGCGACCGGCGGGATGGACGGCGTGGTGCGTGTCTTCAAAACGGTGAGTGGCGAACTCGTCGACGATTTTGACCACGGAAGCTCAGTGTATTCGGTGGACTTTGCTCCATCCGATGGCGACCCGGCTGATGACACGCGAGCCGATTCCACGCCGGCCGATTACACACTTGCCAGTATCGGAAACGATGGCGTGTGTCGCATCTGGACGCCAGGTGGCCAGGAACCAAGTGAGACGCTTGGGAGTCACTCTACGGTCTTGACAGACATGAGTTTCGATTCGAGTGGTCGGTTGATTGCAATCGCTGGAGTCGATGGTGACATTCGCATCTGGAACGTATCGACTGGCCAACTGGTCCGCACCTTGCAAGGCGAATCGCTGCCGATGAATGTTATCGCGTTTTCGAGCGACGGTAATCGGCTCGTATCGACTTTGGCGGACGGCGGTGCACAAATTTGGAATGTCCGGACCGGCGATCCTCTACATCAACTCCATTTTCCCGATCGGCTGATTAGTTCGCTCCAATGGGCGAAAGATGGAAGCCGAATCCTTGGTGCTGGCGACCAGCTTACCGTTGAATGGGATACGAGTACGGGCGACGTCCTGAGGTCGATCCCGATTCCCACGGGGATAGTAACGTCGGCAACTTACATGCGGGACGACTCTGAAATCTTAGTTGGCGGACTTGAAGGGAGGGCATTTGTAGTCGCCGCGGGACCATCAGCAATTCGCAGAAAGACTGACCTCGGATCGACGGTAAACGTGAGCGATGTTTCCGACGACGGAAAAACGGTAGCCGTCGGATTGGAATCTGGCCGCGTTGTGCTCATGGACTTGATCGACCACAACGTTATCGCTGAATACCAATGCGATTCGCCCGTGCTGAGTGTCAAGTTTTCAGCATCGGATAAGAATCTGGTTGTTGGAACGCAGCGGTCCGGAATTTGGTTGCTTGACGGACAAACACTGGAGTCGCAAAACCATATCGAGTCTTCTGAGGAAATGAGTTTCGTTGGCTTCTCACCGAATGGAAGTCGGTTGCTGGGATATCGTACGTTTATCAACGCAGGCGGGTCGGCGAGACATGTTCCATTCGTCATGGAAACCAGTTCTGGGAAGCTCTTATTCGAGCTAGACTTGAATCCGTCCAAGCGACGAGTTGCCTCACAACCGATTAGCATCCAATTGCCATGCTTGACGTTCAATCATTCCGGATCTCTCATCGCCGGCTGTGTCGGAAAAAGCATCTATCTTTGGGATGCGAACACTGGCGATTTCCTGTTTCGTGTCACAGGGATCCATGGCGCCTCTACCACGCTGGAGTTTAGTCCCGACGACCGGTACTTGGTGCGTGGTACGCTCGGAGTTGTGTCAACGCCCGGACCCACGGAGATACCTGGAGATTTGGCCATGGTTCGGATGCCGATCGCCGATGCGATCCGAGAGCTTAACGAGAGTGGCGTGCTGCCGCGGTTTGATGATGTATTGCGGCTCAAAGGGCACCCAGATCGTATTCAGTCGGCCGTTTTTTCTCCTGACGGTTTATCGATCGCGAGTGCTGGTTGGGATGGATCCATCCGGCTCTGGAACGCGGAGTCCGGCGTTTCACGGCTTCAGTTGTCGACGAGTCCGCATGGCCTGAGAACTCTCCACTTTTCCGAGGATGGATCGAAGCTGGTGTGCATCAAGCGCGCGATGGGCAGTACGGATCGGACGAACTTCCCGATCCGGATTTATGATCTTCAATCGGCAGAACTGAAATGGAAGCTTCCCGGCTGCTTTCAGCGGGTGAAACGACTCGTCTTCGCTAAAAACCACGAACGACTTGCGACGTTTTCGGATGGGAGGCTGGTCGAGGTTTGGGAGCTAACGACTGGCAAGAAGAGACTTATAAAGCATGTCGATAGCGAGGTCGTTTCGATGGTGTTCAGTCCCGACTGTCAATCCCTCGCGTACTCGAGCAAAGACGGCAAACTATGGATCTGTGAAATAGAACAAGAGAGGCATTATCAAGTTTCCGGGCCCGAACCTATCCGGCGATTGGCTTGGGCGGACGATACAGTCATCCATTGCCAGTGCGCTGACAAACGAGTCCGTGCATTCGATGTCGCCAATAAGCAGTGGGCAAAAGCTGTCGCCGAGGTTGAAGAGGCGTCCTTTTCGGAGGGGCCGCCGTCAAGTTTTGAGGTTGAAATACAACCAATTCGAGGCGATAAGAAGTTCTCGCACCACAACGAGATTTTGGTTCGAAACCAAACCAATGATCTGCTCCATCGGTTCCACGCGACCAACTCAGCCGCGACCGCCTGGACGATCGATCCGGCGGGCAAGTTCATCGCTATCAGTGATTATTCGCCGAGAGCGCGGGATGGTACGGAAATTGAAACCTATGTTTGGTCGGCCCGTGAACCCGAGAGTCTTGCATACATCGGACAAGAGAAGGATGTTAGGGCAGTCGAGCATTCGAGCGATGGAAGCAAGCTTTTTGGTGGAGGTACAGATCGAAAAATATGTGTTTGGGATACGCGTAGTGGTATTAGCCAATTGCAATACCGGCGGCTTCCTGTGGTTGGACTCTCGGTTCACCCCAACAACACGTCGTTTGTTCACCAGGACTCCAATGATCGTCTTTTTTTAGTGGACGCTTCGCGAAGGACTGAGCTGGGAATGCCGGAGATCGATCAAATCTATGGAAAGTCCGACGCTAGCTTCACGATGCTTACTTTTGGGATGAGCTCTTACCGTCGCAAGTTCCTTGATTTTGACTCGAGTGGTGATCGTATCGCGTTTGGCGTTAACAAAGACGTTGTGCTTAGCTACCCGGCACTCATACCAATGTCAGTCACACTTGGAAGCCAAGACTCTAAGGTGGATGGCGCTTTCTTTAGACCAAGTGATCAAGCGGTTCTAAGCTTTGGTGATGATGGAATCTACGTCTGGAATAGCACAAGCGGTGAACTGCTGCAGCGTCGTCGGACAATCGATTTGCTCGACGTCGAACAAAATGCGAGGACGGAGATTCAGACGGTGGGCGTCTCCAAGGTCACGGGCAAAGTCTTCCTGGCTATTCGCTCGAGAACGAGTGTTGATGGGAGTTACAGTACAACCGTCACCATTGTTACGCTCCGTCTTGATGACTTGCAGCGCGAGCATTCCTTCGTATTTGACCTCCCCTTCGTCACCTCAATCGCCGGAAGCGCGGACGGTAATTTCATTTCAGTGGGTGGTGCAAATTCGAGTGTCAACGTAGACGCACCCGGTGAGGTGGTACTTTTCCGTGCTAGCGACGGATCGGAAGCCGCCCGCTTCGATGACGACATTGGTTTGGTAACCTCTCAGTCCTTCCATCCGAAACAAGCGGAGCTCGCGATTGGTACATTGGATGGACAAGTTCGAGTCTGGAAGTACGAGCGCAGCGTCGTTGACGCAAGAACTGCTGGTTCGAAACGCTTGGCCGACGATTAATCGAACGGACTTCGCTTAGGATATGGCTCAAAGAGGCGCTCATCACCTACCACATTGCGGTGTTGGGGTTGTAGCAGAAATTGCTCGTCACTTTGGTTCTTCGTCGGACGCGTTCTGACCCTTTGCTTCCAAGTGCTCGAAATTGGGATAGTCCGTGATGGGCGATTGCACGTCACCGCATTGGTTTTTCAGCTGATCTTTAAGCATGGGGCTCAGCTACAAGCCCGCCTGGAAAGGCACGGCGGCTAGTTGATCCGGCGCGCCAGTTGACACCAGTTCAGAGTGATCCTTAGCGTGGGCCTCGGGGCAGGTTATCCACAAGGTATCGAAGAATCAGCATACGTACGTGAATCACCGTACCCGGACCTTCGCGCAAGCCGTGATCGCGGTTGGGGTACACCATGTAATCAAACGATTTGCCCAACTCAATCAATCGATCAACCAAACCTTCAATGATCTGGATGTGGGTATTCGTTTCGCCCGAACCCGTAACCATCAATAATTTGCCTTTTAATCCTTCCGCAAAGTTGATCGGCGCGGATTGCTCGTAACCGTCAGCGTTGACTTCTCGGGTACGCATGTAGATTTCTTGAAACCACGCGTTGTACAGCCACGGTTGAGGTTTGGGGACAACGGCGATACCAACGTGGTACAGATCGGGTTTGCGGAACATCGCGTTGAGCGTATTCGAGCCGCCGCCACTCCAGCCCCAGATTCCCACTCGGCTAAGATCGAGGAACGGGTGCATCTCCGCCAGTTTTTTTAAAGCCGCCGCTTGATCTTCCGTCGAAAGTGGTCCCAAGCTTCCAAAAACCGACCGTCTCCATGCTGCACCTTTTGGGCTGGGAGTACCACGATTGTCAATCGAAATGACAACGTATCCCAGGTCCGCGACAAGCTGGTGAAAATCACTCTGGGCTGCTCCCCAATCGTCAAGCACGGTTTGAGAATAGGGTTCGCCGTAGACGTAAACGAAAATGGGGTACTTCTTGGATTCATCAAAGTCGCTCGGCTTAATCAGCGACGCGTCCAGCACCACATCGTCTCCGATATCGACTTGAACGAACTCAATGGGCCGTTTGCTCAATCGATTTGCCTTGATTCGCAGCCGATTGTTATCCTCCAAGATGCGAACTGTTTCGTGTGAAGGCAGCGCGACAATGTCCAAATTTGGGGGATCATTCACAGTCGAATAAGTGTGGATGGCCCACTTTCGGTCTGGGGATGGTTGATAGCGGTGCGTGCCGGGTTGATCATCAGGACTGATGCGGAACAGCTCGCCCGATCCATCTAGTGGAACGCGATATAGATAGCGTTGTGTTCCATTGTCGGGCGAGGCGTAGAAATAGTAGCAGCCGGCTTGTTCGTCCACGAACGCCCTTTCGATGATGTCGTATTCCCCCTTCATCAACGGCGTCACTTTTTCATCAATGATCGAAAGTAAGTAGGCCTGCCGCCAACCGTCTTTCTCGCTAATGAAAATGAACGCACTACCATCCTGCAACCATTGGACGCCCGAATTTAGTCCTTGGCTGCCTACCGCCCAGGCGTCATTGACTTCAAGGAAGATGCGTTTGATTTCGCCATCCGGCCCGGCGACCAAGAACTCTCGTTGGTCTCGGAAGCGACTAAGAGTTTCGACCAATAGCTGATCGGAGTTTGGTACCCAATCAACCTCACCGAGATAAAAGCCATCTTCAGCGGACTCAATCGGCAGCCACCGCAGCTCGTTGCTGCTGATGTCGATGATTCCCACGCGGATCGCTTCGATCGTTTCCCCCACGCGAGCAAAACGACGTTGGGTGGTTCCCGGATAGGACGGATCCTCCGGTACCAATACTGTGCGATACCGAACGTCCGTGCGATCAAACTCAACCAGCGATACATACTCGCCATTGGGACTCCAGAGCAGCTTGCCAAAATGGATGTCGCGATCTGGGTCGCTTTCAACAAGCTTTGTTTCTTGACCACTATTCAAATCAACGACGAAAACACCGCGACCTTTTCGCACCAGCCGCCGTTTTCCATTGGGTGAACGGAGGCGATCCGAACTGGCTGGTCGCGTACCGGCGGTTCGCTCGCCACTCTTCACATCGTATTGGAAGTCGTTCAGCTGTTTGGTGACGGGGTCTCGTTCTTGCACAACAAAAGCAGAACTATCCGCCAGCCACTCACGGCGGTCAGGCCGAGCCCTGAATTCACCGCGCGAATAGATGGCTTCGAGTCGGTCCCGTGCAGCTTCTTGCCAATCATTGTCCGGTACAGGTTGCCCCGCCGCCGTTACGCACAAAACCCCAAAGGCAAACGTGAACGGGAACACCATGCAAAGCCAACTCGAACACCGGTTCATTGGGCGATTCTCAATGAAATGTGGTAGGAACCAATCGCGTCGATTGTATCCAACGGTCGGGGTAAAGTCGTGCGGGCGACTGTGTCAGTCGTTGCCCTGACTCGCTGGAATTACCGCCGACTTTCGGCGATCAAGTAGGCTCGAGCATAGGACAAATGACGATAGACGGTTGCTTTACCAACCTGCAAGCCAGCGGCGATTTGGTCGATATCCCAGCCGGCAAAAACGCGCAGCTTGATCATGTTTGCCGCTAATGCGTCCTCGCATTCGAGTCGACAAAGTGCCTCGTTGATGACCAAAAGATGATCCGGTGAATCGTCGACCGCGAAATCACGTCCGCTCAGCGAGTTGGCACTCCATGAGATGCGGCTCATCTCGCCTCCGTGTTTGAGCGTCTTCCGGCGCCGCGCGTGTTCGATCAGGATTCTCCGCATCGCCTCGGCGGCGGCGGCGAAAAAGTGGCCTTTGGAATGCCAATCGCCGGCTGAGTCTTTGACCAGTCGCAAGTAGGCTTCGTGGACCAGTTCGGTTGCCTGGATGGAATGCCCATCACGTTCCTGTCGCAACCTTGCCTCGGCCAGCCGCCTCAATTCTTGGTAGACCAGCGGTAACAGCTCGTCCGAACTGGCCTGCTCTCCGTGCTGGATATCTTTCAGGATCCGAGTAACGTCCGTCATCGCGGGCCACACATTGCGTCGTTAGGTTGCGGGGTATTTGAGACCGTCAAGGTGGCTGGTTTTGAAACGGGCGATGAGCTAAAGGCGTAGTGGACGAGGCGAGGCGTACTGCCGCTCGGGATTCGTCGCCTCATCCACTACGGCTTGCGCC
>JBCCOI010000078.1:0-18102 GCA_039025515.1 Planctomycetota bacterium
AAGAGTCGGTGACGCCGCGAGGATACTGAATCGGCCCACTTTCTCGCCGCCGATGACACTCTCGAATAAGCAAGCTCCGCCTCGCGCGCGAGAAGACCCGTCGACATTTCGATCCAAGCGGCGAAATGCGGTTACCGGAGTCAGGGCATCGCTGAGGAGCTTACGGTGCACGGGCACAAAGTCGTGCGAGACGGCCGAGTCGATGAACGCATCGATTCCCGCGGGCGATGAAGACGTCGAAGAGGAGGCGGGTTGCGTTAGATCGTTCTCGTGTTGCATCGAAAACCGAAACAGTCGGTGGATGGAGCCGATGGTGGACGCGAATCGGCGAATAACAAGCCCTAAAGAAATGCTGCGAATCCTTAGAATTCACAGCTCGGACTGCCTCTAAGTGTCGTCTGGACGGCGTCGTTCGTGTAGGGGCCGGGTTGGTTTCAGCTGGACCCACCGATAGAATGCACCAATGCCGAGCATTCTTCCTCGCGACGCTGGTTCGCGAGTCTCCTGCCGCACGCTTTTTTCCCGCCAACGCCTCGGAATTGCGATGAAGTGTCAGTATTGCGAAAAGCCGGCAACCTTCCACATCACGGACCTGACCGACAAAGCCGGCCCCCAGGTCATGCATCTATGCGAAGAGTGTGCGAAGGGTGTGCTTAACAAATCTGCCGGAACTTCGATGTCCGCCATTGCAGGTGAACTGGTCAAGCAGCTCGGGCAGTCTCCGGACGAGCTTGAAGAGCTGGATCAGAAAGAGTGTCCCGTTTGCAATATGACCTTCAAAGAGTTCCGTGACACCGGACGATTGGGGTGCCCCTACGACTACACGCACTTCGAGTCTGATTTACGACCCTTGTTGGTCAACGTTCATGGCAAAACGCAACACGTTGGCAAGCAACCAAAGCGATCGGCCCAAACCGCTAACAACTTCGCTCGATTAATCCAACTGCGCCGCGAGATGGACGAAGCGATCGAGAAGGAAGATTACGAACGGGCCTCTGAGATACGCGACGAGTTACGCGCGATGGAGAACCCCGACGCAAATCCGAAATCATCCGAGGATGCGACGTGAAGCGAGAAGCGGACTTTGAGCAACTCGCCCGATTTTCGGGTGAATGGATGCGCGGCGAAGGACCGGAGTCGGACATCGTCATCAGCACGCGAATTCGACTTGCGAGAAACCTTGCGGATTACCCCTTCATCCGCAAATGCACCGACGAAGATCGCATCAACATCGAGCGGACGGTCCGTGCCCGAATGGAATCACTTTCGGATCTCGACTGGGAGGAGGCTCACTACATCAACCTCGAACCGCTCTCGGAAATCGATCGCCAGTTGTTGGTCGAACGCCAATTGATCAGCCGAGAGATCGCCGAATCGGAAGGATCTCGCGCCGTCGCATTTGATGCAGCGGAGGGCTACAGCGTGATGGTCAACGAGGAAGACCACTTACGAATCCAGGTGATGAAAAGTGGACTGGATGTGAAGAAGAGTTGGGAGCAGGTCAACCACATCGATGACATGCTCGAAGAGGTCATTCTGTATGCGTTTCATCCACGGTACGGATACCTGACGGCTTGTCCGACCAACGTCGGAACGGGCCTACGAGTCAGTGTGATGCTGCATCTGCCCGCTTTGGTGATCACGGAACAGATGGACCGCGTGTTTCGCTCCATGCAGAGAATCAATGTGACCGTACGAGGACTCTACGGCGAAGGTTCCCAATACACCGGCGACTTTTATCAAGTCAGCAATCATGTCACGCTCGGTCACAAGGAATCCGAACTTTTGGATCTGGTCGGTAACGAGGTTGCTCCACGGATCATCGAATACGAGCGGAAGGCTCGCGAATCGCTACTGAAAAACAATCGCGATGACCTTCATGACGAGGTAAGCCGCGCGATGGGCATTTTGAGTACCGCGCGAAAGATCAGTAGCGAAGAAACGATGCATCATCTCTCCAAGATTCGACTCGGGATCAGCCTCGGAATCCTAGACCAACTGGATGTGAAGATGGTCAACCAGCTGTTCCTTCAAACCCAATCGGCGCACCTCCAAAAGCTCCAAGGTCGTAGCCTGGGGACGGCCGAGCGACATGCGCGGCGGGCAAGCTTCTTGCAGCAGCATCTCTCCGGAAGCGACGACGCGAACTGGAACTGAGATGCCGGAAGGACACAAGACTCATGCCCTCGCCATCGAGCATACGGAGCTGTTCGGCGGTCAATCCATCAAGGTGACCAGCCCTCAAGGTCGATTCCGAGCGGACGCTAGGAAAGTGAGCGGACGCGTCTTGGAACGTTGTGAAGCCTTCGGAAAGCACCTCTTCTATCACTTCGAGGGCAACCGACTGATTCACATTCACCTTGGCCGATACGGAAAGTATCGGCTTCACTCGCTTCCCGTTCCGCAACCTGTCGGCCAAGTTCGAATGCGGATGGTGGGTGAACAGCAAGCTCTGGATCTGAACGGCCCGTCGACTTGTCGTGTGATCGATTTCGAGCAACGCGAAGGAGTGCTCAGCCGACTCGGACCCGACCCCTTAGCGGGCGGAAAGAAAGCGGACGTCTTTGCACGAATCCGATCGAGTTCGAAACCCATCGGCGCGTTGATCCTTGACCAAGCCGTTGTGTCCGGCGTCGGGAATATTTTTCGAGCGGAGTTATTCTTTGAAATCGGTTTGGATCCGAACACGCCCGGAGACAAACTTTCCAAAGCCGACTTTGACGCACTTTGGAAATCCCTTTTGCGGATGATGCGAGTGGGAAAGAAGTACGGAAAGATCATTACGGTGACCGCGAAGGAGGCCGGCGTTCCGCTCGCGAAACTGGAAGGCTCTGACCGGTTTCGTATTTATGGGCACGTCTCATGTTGCCGGTGCGAATCAGAAGTTGAGACCCTCAAACTTGCTGCACGAAAGCTTTACTGGTGTCCAAGCTGCCAGGGCGGCTAGGAACGGTCGATCAATGATCCGCTCCGTCCTATCGGTTTAACACGCTTCCATCGGGCGGAGCGGCGGAGCCGATGGGCGACTTTCAAAAACACGCCAGTGATTGATGGTCCGTTCCCAGGCCGATAAAGAGCGGATGCATGATCTTGCGTACCGGCCTCACAGAGGCCGGCCACAGAAGGCAACGTACCGGCCTCACAGAGGCCGGCTACCGAAGGTAAAGTACCGGCCTCACAGAGGCCGGCTACAGAGATGCGATGGACAGGTTAATTGACTAACTCGGGACGCGAGTGTTGTTCAGCGAGTGCTTTCCACGTGCCGACACGTTGGCAACAATCCAGGCCCACCAGATAGGCAACCATTTCGGAATCGGTTTCCAACCGTGAATGTCGCACCGGTGCTTCTGATGTCGCCTCCGCGTCAAACTCTTGCGACAACGTGTTCGCCGCCACCACGGCTGTCAGTGCGGAAAACGAAGTCTCGAATGCGTTGATCGGGTCATGATGCAAGGCAACGATTTCGACGATGCGTTGAGGCAAGCCCCAAATGCTAAACAGGGCCGCGCCGGCAGCGGCGTGGTCCGCACCAAAGACGCGTCTTTCGATTTGCCAAAGTGGTGTCCCCTCTCGCTCGGCCAGTTTTACAGCCGTCCGGTATGCCTCGCCGTCGACCGCGTGAAGAATCAGTTTGCCTGTGTCGTGCAGTGTGGCTGCCGTCACCGCTGCCTCCCGTTCGCTCGCCTCCAGACCTTCGCTTTGACAGATCGCCCTTGCGAGCGTAGCGACTTGCATGCAGTGCCGCATCAGGGCATCGGCCGACAACCCTGACTCTGCATTCTCTTCGAAGGCTTGGAATACGCCAATCGCAAGAACCAACGACCGCAGCGTTTCGGCGCCCAAAAGTGCAACCGCTTTGCTGGGCTCGGTAACGCGTTTGCCCAAGCAAAAGACGGCGCTGTTGACGATCTGCAGGACTTTGGCCGTCATCGCAGCATCCTGCGAAACAATGCCTCCGAGCGTTTGCAGCGAAGAGTCCTCATCCCGAATTGCCTGCGTCAATTCCTGATAGACCGTCGGCACGCTGGGGAGCGAAGAAAGACCTCCGATGACCCGTTGCAGCGAATCCGAGAGAATCATGTCACGGACGCAGATGGCTCGATCAATCGTTGCTCTCAAGACGTCCAGACGGAACGGCTTGGCGAGAATTTGGTGTGCCGAGTCGACGACGGGCAGGGCGTTCCGCTGATCACCCACGTGTGCGAGGGCGATTCGAATCACATCTGGAAATCGTGCACTGACTTGCTTCAGAAGATCACTGCCACTCATGCGTGGCAGGTCGAGTACGGTAACGACAGCTTCGAAACGGCCCTGGATCAGTCGCTCAAGTGCTTCCTCAGCACTGCCGACCGTTTCCCAATCCCATTCGACGTCGCTGAGTGACAACTCGTCCTCGAGCAACAAAAGCGACGCCGGATCATGATCGACAAATAGGATAGACACAGTACAACTCCCCTGGGATGACCCTGAAGAGTAAGTTCTGCGGAGTGGGCGACGGCCACCAAGGCCGAGTTTGAGGGAAGAACCTCAGTCGTGTGACCAAGGAATCTCACCGTGTTCTTACGACAGGTTCATCAGACGCCGTCCTGGCCATCCTTCTTCTTTTTCTTGCCCTTGCCTTTTCCCTCACCCTTGCTGTCAGCCTTCGCGTTTCGCTTCGCCATCGTTTGAATCCGCTCTGGGAGTTTGGCTTGCTGTTCTTCAATTAGCATCGCGAAGACTTTGACCATCAGTTGCACTCGAAGAGCATTCGATTTCTTCAACACTTCAGCCTGCTCGGTCGTCAGTCCGGCTTTCTCATTGATGGCTTTGGTGAGTTCCTTTTGCTTCATGCCGCTATCCTTCAGCTCTTTCTGCGCCGCGGCCCGCTTCTTCATGACCTCGTCTGTGAGCCCCGCTTCCTTTCGCATCGCCATCGAAGATTCTCCGAAGCCCTTGGCGAGTTCCTTGACCTTCGCTTGTTGCTCGTCCGTCAGCTCAGCATCCTTGAACTGCTTGAGAACGAAGTTGGCTGAGTTACCGCGACCACGCGTGCGTTTCTTCTTGCCTGTAGCTTCCTGCGCAACGACAGGTGTGACCAACAGCGCGAGCGAAAGAAAAACCAATCGAGTCTTCATAAGTCAGTTCCAGCGACGGGGGGGGGGAGAAAATTCAGGAGTGAATGGGCGAATGCCCAACCCGATCAATTTAGTCGGTCGTCATGACAACTGCACGCGTTCGCTTTGCGAGAATCAAGAGCCCCACGAACGTGAGCGAAATCCCGATCATCAAGGCAACGGTGATCGGCTCCTCAAACAGGAACACGCCCGCAACCGCAGCCATCGCAACCTGCGAGGCGTTAATGAGATTGACGGCGACCACGGGAAGATGCCGAAGAGCCGACGTGATGGCGACAAATGCCAGAAAATTAAACATGCCGGCGGCAGACATCATTTGCCACTGGCTGAGGGTGGTTTCGCCGACGACTCTCCCCCCAACCGTCACAAAGGTGTAGGCCCAAAGCGTCACCGTGCCCGTCAACCCGCTGATGAACATCAGCTGACTGGCCTTAAACCCGCGGTGCAGCGTTCGCCGCATGGTCACGCCAAAAAATGAATACGAGAGTCCCGAGATCGCCGCCCAAACCGAACCAAGCAAAACGCCAGACGCGGAAACTGCAATATCGGGAAGCGCCGATTCGGAACGCGGCAACGAAAGAACCACGACGGCAAGAATCAGAGTCACCATCGCAATCGGCTTGCGACGACCCACGGGCTCTCCGAGAAGAATCGCACCCAGAACAGCACCGCCCACGATGAGTGTCCCCAAGGTGATCGGAACGGAGGCCGCGAGCCCGATGTAGCCGAGCGCTTTTTGGAAGGCAACGTTGCCGTAAAACTGCGCGAAAAACGATGCAACCAAAAACTGCCACAGTGGATGTCGGCGGAGGGAGTGCGGCCGGCGTTCACTCTCCGCGGGGGAAGATCCCGAGAGATGAAAAGCCACGATGGGTGCGAGGCAAAGTACGGTTGGTGCAGCTTTCACGGCCGAAACCAGATATGCATCCAAGCCGACGCACTTCCGCAGCGCGATATTTGCCAGCGTGTAGAGAACCGCGGAGAGGATACCGCAAACCGGGCCGAACCAGTACGGCATCGAAGTCACGGATTCTCTTTTGGTCAACGGGGATTCACAACGAATGAGGGCGAATGCGGAAACCGGAAGCTCGTGCTATCGCGTGTGAAGCGTTCATCCGATGAACAATTCGCGAGCAATCCGAGATACACTCATAAACTAGCCCCGTCGCGAACGCTGCCAAGTCGTAGAGCGGCCAACTTTGTTGCGAAAAATGCCAACGCTCGGCTTCGTGTTTGAATCGCTTAAGCTCAGTAAAATTCACCAAAACTAAGATGCAGGACTTTTCCTTGCCACCGCAACCGTAGTGTCCTGAAGCAAAGCCAGCAATGAAATATAAGTGCGTTCCGATTTTCCTGTCGTTCGCAGTGATTGGCCTGGGTTGCTTACAGCAAGAGCATTCGAGCCTGCAAGCACCATCACTTGAATCAGCCAAGTCGCGTCATTTGCCTCTTCTACAATCGTGTCCAACAGACCCTGAAGTCTGCTGTTCCATTCTGCAGGATGTATCACTTTCCATTGAGATCCAGCGTCATTGGGATCAAGAACGCGAGTTCCTGCTCCAGGTGAACGTAGAGAAGCCAATCGGGACGACGTATTTCGTGAATCCGGTCGAACAGAGCTTCGTTCTCTTCGTTGATGGACACCCGTGGGCCATCCCCGAGTTTCACCAATCGAATGTGGTGTCGCAACAAACTTTCAAACCGAACTTGAGTAGCCGCCATCCACTACTACGGCTCCCTCCCGGCATCCCTGAAGATACTTCCCTTGTGCTTGAATGGATAAACTACAATTTACGTAGCAGTGAACTCGAACGACTTCGTTCACAACCGCTCACTTACGCCAGAGACTGATACCGCGACGCCTACTTGATCGGGATCAGCCCAAGTAGCTCTTCAGCATCCAAACTGTCTTTTCATGAACCTGAATTCTGGCAATCATCAGGTCTTCGGTTTCGGAATCATTCGCATCTGCAGCGATATCTCTTGCCGAACGCAGGTCCTTTAGCAATTTTTCGTTTGCACCGATCAAGTGTTCGACCATCGCTTCAGCGAATGTGTCTTCCGCGATTTCTTCGATTGAGGCCATGCCGGCCAAATTTGATAGGCCTCCGGGTGCAAGCGAGCCGATCGCACGAATACGCTCCGCAACGTCATCAACCGCGGCAAACAACTCGGTGTATTGCGACTCGAACGCGCCGTGTAAGGAAAAGAACGACGGGCCGCGTACGTTCCAGTGACAGACATGTGTTTGTCCGATGACGGCA
The DNA here is from genome assembly GCA_039025515.1 of Planctomycetota bacterium. GTDB lineage: Bacteria > Planctomycetota > Planctomycetia > Pirellulales > Pirellulaceae > Stieleria. The sequence continues at coordinate 7,382 of JBCCOI010000078.1, forward strand.
TAACAGTCAGCAACCACAAGACGTAATGCATCCACGAGAGGTGTGTTCATGTTCTTTCTCTTCTCAGTCTTTTCTCAAGAGAGTCTCAACGTTTGAGGGATCATCCGCCACCGGACCGGTTTTTCTTGCGTGCTTTTTCGGCGTTGGATGTGAAACAACAACCGTCACGTTATCTTCTCCGCCACGCTGATTCGCTTGGCTGACCATTTTGTGACAGATGACGGAAGCATCTCGATCCTTCACGACGGCTCGTGCGATCTCGTCCGGCTCGAAGTAGCGATACAATCCGTCGCTGCAAAGAAACACCGAATCATCTTCCTGAAGATCGACGCGGTGCACTTCCGCCAGCAATTCCCGATCGGAATTTCCTCCGAGCACATTCCAGAGAACATTGCTCCATCGGCTTGTCGCTTCGTCTTCCGGTTTCATGCCGCCTGCTTCGACCATCTGTCGCGCGAGCGTGTGGTCGGTCGTGATTTGCTTCGCCGCACCATCGCGGATGAGATAGCAACGGCTGTCACCTGCGTGAACGACATACATCGTGGGCCAGTGCAAGTACGCCATCGTCAGCGTCGTTCCCATGCCGGCGACGGATCGATCTTCCTGGGACTCGTTCAGCACTCGCGCGTGTGCGTCGCGAAACAGGCTCTTCAAGGCGTTGACAAAGTCTTCTTCGGAATCCGTCTCTGACTGAAAAAACCAGTGCATGCTGTTGAGCAGACGCCCGATGAGATGCTCCAACACCAGGCTGCTCGCTTTCTCACCACCCGCGTGTCCCCCCATGCCATCCGCGACCAAGAGAATCTGACCCTGAACGCCGCCGAAGAAACGTCCGGTGTCAAAACGTGCCAAACTGGACGCGGAGACCAGCATCGACTTGCTCAATTCAGCGATCAGAAACTGATCTTGATTGTTCGATCGTTTCCGACCGACGTCGGTGATTCCGTAGGTTTCCGATTGCGTAAATTCAAATTCGGACTCGATCATCCTGGTGCCATGGTTGTCGGAAATACGATCGATTCGTTGGAGATTGGAATTGTATCGGATCGTGTTCTGGCCGGGTCGAGTTATGATCTTGTCGAAACTGATTTCGCCGACTCTGCGGCTTCATGAATCAGTATCGGCCAGCCAAAAGTTTACGCGAAAACGCTCTTGGATTAGGGAAGAGATGGAACTGTCCACGAAACGAAGAAAGAAACTTCAAGCCGCCGTCGAACAGTACTACGGATACCGCCAATACGAAGACAAAGACGTTTACGTCCACGACCATGGTGGAAAACTCGGCCGGGGCGTTTTTGCGAATCGCCAGTTCTTTCCGGGTGAACTGGTGATCGAAATCACCGGACAATTGATCCGGGCGACGGACTATGACGGTTCGTGTTACGCAATGCATTTGGAGGATGACTGGTACCTCGAGCCAACGATACCCGGAGCGTTCATCAACCATTCCTGCAATCCAAATTCTGATCTCGTGCAACTGACCGATACGTCAAATGGGCTGGTGGCAACGTGCAATATTGAGGCCCATACGGAGCTTTGTTTTGATTACCAATGGGAAGCTCAGTGGTGGATTCCCAAGTGTTACTGCGGCTCACGAAACTGCCGAGGCTGGGTCGTCGCCGAGAGTGAAGTCAAAAAGATGAAGCGAATCGCCGCACGAAAAAAGAAGGCCAAGTAGTTTCGTTCTATTTGCCGATGCAAAATCGACTAAAGACTCGATCCAACAAATCATCCGTGTAAACCGCCCCCGTCACTTCGCCGAGCGAATGAATCGCGGAACGAATATCGGCGGCGACGAACTCGTGTCCCGCGTTTGACGCGACGCAGTTGATGGCGGATCGGATTGCCGTCTCGGCAGCTTGAAGCGAACCGCCACATCTCGCGGCCGTGCCCACAACGGATCCCGCGTCTTGCCGATCGAGCGATCGCACGGATTCCACAATCACTCGTTTGAGGACTTCGATACCGCCGCTCGCGGAGCCTGATTGGTAGGACAAAGCGCTCGTACGATGCCAGTCCTCAGGGGGCTCTTCCGCGAATGACTGATCCGCCTTTGTGGCAATGAAGAAGTCCACCGCCGAGCGTCGTCGCGTCTTGGCCAATCGGAGCACTTCTTCTGCCGTTTCATTTGCGTTCGGGTTGCCCCAATCGACACACCAAAGCCTCACATCGGCATCTTCACCGGCTTGTTGCGACTGTTCTTGTGATCGCATCGCTATCTCGTCAAGTGCGGTGTTTCCCCGCCCAACGTCCTCGATGCCCGCCGTATCAATGAATCGAAACTGGACTCCATCAATCGAGACGGAAACCGAAACAGCGTCACGTGTTGTCCCAGCGACTCCGGCAACAATCGCAACATCGCTTGCCGCGATCGCGTTCAGCAACCGGCTTTTTCCGGCATTGGGTAATCCCCGCAGTGCGACCACCCAAACGGATTGACTTTGATCGCGTTGCGCAAGCTGAAGACCCGTTTCCGCGACAAGGTCGGCAATCGCTTTAAGACGCTTGGCCAACGCATCATCACGGATGAACTGAATATCTTCATCGACGAAGTCGAGTCCGGCTTCGACATCGGCCAATAGATCCAGAAGCTCGCTGCGAAGCTGTTCGAGCGGTTTGGATAAGTTACCGCCCAACTGCCGCAACGCATGGTCGAGTGAACCACGCTGTTCGGCATCAATCACTCCCAACACCGCTTCGGCCTGCGTCAAGTCAATCCGGCCGGCCAAGAACGCTCGCAATGTAAACTCACCCGGACGCGCCACCCGCGCCCCACTCAGAACACCCAAGTCGATCACCGATCGAAGAATGGGAAGACATCCATAGGTATGCAGTTCAGCCGACGGCTGCCCGGTGTAGCTTGCTTTTCCGGGCCAAAGAAGCGCACGAATTGGGACGCGTCCGAGCGGTTCGCCGAGATCCACGTACGATTCAACGAAATGGGGACTGAGAGCAAGTGGCCGAATCCCCATCTTCTCGACCACCGCAATGGCATCCGGACCAGTCAAACGAATCGCTCCGCGTTTCGCCGGTGCGAGCGCCGTCGCGATCGCGATGATGGTATCTTCAGTTTCGACGGCCGAGTTCGAGATCATCGAACGGAGGAAAGATCGGTGTCGCCTGCTTCAAGGGATGCGGTCGCGGTTGCATCCGAGGCTTGGCTTGGACCAGCCTTCTCCAATGCATTGAGGACGGTGCTTTGGGATACAAGGTCACGCAGCACGATCGGTTCATCGGGTGCCGTTCCCGGATAGATCGCAAGCACGGGAATCGAACGACTATTGAGCTCCTGTAGCTTCGTTTCGATCTCTTCGTTCTGATCCGTCCAATCCGCCAGCATTGCGACACCATCGAGTCGCTCAAGAAGCCGGCTTGTTTGTTCGGTGTCCAGTGCCACTTTTTTGTTGACGAAGCAGTTCGTGCACCACGCAGCGGTGAAGTCCAACATGACCGTCTTACCTTGGCCCTGCAATTCCTTCAGGCGGGCCTCGCTGTACGGCTCCCATTCCAAGTGCTTATCGACGATCAATTGCCCCCCGCCGGCTTGCGTTGCAATGGCGGCAGGCGGCTTCGAAAGAAACGCAAAGCTCAACCAACCAATCAGCACCGCGCTCACGATCCCGAACGACCAGCCGCGGGCTCGTTTCTCGATCGCTTCCCATGGGGGAACCTTTCCGATAACCCAGCATCCGAACCAGACCCCGATCAAGGTCACGAAGACGGGAACCTTATCACCCGCGCTGAATTGGTTGAAGAAAAACGCGACGGTCCCGAGAAACAGAAACGCCAAGAACTCTTTCAGCGTCACCATCCAGTTGCCGGGCTTGGGAAGGAACCCGACCAGCGACGGAAACAAGCCGAGGATGATGTAGGGAAGCGACATCCCGACGCCAACCGTCATCATCAAGATTGCCGTCTCGATCGGTTTGAGTGTGATGGTGTAACTCAGCGCGACCCCCAGCATCGGTCCGCTGCACGGCGTTGCGAGGATGGTTGCGAACGCTCCTTTGAAGAAGGCACCCGGTAGTCCTTCCCTGTCCTGTAGCTCTTGGGACTTTTCGCCAGACCCGAGACTCGGCGTGGGCAATTCCCAGACGCCCAGGTAGGAGAGTGCGAGCGCAAAGATCGTAACCGTCAACCCAAGTCGAACTGGGAAGTACGTGAACTGCTGACCCCAACTGAAAGAGAAGAAAACGGCAAGTGTTGTCAAACCTGCAAAGACCAGCAGGATGCCGCCCACGTACGCGAAGTTGAGCGAGAATACGCGGCGTCGGTCTTCGCCCGCTTGCTGAACGAAACTCATGATTTTGAGTCCGACGACCGGCAACACGCAGGGCATTAAATTCAAAATCAGGCCACCGCCGAGCGCTATGAGCAACATCAGCGGGAAAGCGATGGTCGACGCCTCCGATGCCTCGGTGGTTCCAGCATTCTGATCGGGACCGTTAGGGCTGGCCGCAGCCAACGCCAATTCGGCTTCGCCCGACGAACCGGGCTTTGTGTTTTCTCTTCGTGTAGGGTCCGTCGGTTGTGACTCGGGTGCCGCATTACTTTGGGCGTCACCCGCTTGGTCAGCCTTGATCTCATCGACCCAATCAGTCATTGACGCCAAATCCATCGCTTCGGCGTGCCTTGACGATTCGATTTCAATCTCACGAAGCGTTGGGACAGACTCGTCGGACACATTCACCGATGCGACGAACCGAAACGCCATCGGACGCAGACAACTCGTGTCCGTGCAAGCTTGATAGCCGATGTAGCCTTCGACCTCGTAGCTTCCGCCCTCCGTTTCCTTTGGGACCAAAATCGGCAAAGTCCACGTTACCTCACCGTTGTAGAATTTGACCGGTTCGGCATCGGGTACTCCTGGTATCGAAGGGAACAACGACTTGGTGACGATCGGCCTATCGGTCTTGGGCTCGCCGATTTTGACGCCGTCCTTCTCAGTGATCACAAAGTTAGTCGATGACTCCGCATCGTCGACAACGGACTTATAAACATGGAAACCGCGACCGGGCTGTGCGCGGAAAACCAGCAAACCGATTTCGCCGGGCCGAACCGAGGAAGTGACGCCGGCCGACCAGACGACTTCGTAGCTGCCATCTTGAAAAGTCGTACGCTTCGAAGCGGGATCAGCGAGACGTTCGACGCCTACTTTGGCGTAGTCCGTCTTGCCGTCTGCTTCGGCATCCGCTGCCGCGGAAGACATGGGACCTGCGAACGTCGCAGTGAGTGTTTCGTTTGCGGGCATACAAGACCCGCTGCTCTGACAAACGAGCGCGTTGACGTCGACTTCAATCGCATCGTCAAATCCCGGCGGCAACGTGAAGTTCGCGGTCCAAACGACAACGCCTTCATGCTCTTCGAGCGTGACGCCCGGATAGACGTCCGAAACGCTCTTTGCCGGTGGCTGGTCTGGTTCAAACTTGCCGACCGCTTCAACGCCTTTTGGACCTCGAATCGCGAACTTTGTACGCAGCGGACCGCCGGGAGGTTGTGTCGTCGAATAAATGTGCCAGCTGCGACCCAGACGAGCTTCGATCATCAGACGTCCGCGGCCATCGGCGGCCTCGTATTCGGCCGACCAGTTGACGGGTGTCTGACCGCTGCCACCAAAAGCGCCGAACTGGACACCACCGCCGAACACGTCTTCACCGCCCAAAGCGTCACCGAATCCGCCCTGGCCGAAACTGTCTTGTCCGAAGGCGTCTTGGCCCATTGCCGACGATCCGGCCAACCACATCAAGCCGGTTGCGATCAGAGACAACCAAGTCGTCCATCGATTTTGTTTCATGGGATTGTTCGCCATCAGAACGATTGATCCGTTGAAAAGTCTGTTTTGATCGGAAAGCGTGAAGCCGTTAATCGAGCTAAAGTGTCGTCGCCGAAGCCTCGACGAGCCAGTCCAGCCGCTCGATGACTCGGTCGTTGCTAGCAAACGTCCGTCGTTGCAGAATCAGCCAAACGAGCCAATTCCCCAAGCTAATCCATGCACTGCTTCGCGCCAGCACACCAATCAGTGTACGTGTCTGGGCGACCGTCAATTTCTGCCACCAAGTACCGCCCGCCAATGGCTGTTCGTTGAAGGTCTCCGCCAGTAATTTCGCCAAAACTTGGTCGGCCGTCGATGGTTCCTGCCAAAAAGATCGAAAACTGCCCAGCCAGCGAGCAAAATCGGCCGCCGGCGTGTCCACTCGAAGCGCGTCAAAGTCGATGATGCCCATCGGCTGATCGTTCAAGAAAAGCAGGTGCTCGCGATGAATGTCGCGGAAAACCCATTGCAGCAAACCACCGCCCATGCGGGCCGGCTCAGTGACTTCGTGTTCGATCTGCAACAGCTCTTGTCGCAGTCTCATCGAGACACGTTCCCAGCCGAGCCGCATAAGATCGAGAGCACGGACGAGCGGTGAGCGCAATTCGGTGGCAGCGTCGATCTCACTCCGAAAACAATGCGGAAGCTGATCGTCGAGAGCGTCGATCCGGCTGACACGCTGACGGACCGCCGGGATTCCAGAAATCTCAGATGGACGAGAAGACGTCCCGTTCGGATGGATCTCCTGGTGCGTGGAAACCTGAATCGATGCCAAGTGGACGTGCAGCATTCCGATCAAAGCGGCCCCGGTTGAGACTTGATCCACGACTGCGTCAGCGGTGAGTGGAAAGCCGCTGACCCAACGCTGGAGTTCCCAGATTCGTGCGTTCCGATCGACCAGCCAGGTCCCATCGTTGCTCGCATGGAGCGCGTACTCGGGAACAAATGTGCTGCGACGTGAAAGGCGACCAATCACTTGGTGAATCTCACGGACCCGCGCAGGTGCGGTGCCCTTTGGGTAGCACTTCAGGGCCCAGTCAACCTTCCCGTCGTCCTCTCGGCATCGAAAGACGGTTCCGCCGCTCATGCCTTGAGGCACCAGATCAAGACGCTCAATGCCCTGAGGATCAAGGAAGCCCGCTCGAACCTCTGGCGGTATCTTCACGACTCAAACTGCAGTTCGAGTTCGCTCAGCGTCTTCAACATCGACGGGGCATCACTTGCGAACGTCAGTCGACGCGGTGCGGATTCGAGGTCTCCCTGACCCGGCAGGGGTTCGATATTCAGCCAAAGCGTGTCGTCGGGCAACACTTCGGAAACGCGATCAGCCCATTCAATGAGATTCCACGTGAATTCGCTTTCGAGATGCTCCTCAACCCCCAACGCAAGAAACTCGTCTTCATCAGCCACCCGGTAGGCATCCATATGATGCAGCATGATCGACGTACCGCGTACGGATGCCTGATACGTGCACCGCAGTGAAAACGTCGGGCTGGTTACGAACTCACGATCCACACCGGCCGCCGCAGCGATGTGCTGCGTCAGGGTCGTTTTGCCGGCTCCGAGTGTGCCGACCATCCCGAGCGTCAGTCGAAGAGGCATCGTTTTAACCATCGCAACCGCAAAGCGATCGAGATGGGCTGCATCGATGGAATCAAAACTCCGTGTGACGCGTCGATCAAACACGGAATCCCCTGCTTAGAACTGGAAGCCGTCTTCAATGACTCCGTTCTTGATCACGATCGAGATCCCGTCTCGAACCTGAAGCGATTCTTCTTCACCCAACGAGTCGACGCTTCCTTTGTTGGTGATCGTGACGCCGCGTCCGATGCGTGAGTTCTTATCGAGGATCGCTCCCGTGATCGTGCTGTCCGCACCGATACCAACCGGAATTGGTTCCTTAGACGGTGACGAGGCATCTTCGACATAATCGGCACCCATCACCACGCTATCTTTGATCGTCACGCTATCACCGATAACCGTACGCAGCCCGATCACGCTGTTTTCGATCGTCACATTGTCTCCGATGCGGCATCCATCGGCGATCAAGCTGCCTCGTATCGTTACGTCGGCCCCGACAACCGTCGGCGGAAGGAAACGTGGCCGGCTGTAGATCGGTGCGTTCGCACTGCCCAGTTCAAATGGCGGAGCTTTCCCGGCCAACGAAAGGTTCGCTTCATAGAACGCTCGAATCGTCCCGATGTCTTCCCAGTAGCCGTCGAAGAGGTGAACTTGGACTTGGCGGGTATCGAGAACGCTGGGAAAAACCTCTTTGCCGAAATCGGAATGGTCGTTTCCTTCCAGCAAATCGACCATGACGTCTTTGTTGAAGATGTAGAGCCCCATGCTGGCCAAGCAATCGCGACCGTTGCTGGCGATTCCCCGTGCGTCGATCCAGGACGGATCCATTCGAACCTTCGCGATCTCTTCGTCCGTCTGAGGCTTTTCGATAAAGCCCTTCACTCTGCCGCTGTCATCAAGCTGCATGATTCCGAGAGCGCTCGCGTCCTTGCGGTCAACCGGAATTGCCGCAATGGTCGCATCGGCGCCGCTCTCGATGTGCGTCTTCATCATGTCAGCGAAGTCCATCCGGTAAAGTTGGTCGCCAGAGAGAATCAGCACATATTCGATGTCTGACTGATCGATGTACCGAAGGTTCTTTCGTACCGCATCGGCCGTCCCCTGGTACCAATCCATTTTCGCTTCGACCGTCTGCTGCGCGGCGAGCAACTCGACGAAGCCGCCGGCGAAATGGTCAAACCCGTAAGTCTGTCGTAGGTGACGGTGGAGGCTGACCGAGAGAAACTGTGTCAGCACGTAGACTCGCCGAAGCCCACTATTGATGCAGTTGGAGATCGGGATGTCGATCAAACGGTACTTCCCTGCCAACGGAACGGCCGGCTTGGCACGAATCTTTGTCAGCGGAAACAAGCGGGTTCCGCGACCACCTCCGAGAATCAGCGCAATCGTGTTGGAAAGGTCTTTTTTCTGAACGGCCATGGAAGTCAATCGAGGGAGAATTGTTTGAGTGCCCGGTTCGGCACACCGGTTCTAGCGAAAGCAAACGTAAGCGCGAAGGATTGCGCAATGGGATTGCCTTGAAGTGTAAAGGATTTGCGGTTTGCCAGGAGAAACCGTCTGGCCAAAGAACAATGCGTTAGCAAACGTTCGCTACCAGTACTTCTCAAAGCGAATCCGTCCGGGGCCAGCTTCACCATCGTCGCGCCGAAAACCCGCCCGTTCCAGCAAGGGGATCATTCCTTCGCTCTCGAAAGGTTCTCCTCCAGGCGGAACGTAACCGATCATTGCAGGATTCCCACAAAGAAAAACGTGGGTGCGGTCTGGTGTCAGCGGGTCATCGGCGGCTTCCGCAAGCGCGCCGCTGGTAAATAACTTCTGCAGGTATTGCTTGCCGACATAGTTCTCCGCAGTCGGATCGACATTGAACCTCTCGCGCGTCGTACACGGGACATATCGATAATTTGAAAACTGATCCATCAAGTAGTGGTGTCTGGTGAGATAAGCCAAATCGCCGCGGTAGCGAACGCAGCAAGCACAAACAATCTTTCCCCTGTGCCCTTGGGAAAGAAGCGTCGCCAGCATGGCATTGTGCGGGGCTTCACCGGTGCCCGTACTTAGCATTAATACGGTGTCATTGGGATCGATTTCGCCAAGCGTGTACTTCCCGACGATCTTCTTGCCGATTGATAACCTTGCCCCCTCCCGGAGACGGAACAGTCTGGGGGTCAGGATGGGGACGGGTTGGCCGGGTGACGTCGCTTGACGAACCAACGTGATATAGAACTCCAAGTAATCAATCTGGTCGACCGGTAGGAGTCCACCGTCGTCGTCCAGCATCGGACAGGAGATGGAGTAGGCTCTCTTCGCCAACTTTGAGCGTTTCGTCTCGGGCAGGTCTTCCGGTTGCGTTCCGGCCAGCCGTTTTTCCCAGAATCCAAGACCAAGCGTGACATATTGGCCGGCTAGGAAAGACTGCGCGGGCGTGTCGGGTCGAATCCGGAAACAGGCCAAATTCTCATGGCAGTCGATCCGTTCAATGATCGTCGCGTTGTAGTGCTGTTCCCGAAGGGCTTCGAGATCGGGATCCGATGTTTCTTCGGGCACGATGCGTTCCTTTGATTCTTCCGCCTTCGGTTGGTGCAAATCCGTCACCAGACCAAATTTTGAGGCAGTCAATACTTCGTTCACGCAATATACTGGAAGTTTCTCGGACTGTGCCGCATGCGATAAGTTCCAGCCGCATACAGCGAATTCGGCACGGCCACAACGATTGAACGCCGCAGTAGTCTATTGAACGTCTCATGAATATCGACCAACACCGGCCTCTCGCACGACCAATCATCGCAGCACGAATGCTTGCTGGGTTGTTTCTGGCGATGACCACCGTTCCGGCGTCTGCTGTAGACAGGTGGACCAACCTCAATGGGACTCGCACCATCGAGGCAGATTTCATCGGCCTGTGGGGGACCAATGTCGTTCTCGAAATGGCGGGGCAACGCCGCGTGACTGTCGATATCGACGACCTCATTGCGGAGAGCCGGATCTTGGCCCGACAACGCGCCGAGGAGAAGCGGAGTCAGCGGCAAAACATGATGGCGCAAATCGTCGGCGAAGCGGAAGAAGCATCCGCTCCCGCACCCAACCCGATTCCAAAACCAATCCCCGCTCCGCCCTACAAGTCAGCACCACTCGACCAAGGTTTGCTGGCAACGCTCGACTGGGCAAACGCACAGATTCGTAACGGCCACCTTCCCAGAGCCATGTTTGAACTGTTGAGCTTCGAACAACAGGCCGATCTCGAACGTGTCGCTCGCAAAGCTCTTGCCAAGGTCGACGTGAAAGGACTGGAACAAACGATCCGTCCGATTCACTCCATCGGCGACTTGAT
>JBCCOI010000079.1:0-18079 GCA_039025515.1 Planctomycetota bacterium
AATTTCTTGAGAGGAGGCCGATCGGAAGCGTTCCCCGCGCGTTTGAAGCTCTTCATCCAAACGCTGCAACACGCTGCGGCCAAACTCGCGTTCGCTCTCGATTCCGATCACTCGCGCATGAGGCAGGCTAACGTCGGCGTACGATTTGAACTCGACACCTTTCTTGAAGTCGAGCAGGAAAAACTGAAGTTCATTCGGCGTGTACTGATGAGCTCCCGATGTGATAATCGAATGAAGAAGCGTACTCTTGCCCGATCCCGTCTTACCTGCAATCAAAACATGTTGGCGAACGCCTTCGCCCAACTGAAGAGCGAGCGTTCGTTTTCCGCCCTGGCTGCCGATCGTGATGTCGATGCCTTCGTCCGTGCTGCCCTGACCTCCCACCTCGGGAAGAATCGTGGGGAGTGGAATTTCGACCCGAGCAGCTTGCGTCGCGGCCGTCCCGATTTTGTCGACCATGTCGGATCGCATTTCGGCGGGAAGATTCGTTGCGGGCGTGAAGTCTAACTGTTCCAGCCCAGGGTGATCGACGTACCAACGTCCGCCGGCATCGCAGACAATCTCCAACATGCGTTGATCTTGCGGCCGAGGCAGATCGTTCGGCCAAGCTTGGTCTTCATCACAAACCAGAAACACAAACAGGCCGCAACGAATGCCACTTTCGATCAATGCGCGCAGGTGCTTGTGTCCACTGCGAGTCAGGCCTTCGGGAAACCCGACGGCCGCGATGGCCTGATAGGGCTCCGCCATCGATCCCGCAATTTGGTTGTAGTCTTCGACCCGCTCGAATTGGTCGCGAAGCGACGCTTGCAAGACGTCTTCGGCATGCTGGGCGAGCTCGCCGAGACGAGATTCGATCTGCGTTTCTGTCGTCCAAACGCGATGCCCGATCAATGCCGGGTCGTGATCTGCGAGTGCCAGAAAGGGTGTAAAGTTCTGCCCACGTCCGACAGGATCGATTAGCGTCAGTCTGGTCCGACCGCCGGCCGTGTTCGCGAGCATCCGCCAAAGCGCGGCGTGGACCATTTCGACGGCTTGTTGCCGTTTCTCCGGTGCACACCGGATGATGACGCCGCTGTGCAGTCTGCGATGAAGCGCGATTGGAAGGGTGGGCGGGATCTGTTCTTCGGTGAAAACGGGAGCGACCGATTCGATGGCCGTCGATGATTCATCTGCGCCGTTGGAGAGATGCACTCCTTTTCCGTTTCGGCCAACGCTGTCCTGCCCCACAGAATGTGCCCCTTCGGAATCTTGCCCTTCGGAATCGTGTTGCAGCTGTTCCGAAAGCAACGAGCGTATGTGCAATTGCCCGAGCGCGGCAAAGTCGAGATTGCTTTGAGACGTAAACTCGCTTGCAATCAGTTTTTCCCAGGAAGGAAAACGCATGTACTCCATTTCACGTGTACGTTCGACCCGGTCAAACCCGACCTTCAAACCGTCACGGATTCGTCCGGAGACTCGCTCGAGTTCGGATCGACGGCGATCCGCGTTTGCCTGGCGGTGTTCGTTCAACTCTCGATCCTTCACGCCCAACTGATCCGTGATCGATGCCGCAACCGTTTCGGCTTCTTCGTGCATCGATGTGCTGACGTCGGACCAAGTCGAACGAAAACGGTCGCCCAGCTGATCGAGTTCGCTTGTGAGTTTGTCCTTTGCCTGCTGTTCTTCTTGGGCGAGGCGTGTCTCGAGCGCAGAGAGCTGATCTTGTTGCCAAGCCGATGCCGATCGTAGGTGTTGATCGCGACGCTCGATCAATTCTTTCGCAGTTGCCTTGGCCTGATCGGCGGAGATTTTCTTGCCGATCGCTGCCGCCTGTTCGGTAGCTTCACCGAGCCGATGAACCCGCGGATAGAGCCGTCGTGTTTGCCGACGCAGAGGAATGGAAAGCGCGGCAAAGATGGTAAAGCCGATCAGTCCGGCCACGACCACACCGGAAACTAAATACAACCAAAGGGCCGCCGGTTGCGCGATGATCACACCGAGCGACCAGATGACAACCGCGACAGCCACACCCGCGGGCAAATAAAACGAATCGACAAACTTTGCCGCTGCGCCTGCATGCATTTCGTCGATCAACGACCGACACTTGCGGGAGAGCCGAGCGACAGAATCGACTGTTTGTTGCACCGTCTCTGGTGGCGGTTCGTCGATCTCGTCCTCAGGCGATTCGGCCGGTGGGACGTTGGGCAGTCGATCGAGTCGCCGAATCGTAAGTTCTCTTGCTTCGGCAAGGTGAGCGTGCAGTGGTTCGAGCGAAGTCTTGATTTGCTCGATCTCTTTCCTGCTTTGAATCCCCGGCTGATCCTTGCGAGATTCATACTGATGGATGACGGCTTCGCGTCTCGCCTCGACCTTCCGCTCGATCGTCTTTTGACCCTCGGCCAGCTTTTTTCGAAAGAGCGACGCGAGCCGATTCAGATCGTGTCGCAGTTGAACCGTGCGTTCTTCGTACTCGGAAAAAATCTTTTCCTCGGCGGTATCCCATTGCATCAGCGTTTCGCGTCGACGCTTGCGACACTCCGCGGTCACCTCATCGCGTTGGCCCATGAGGCCGGATTCCTCGGCGAGGCGCTCTTCCTCGTGCCGCCGCAGCAGGGACTCGCGTTCTCGGCTGCAGACTTTGAAACGAGCGATGAGCGCATCGAGCAAGCGACGTTGTCGATCGGGCGAAAACAGCCCCGCCGGCGCAACGGAGGAGTCATTCATGGTGCAATTCTGCTGAGGAAGACGAAGAGGCCCCTCAGTATACCTCGCGATAGGACGTGTCCGTGTCCTGAAGCGCCTGCTGCGACTTGCGGAGTAACTCCGTGAACTCGGCGAGGCAGCTCGACAGCCGGGTCAGGCGGGGACCGATCGGCTGCAGGTATTCCTTTTCGAATTGCCGTGCCGGTTCGTCACGCCAATCCGCCTTCACCTCCTGCCACAAACGGGCGAACTCGGTAAAGTCTCGTCGGAACCGGTTTTGTGCATCCGTCAGCGGTGCAAGATTGATCGGATCCATGACTAACCGAGTTCCGGAAGTTCGTGTCCCATCTTCTCTCGTTTGGTTTCCAGGTAGTACTTGTTGTGAGGGTTGACCGACGGCACGATCGGCACCTGATCCACCAACTTGAGGTCGAAACCACGCAGGTTGAATGCCTGTTTCTTTTTCGGATTATTGGTCAACAATCGGACCTCGCTCATGCCCAAGTCCTTCAAGATTTGCAAGCCGACGCCGTAGTCTCGCATGTCGGCTTTGAAACCGAGCGCGTGGTTGGCTTCCACGGTATCCATTCCTTGATCTTGTAACGCGTAGGCTTTGATCTTTGCGGCCAGGCCAATTCCACGCCCTTCTTGCGGTAGGTAAACCAGCGCCCCTCTGCCCTCAGCGGCGATCATTTCCAACGCCATATGAAGTTGGTCGCCGCAGTCGCATCGCAGGGATGAAATCAAGTCACCGGTAAAGCAGCTGCTGTGCATCCGCACCAGCGGCGGTTGCGTCGCACCGGCGTGATGCGAGAGATCGCCGAACGTCAACGCGACGGGTTCCTGAGCCTCAAAGTCGACGGAATAAACGATGATATTGAACTCGCCATAGTGGGTCGGGAGCTTGGCCTCCGCCGCACGACTGACGAGTTTCTCGCTCACGCGCCGATGTGCAATCAGTTGCTCAATGCTGATGATCTTGAGCGAGTGCTTGCGTGCGATTTCGACGAGTTGTTCCCTTGAGGCACGATCCCCGGAATCGTTCAAGATCTCGCACAGTACGCCGGCGGGTTGAAGCCCCGCCATCCGCGATAGATCCACAGCGGCTTCGGTATGCCCCGCACGACGCAACACACCACCTTTCTTGGCGATGAGAGGGTAAACGTGTCCCGGGCGAACGAAATCTTCCGACTGACATTCGGGAGCGGCGATCCGCTGAATCGTCTCGCTTCGTTCCGATGCGGTGATACCGGTCTTTGCGGTCGCGATATCAATGGGAGTAACGAATGCGGTTCGAAGCGGCGCGTTATTGTCAGCAACCACAGGCGTCAGATCCAGCTTTCGTCCGACTTCAGGTAAGATCGAAACGCAAAGTTGCCCTCGACCGCCCAAGATGAAATTGACCGTGTCTGTTGTGGCCTTCTCGGCAGCGCAAATGAAATCGCCTTCGTTTTCACGATCCTCGGCGTCAACCACAATGACGACCTCGCCGCGGCGTATCGCTTCCACGGCATCGGGGATCGGGTCAAGTTCAAGTTCTTGACCGATGGTCGCATCGGATTTTTTCATCATGATGATTTCGCCTCGCGTATTCGCACTACGCCGCCGCCAAGTCGCGCACAGCCCTCAGCCGAGCCGCACACAGGCCTCAGCCGAGCCGCACACAGGCCTCAGCCGAGCCGCGCACAGCCCTCAGCTGAGCCGCCGCCCGCCTTCAATAGCCCGACAACCCCGTAGCCGACACCCATAGTATACTTGGAGGAGGCAATGTCCCAATGACTCAACGCCAGAGACTTAGACACCGTTTCGCCCTACGCACCGTCATTTGCTTGTCGGCTTGGTTGTTCTGTGCTGCGGCCGGTCAGGGTCAAACGAACGAGCCTGCGTTTCAGGTCGAGCGAACTCTGAATCTTCGTTACTGGACACCCGGATCGGGCGTACGGCCGGCGGCTTCATGCTGCGACCTCTTTTTGCCAAAGCGGAAGGTCGCCGAAGACGGTCAGACGCAGCCTGATCGGGACCCTCGGTCTCGACGGTGGCCTATTGTGATTGTTGTTCACGGTGGAGCTTGGGCGACTGGCGACAAATGGACGATGTATCGGCACGCCAACAAGCTCGCCGAAAGAGGTATCGCTTCGGTTTCGATCAACTATCGACACGCCCCGAGCCATCCGTTTCCCAAACAAGTCGACGACATTCGATCCGCTTTGGTTTGGATTCACGAGCATGCGGACCAGTACGAATTTGACTTGGATCGCGTGGGACTGTTCGGCTATTCCGCTGGAGGCCACTTGGTGTCGTTGGTTGCGACGCTGCAAGATGAGCCTTGGGAGAAAGTCGAAACGACAACGCGATGGACTCAGGATGACACACGCTGGTCGAAACTACCGCCCATCCGGGCGGTATGTGCCGGAGGGTCACCGTCGGATTTCCAGAAGCTTCCGCCTGACAATACATCGCTCGCCTACTTTCTCGGTGGCTCAAGACGCGAACGTCCAGAAAACTACCGAGCCGCTTCGACAATCAACTTTGTGTCTCCGGATGATCCACCGTTTCAGCTCATTCATGGAGATTCCGATGGGATCGTTCCATTCGCTAACGCGGAATCGTTGCTGGAACTATTCGTCGAAACCGGTGTGAAGGCAAAGCTCGATGCGTTTCCGAACAAAGGACACATGCTCACGTTCATCAGCCCCGAGTTAACCTCGTTGATGCTGCAATTCTTCGAAGACCACCTGCAGCGTGACTAAGCAACTGGGGAACGTGAGATCAATCGAAAAACCAATCCGAGATCCGCCACGGGTCGTAAAAAAGGATCGCCCAACAACCGAACAGCATCGCGACATAAACAACGACGGACGCCAGCTGAATCTTCAGGACGGATTGGCGAGAAACCATGCCGAACGGACGGAACACAGCGTGGAAAAGCCCCGCGGGCACGGCGATCGGAGAAAACAGGAGGAGCAGAAACGCTGAAATAGAAGCGATGTCCACCGAAATGGAGTCGGGATAGTCGCGGTACGGAATCGGTGGCCGACCCAATACCAGACATGAAAACAGCCACGCTGAATAGATCGCCAGAACGATCAGCACGGGATACACATAAACGAAGACGCCGATCGGCGTGCGGACGCGATGCCAGACGGTAGAGCGCACGCCCGAAAGAACATGGTCTTCTTGCAACTCAGCAGGGCTGTCGTACGGATTCAAGCGAACAAACTGATTTGGACAAAGGGTCAGACTTCCCCATCAAGTTTGGCTCATGTGATCCGTGATGAAAACAAAAAACCGGCTGAGCATCTCGCATCGTGCCCCCGATGCTTAATACTCGCCGGTTCTTTGTTGCCCCAGTTCCCTGGACCGACGCATGGTCAACTGCATTTGCCCGCCAAAGTCACCTCATGCGAAATTGAACAAGCAGCAGTCAGGTTTGCGTCACTCGTCCCTGAGTGTGGGAATCGTACCGCAGGTGATTTTCGTACACACCCCTAATCCGACGGAATCCCGACAAATTTTCCACAATTCATTGCTAGCAAAACTCTGTCTGATTCCACAGCCGTGAATGCTTGGTCGGGGACCTTCGCGGCGTTACATTTGCGTTCATGGATCCAACTTCGTCGCCACCACCGAACATCCGCCAGCTTCCACCGAACCTGGTGAACCAAATCGCCGCCGGCGAAGTCATCGAGCGGCCCGCTTCGGTCGTGAAAGAACTGCTGGAGAACAGCGTTGATGCCGGTGCGACGCGGATCGAAGTCACGATCCAGGGTGGCGGTACGGAGTTGATTCGCATCAGTGATAACGGCTGCGGGATGACGGCTGAGCAGTTGCCGCTGGCTCTCGCAAGCCACGCGACCAGCAAACTGCCCACCGACGATGCTCTTTTTCATGTCAAATCGCTGGGGTTTCGCGGCGAGGCTTTGGCTTCGATCGGAAGCGTTTCCCATTTGACGATTCGCAGTAAAACCCACCACGAATCCGTCGGGCACGAGATTCAAGTTCGCGGTGGAACGGTCACTCCGCCGCAACCGTGCGGCTGTCCTCCGGGCACCGTCATGGAGATTCGCAATCTGTTTTTCAACACGCCGGTGAGGCATCGCTTCCTCAAGACGGCACAGACGGAGAAGGGGCACATTGTCGAAGCGTTTACCCGGATCGCGCTTGCGAACCCGGGCATTCACTTCGTGATCACCAATAATGAGAAGGTCCTGCACGATCTTCCGGCGACGAAACGTTTTGGGCAGCGGGTAGCCGCCTTTTTTGGCGGTGAAATTGCGGAGTCACTGATTCCGATCCGAAGCGATGACTCGAAGATTCGCGTGAGCGGTTTTGTTTGCGAACCTTCGGTGAGTCGTGGCAATGCGCGGATGCAGTATCTCTTTTTAAACGGCAGATTCATTCGTGATCGTTCGCTGCAACACGCGTTGGGCGAAGCTTATCGCGGCCTGTTGATGGTGGGGCGACATCCGGTTTGCTTTTTGCGGCTTACCATGCCCCCGGAATTGATTGACGTGAACGTGCACCCGACGAAACTGGAGGTGCGTTTCACCGACGGAGGCCGCGTCTACAGTCGGCTTTTGCAAACGCTGCGGCACCACTTTCTTTCCGCAGATCTCAATCACCGCGTCGGTCCTTCCAGGCCTGCGGCGGAGGATCACGAGAAGTCTCAAACCGCTGCCGCGCAGAGCGAACTTGGCATGCCCGCGCAGAGCGAACTCGGCATGCCCGTTCGGATCGAGCAAGCCCATCGGCAGTCGGTGATCCAGTGGGCGCGAGGCGACGAGTCCTCCGAAAGAGTCTTTGTTTCGCCGGCGTCGGGAGGCGCGACGGCGCCCGTGAGCCCCGCGATGCCCAGCGTCATGAATGACGCGCCGAATGTTTCCGTCGCGGCTACGTCACCCCAGCACGTTCCCCAGTTCAAACCATTCCCCGTTCCCGGTTCTCCTTCGCTCGCTTCCATCCCCGTCGATCCGTCAGCGGCACCCGAGCAGCCCTCGGGCAACTCCATGGGCCGGCCGACCGGTGACGCGACGGCTGATCAAGCGAACGTCGCTCCCGGCGTCTGCTATTTGGGTTTCCAAGTCCACAATCGCTATCTGGTCACTCAAGACGAAAAGGGCATGGTCGTGATCGACCAACATGCTCTTCATGAAAGGGTTCTTTACCAACGCGTGAAACAAAAGGTGCTCGAGAGTGGACAATCGCTTGAATCACAGGGGCTGTTGGTTCCCGAACCGGTGACCATGACACCCGCGGAGCGAACGGCGGTGCTGGAACACCAGGAGACGCTGGCAAAAATCGGCATGGAAGTGGAAGAGTTCAGCGGCGACTCGATCGTGATTCGCTCCTATCCCGCGATTCTGAAAAACACGACGCCCGCCGAAATGCTTCGCACGTTGATGGAATCGGTGTTGGGTGGTGGAAAAAGTCCGGAACCGATCGAGTTGCTCGACCACATGCTTTCCACGATCGCCTGCAAAGCTGCGGTCAAAGCGGGGGATCCACTCTCGCCTGAAGAGATTGAGGCATTGCTCGAACAGCGGGACTTGTATCAAGACACTCATCATTGTCCTCATGGGCGTCCCACGGCATTGTTCTTCAGCCGAGATGAACTCGATCGAATGTTTGGTCGTCTGGGACCGAGATCACGCTAACGCATGTCGACGTCGACCAAACATCAACGGTGCCGACCCACGACCGGAGCCGCATTGCCCGTGGAGCTCTGTGGTGTTGCCGTACAACTCTACGCCGGTGGTGCCGTGCTGGTTGCCGGCGAAAGTTCACTCCTGGTCGCGGACCTCCACCTCGGGAAAGATAGCACGTTTCGGCGCAGTGGCTTGGCGGTTCCTTCCGGCACCAACGAGTCGACGCTGCAACAAGTCTCAAGATTGCTCGAGCTAACATCAGCGAAGCGGCTCGTGATGCTTGGAGATCTCATCCACGCTCGCTCTTCACTGTCGCGCGGAGTCGTGGAGACCTTCGCCGAGTTTCGCGAATCGCATTCCGACGTCGAGTTCTCCCTGGTTCGGGGTAACCACGATCGTGTGAGCCGGTTCCCCGACGCCTGGGGTCTCAGCGAACTTCCAGCCGGCAGCATACTGGGCGAACTGAGGCTGCACCACGAGCCGACCGATAGGGGTGGCCAAAACGGCGAGCGTGTTCTTGACGTCGCGGGCCACTTGCATCCTTCTTTTCGATTGCAATCGCGAACCGAAAGTCTTGGTCGCCTCCCTTGTTTTTGGTTTCGCCGCGGCTGTTTGGTGCTGCCAGCGATTGGTGAGTTCACGGGAACGCACAACATTCGTCGCGGGCGTCTCGATCGAATTTGGGTGGACGCGAATGGTACGCTGATGGAGATTCCGTCGAAGGCAGACCTTGGCTGAACGACATGCAGCAAGAACCGCACATCATCCTTTCGGGCACTGACCCCGACTTGCCGAAGCGCGTTCCAAGGGATCTGGACCGGTACACGGGGCTGCGTGAGATTGCGCGCGGTGGAAACGGTTTGCTCCGTGCCGGATTCGATCCGGTAACGGGCCGGAAGATCGCAATCAAAACTCTTCACCGAGAAAGTGCAAACGATGTGAACGAGCGACGGCGTTTGCTTCGAGAGGCGCGTGTCACGGCGCAACTTCAACATCCCAATACGGTCCCGGTCTACGACATCGGCACGGACCTGCTCCATGGCGTCTACTTCACGATGAAATTGATCTCGGGAGAAAACCTCTTTGAGGTGCTCAAGAAGATCGCGCAAGGTGATTCAGCCACGGACTCCAGGTATCCTACTTCCCGTCGGATCGAAGCACTCGCCGATGCTTGCCAAGCACTCGCCTATGCGCACGCCCGCGGCGTGATTCATCGTGACGTCAAACCGGAAAACATTTGGCTCGGAAACTTCGGCGAAGTCTATTTGTTGGACTGGGGAACGGCGAAGGTTTGGGGCTCCATGGATGATCAAACGGTGACCCGCTATGACGCGACCAAATCAAAGCACTCTGAAGAAGCGCAGTTGATGACACTGACCGGAGGCGGGCAGCGACCCGGGACGCCGCTGTATATGTCTCCCGAGCAGATCCAGGGTACTCGCAGCATTGATGAACGCAGCGACATCTTCAACGTCGGCGTGTGCATGTATGAATTGCTTGCGATCAAAGAACCCTTTCGTGGTAGCACGATCGATGAGACGTTTCGAAATATCATCTCGGTGGATATCCCGGCACCCAGCCGGCGGTCACCCGAGCGAAAGATCCCGGAACAGGCCGACGCGATTGTGATGCGGGCGATCAAAAAGAAACCCGCCGAACGCTTCCAAACGATGCGCGAGATGATCGATGCGATGAGAGAGATATTGCCAGTACTGGAACGAGGCTAAACGACACTCGTATGTGTGGATTCACCGGAGCAGTATGGCAAGAAGACGCGGCCGCAATTGACACGTCACTTCTCAAACGAATGACCGACGTGATCGCGCATCGCGGTCCCGATGATGAGGGGCATTGGATCGAGCAGCAACACATCGACGGCCAAGGCCGGCGGTTCGGGGCCGCGCTCGGTTTTCGCAGGCTGTCGATTATCGATCTCGCCGGCGCCGCTCAGCCGATGGCAAATGAGACCGGCTCGGTACGCATGGTCTTCAACGGAGAGATCTACAATTACCGAACGCTGCGCCGGCGGCTTGAGGGTTCCGGACACCGACTGGCAACTGACGGCGATGGGGAAACAATTCTGCACCTCTACGAGGATTTAGGTGTCGACTGCTTCTCGGAACTCAACGGAATGTTTGCCGTAGCAATTTGGGATGCGGCCCGATGCCGACTGGTACTCGCCCGAGATCGTATCGGTCAGAAGCCGTTGTATTACAGTTTCAAGAACGGCCGAGTGGTCTTTGGCAGCGAGCTCAAGTGCCTCGCCGAAGTACCGGGCGTCTGTGAGCAACTCGACCCGACGGCGATCGATGAATTCTTGACGTATCAGTATGTCCCGCATCCGGGCACGATTTGGCGAAACGTGTTCAAGCTCCCACCGGGACACGTCGCTGTATTCGAACGCGGTGAATTGAGCGTCCAGCGCTATTGGGATTTTGATCCGACCGTGCAAGCGAGTCTCTCGCGCGCGGTGGCCACCGAGAGACTTTCCGAGTTGCTCACCGACTCCGTTCGTTTGCGACTGCAGAGCGACGTTCCCCTGGGTACGTTCCTTTCCGGCGGCATCGACTCCTCGATCACGTCGGCGATCGCACAGTCACTACGGTCAGATCCGGTTCGCACGTTCAGCATCGGCTTTCCGGTCGCCGATTTTGATGAGACCCGATACGCCGCCGAGGTCGCAAAACATCTTGGAACGAATCACCAGCGATTCGAGGTCACGCCCAGCGGTGTCGACATCATCGAGCAATTGGTGTGGCACTACGATGAACCGTTCGGCGATTCCTCTGCCGTGCCCACTTGGTATCTTTCACAGCAAACCCGCCAAGAAGTCACCGTGGCGCTCTCCGGTGATGGCGGCGACGAACTTTTCGCAGGCTATGATCGCTACCGGGCATTGTGGCTGAGTTGTCGATTGAGGCGAATGTTTCCGATCCATCGGATGCCCGGAATCGGTTTAATTCAACGACTTCCGGACAACAACAAACAGTATTCGCTCGTTCGCCGCGCCAAACGATTTTTTGAAGCGCTCGACCAGCCCGAAGCTCGTCGGTACCTGAATTGGTTGCAGATCTTTCCGGAACGCATGCGGGCTGAGCTTTACACGGATGACTTTGTGCAATCGCTTCCCGGCGAAGACCCGTTTGAGTTTCTTCGCGCCGTGTGGCAGCGATCGGAGGGACGCGATGTGGTCACGCGCGCGTCGCTTTCGGATTTGCTCAGCTACCTTCCCTGTGATCTCTGCACCAAAGTCGACATCGCATCGATGGCCCATTCGTTAGAGGTTCGCCAGCCGATGCTGGATCATCGTGTGGTCGAGTTCGCCGGGTCGTTGCCCGTTGAGTACAAGTTTCGCGGAAAGCGTGGCAAGTTATTGTTGGAAGATGCTTTCGGCTCCCTCATACCGAAGTCGATCTTTAAGCGGCGTAAGATGGGATTCGGAATCCCGATCGCGTCCTGGTTTCGTGATCAGCTTCGACCCATGGTGCACGACCTGCTTCTTGCCGGTGACGCAAGGATCTCGCCGTACTTTCGAGCTGACGTGGTGGAGCGACTCGTCAAGCAACACGAGTCCAAAGAAAATAACCACGGTTATCGGTTGTGGAATCTGCTCATCCTCGAAACGTGGCTTCGAAAGTGGGGATGACATTCATGGATGTGATGTTACTTGCAGAACGCCTGTAGCTCGTCGAGGAAAGACTTGGCGAGCCGGCTTTGAAACCGGTACGGATCCCAAACCACGCCGATCGTGCGTTTCGGTGTTCTGCCCGCGATCGAACGATACACGCGTGTCTCGGCTTGGTCCTTGTCGACCGCCATCTTTGGCACGAGCGAGACGCCATGGGACAGTGAGACCAACTCCTGAACCATCGACAATTGGTTTGTCCTTCCGATGGAGACGGGTTGAAACGAACGGCTGCTACAGAACGAGAGGATGCTGTCCGAGAGACAGTGCTGTTCATCGAGCATCACGAATGGCTCATTTTCGATCTCACGAAGGCGAATCGCCTCCCTCTCGGCTAGATGATGTTGGCTGGGCAGCGCGAGAAAGAGTTCCTCATCGAATAGCTGCAGCGTCTCCAGATGCCGATGGTCAATCGGCAACGCGAGAATGCCAAAGTCAATCTCGCCTTGTGAGCATTGGTGCAGCAAGTTCTTCGTCGTTTCCTCATAGACCTCCAAGAGTGCCTGCGGAAAAGACTGTGCGAATTGCTTCAGAAACGACGGGAGGAAGTATGGCGCGATGGTTGGTATCGCGCCAATTCGCAAGCGGCCCGTCGCGCCGTCGTCTCGAAGTTCCGCCTTCGTGTCATCCAAGATTGCCAAGATCTGTTCGATTCGGCTCCGAAGCAGAACACCGGCATCACTGAGCTCGACCTTACGGGTCTTACGAACCAGCAAGGGGACTCCAAATTCCGCTTCCAAACGCTGGACCGAACGACTGAGTGCCGACTGAGACACCGAGAGCAACTCGGCTGCACGGGTGATGCTCTTCGTCTCCGCGACTTGTAGGAAGTAACGAAACTGCTCGACGTCCAACTTCAAACTCCTAATCGGTGGCCGGCCGAAATTTGAGGACTGGCCGATGGATGCGGTCAAACGTCGCAGAAACTGCCTCGTTGATGACGTTCGATTGAGTCCATGTACAAGTCTCATAACGATTTGGCAGATACATGCACCAAACGCATGGATCTTATCCTGATTCCGCATTGGTCACAGGGTGGGCAAGCACCAATACTCTCCCCGTCGGTCCGGAGAAGGGCCGCGAAAGTTTCACTCAGTGCAAGAGAGATGCCCGAATGAACACCTCCTCATCAAACACACCCCCCCGAACTAGCTGGCGGCTTCGCCTGCGAAATCGACTGCCGTTCAAGCGGACGGCGATGGCCGTAGCGGTCGCAACCGCAACTACCCTTCCAGTTTCTGCCACACCGCCGCACGGTGGGAATGGCCAATCTCAGTCAGCCAGCAAGTGCCCCGTCACCGGAGCGATGCGGACACTGACCGCGCTCACCAACGCTGTGAACGCAAGCACGGGTTCCAGCAGCCAAAACATGGGTCTCGGGATCAAGACGAACCAATCGTACTTCAATGCCGATTGGTGGCCGAATCAACTGAACCTGCGAATCCTCCATCAGAATGCGCCGACCGGCAACCCGTTAGGCGGTTCCTTCGATTACGCCGAAGAGTTTAAGAAGCTCGATTTGGCCGCGGTAAAGAAAGACCTCGAAGTCTTGATGACGGACTCTCAGGACTGGTGGCCTGCCGACTACGGACATTACGGGCCGCTCTTTATTCGCATGGCATGGCACAGTGCGGGTACTTATCGCGTCACCGATGGCCGTGGCGGAGCCCGATATGGAACGCAGCGTTTCGCTCCGCTCAATAGCTGGCCCGACAACGCGAACTTGGACAAGGCGCGCCGATTGCTTTGGCCGATCAAACAGAAGTACGGTCAAAAATTGTCCTGGGCGGACTTGATGGTCCTCGCAGGAAACGTCGCGTTGGAATCGATGGGATTTGAAACCTTCGGATTTGCCGGCGGCCGAGCGGACGTCTGGGAGCCTCAGGAAGACATTTACTGGGGTCCGGAAACGGAATGGCTCGCCGATGAGCGTTACACCGGCGAACGTGATTTGGAGAACCCACTTGCTGCCGTGCAGATGGGACTTATTTACGTCAACCCGGAAGGACCAAACGCCCAGCCGGACCCGCTCGCATCGGCGCGAGACATTCGTGAGACATTCGGCCGTATGGCGATGAATGATGAAGAGACCGTCGCGTTGATCGCCGGCGGCCACACCTTCGGAAAGGCGCACGGCGCCGCATCTCCCGAGGGCAATGTCGGACCCGAACCCGAAGGGGCTTCGCTTGAAACGCAGGGTTTGGGATGGATCAACAAGTACGGCTCGGGCAACGCGGGGGATACCATCACCAGCGGTCTAGAAGGTGCATGGACTTCGACGCCGACCGAATGGTCCAACGGTTATTTTGAGAACCTCTTCGAATACGAATGGGAACTGACCAAGAGCCCCGCCGGCGCATGGCAGTGGACGCCGAAAGAAGAGTCCGCTGCGGGCACCGTTCCCGATGCTCACGACGACTCGAA
The DNA here is from genome assembly GCA_039025515.1 of Planctomycetota bacterium. Classification (GTDB taxonomy): domain Bacteria; phylum Planctomycetota; class Planctomycetia; order Pirellulales; family Pirellulaceae; genus Stieleria. The sequence goes on from JBCCOI010000079.1 coordinate 14,440, forward strand.
GTCGCACGCGCCGATGATGTTCACGACGGACCTCGCGCTTCGTATGGACCCCGCCTACGGAAAGATCTCGCGGCGTTTCTATGAGAACCCCGATCAGTTCCAAGAAGCGTTCGCGAGAGCTTGGTACAAGCTGACTCACCGTGACATGGGACCCGTCTCGCTGTTGCTGGGACCGGAAGTTCCCCCGGCACAGCTTTGGCAAGATCCGATTCCCGAAGTCGCGCATCCGCTCGTCACTGACAAAGATGTCGCCGACATTAAGAAAGCAATCGTTGCGACAGGCCTTTCCACGTCCGAGTTGGTTTCCGCCGCGTGGGCGTCTGCGTCGACGTTCCGGGGAACCGACAATCGAGGCGGTGCAAACGGAGCTCGCGTTCAATTGGCACCTCAGAAAGACTGGGCTGTGAACAACCCGTCACAGTTGTCGGGAACGCTAGCGAAGCTGAACGTCGTCCAACGGCAGTTCAACGCACTCGACCGTCCGGCCAAGATTTCGATGGCGGACTTGATCGTTCTTGGCGGCATCGTCGGCGTTGAACAAGCTGCCAAGGCTGGCGGGAAGGACGTCAGCATTCCGTTTACGCCGGGACGTACCGACGCGACGCAAGAAATGACGGATGTCGAAGGGATGGCTGTTCTTGAGCCGACCGCCGACGGATTCCGAAACTACCTGGCCGCCGGTCATCGTCGTCCCGCCGAGCAATTGTTGGTCGATCGTGCTCATCGGCTTCAACTCTCTGCACCGGAGATGACCGCCCTGGTCGGCGGGCTTCGTGTTCTGGGTGCAAACAGTGGTGATTCCGCGATGGGTGTGTTCACCGAGAATCCGGGAACGCTCTCGAATGACTTCTTCGTCAACTTGCTCGATATGGATACCGATTGGAAACGTGCCGAGGGCGACCAGGACACGTTCATCGGATTCGATCGCGACAGTGGGGAAACCAAGTGGTCGGCCAGCCGAGTCGACTTGGTGTTCGGCTCGAACTCACAACTGCGAGCGATTGCCGAAGTCTACGCTTCCGCAGACGGCGAGGACAGATTCCTCAATGACTTTGCGGCTGCTTGGTCCAAGGTCATGAAGCTGGATCGCTTCGACCTGGAATCTCGCTAAGCTTCAACTTCAATGAAGCACTGACTGAAACGAAGCCGTGGGCGGCGATTGCTGCCTGCGGCTTCGTCGTTTGTAGACCGATGCATCGTGTATGTTGTGCACGCGAGTTCTCTGTAAACGAACGACGATTCAATGATGCATCACCGACTGTTACTTCAGTGCTGTTCGGCAGTCTTGCTGCTTCTTGTTCTAGGGTGTTCTGGATCGGATCGAGCCGATTCCGATGTCGACGACCGCGTCTCGCAAAGCGATGTCGTCTCGTCGGAGTCGTCCCCGTTCGATCACGCGAAAAAGCTGGTGGCCGCAAATCGGCTCGATGAAGCCACCTCGATGGTGAGCGAGGCCTTGGAAAATGATGAGCCGAGTTCTCCCGGACAAGCATCGCGTTCACATTGGTTGCTTCTGGCTTCCGAGATTGAACTCAAACGGCAGCGTCCTCGCTTGTCGATGGAATACCTGACGCAGATCGAACTTGCGAATTTCGAACACGCGGATCAGACGGCGAAATATCGAATTGAACTTGCCGAACGTTTAGGAAGGTTTGAGCTCGTCGATTCCACATTCACCGAAATCATCCGGTATCGCCCTGCGGAAGTGTTTTGGCAGCACGAACGATGGGAATTTTTGACACGGCGTGGGCGTCTACGAGAAGCGAGCGAACAGGTCGATAGCCTCTGCAAGTTAGGGAAAGCGACCATTCCCGAGTTGTTGTCGGTCATCACTCGAAGCGAACCTTCCTCCGCGAGAACCGTTGCGGAGCCGTCACCGATCGCATCCGCCCGTCTTGCCATCACGCGCAAGCAGTATTCCGAGGCTGAGGCGATGCTCTTAGATGCGAAAGGGCTCCCGGCGAGCGAAGAGAATCTGAAAGTCGCATTGCTGATGCGTGTATATGCCGAGCTTCAACAATGGGATGCGTTTGTGAACACCGTTGGTGATGCGGAGAAGCAGCAACTTCAAAAACATGCCGAGGCTTGGCTCGCTTTAGGCACCTACTGGATCGATCAGTCAAACGCACGGGAAGCAACGGGCGCGTTGCTGCGAGCGATCGAGATCGATCCCACGCTGCGGCTTGCTTATCAACGATTATCGAAAGCACTCAACACGATCGGCCTTACCGACGATGCGGCACAGTTCCGATATCGTGGCGTCCAGATTGCGGAAACAGAAACCATGGCCAAACGCGTCTTGGAAAACGGCGATAACTTGGCCGTGCGAAGCGATTTGGCTCGGGCTCTTTTGGAACTCGGCAGGCCGCTCGAGGCGTTGGAATGGACACGGTCCGTCATTCCAAAGGGTGCTTCGCAAGCAATCGCGCAGATCAAGTTGCAGCGAGTGGGAATCGTAAACGAGGCCGAAGTCGATCGAATGGCATCGGTGACCGCGATGCTGGGATTGAAGACAGAGGATTTCCCGGTCGAGCCGTCATTCGCTGAAATACTGAGTCGCGGCGTCGCCGGACGCGACTCAGTAGCGTTATCAAATGAATCGCAGTCCCTTTCGCCGCCGTCCCTGGTGAACGTGGCGGCGAAAGTGGGTGCGAATTTTCGTTGGTTCGTTGATGATGACGAGACATTTGAGGCGATTGCACTTTACGAATCTCTGGGCGGCGGAATCGCGGTGCTCGATTTCAATCTCGATGGTTGGCCGGATCTTTATTTCCAGCAGGGAGCGGGAAAACCGCCGTCAGTCAATCCGAACCGTAGCAGTGAGCTTCGTCGAAACTTGGACGGCCGCTTTCTGGGCATCACGGAGAAGGCAGGGTGCGAAGACTGGGCGTATTCCACCGGTGTGGCTGCCGGCGATGTTAACCAAGATGGATTTGCCGATTTGTATCTCGGAGCGATCGGGCAAAATCGTCTCTTGATTAACAACGGTGACGGAACGTTTCGAGACGCCACCGATTCGATCGAAAGTCGGGACGACTACTTCACCTCATCGGTCTCGATTGCGGATATCAACGGTGATTCGCTTCCCGATCTCTTTGAAGTGAACTACATCGAGATGGACGGTGCCTTTGAGCGACCGACGAAAGATACGCAAGGAAGGTATGAACTTCCCTCGCCCCTGCTTTTTTATCCTCAAGCAGACCGATGTTTCTTATCAACACCGATCGGTGATTTTCGAGAAATCACAGTCGATACCGAGTCCGCTGATCCTGCGACCGGCTTGGGGATTGTCATTGCCGATTTGGACGGGCAAACGGGCAACGAGATCTTTGTCGGGAATGACCTCCGCGAGAACCACTTTCTTCGTTACTCCGATGGAGCGTTCGTGGACGCGGCGCGAGCGATCGGTGTCGCAAGCGGTCGGCATGGGCTGGCGAATGGGTGCATGGGAATTGCAACCGGCGACTTCGATCGGAACGGACAGCTCGATCTTCATGTCGGCAACTACCGCGGTGAATCGGACAACTTGTTCCTCCGGGGTGACAATGGGTTTTATCGAGACCTGTCGACCGCTTGGAAGCTGCCCGAACTCACCGATCCACTCGTTGCCTTCGGTTCGAAAGCTCTGGACTTTGACCGT
>JBCCOI010000080.1:0-17982 GCA_039025515.1 Planctomycetota bacterium
CTCAGTCATCGATTCCTGCCAGGCTCAAAAGAAATGCGAATCGCTTCGCTACCAACTTGAAACGGTCGAATCTGCCTGATGCTCCACCGTGCCCAGCTGACATATCGGTGACCAAGTAAACCGGCTCGTTGCCCGATTTCGTTGCCCGCATCTTTGCGACCCATTTGGCCGGCTCCCAATACTGGACTTGCGAGTCATGTAAACCTGTCGTCACTAGAAGAGCCGGGTACTCTGCGTTGCTCACTTGATCGTAGGGTGAATACGAGAGCATGTATTCGAAGAACACTTTCTCGTTGGGATTTCCCCACTCGTCGTATTCGAACGTGGTGAGCGGGATCGTTTCATCAAGCATCGTCGTCACCACATCCACGAACGGAACGTCAGCAATCGCGCCGGTGTAGAGGTCGGGTGCAGCATTGATGACTGCACCGATGAGCAATCCCCCTGCACTGCCGCCTCGGCAGTACAACCGTTCGGGATCGGCGTACTTGTTCTTGACGAGGAACTTCCCGACGTCGATGAAGTCACTGAACGTGTTCTTCTTCTTCAGCAGTTTTCCGTCGTCGTACCACTGGCGTCCCATCTCTTGGCCGCCACGAATGTGAGCAATTGCGTAAACGAACCCACGATCAAGCAAACTGAGATTGGCTGAGTTGAATCGCGGATCCATGCTGGCTCCATAAGAGCCATACCCGTACTCAAGGCAGGGTGCCGTTCCATCGATCGGTGTATCACGGTGGTACACAATCGACACCGGGATCTCGGTACCGTCTCGAGCAATCGCCCAAATTCGTTTCGTGACGTAGTTGGCCCGGTCGAAGTCGCCCAACACTTCGTCTTCCTTGAGTAGCTCCTTCGTCTTTGACTTCATGTCAAATTCATACACGCTGTTCGGCGTGGTGAGCGAAGTGTATCGATATCGCAATCGACTGGTGCTGGCGTCGGGCGTCGGTGAAGGACCCGCGACGTACGCCGTTTCATCGAAGGGAACATCGAAATCGATGTTGGCCGATGGCTCTCGTCCAAGCACCCTCAAATGCACAAGACCCTTCCGCCGCTCCGACAATACGACAAAATCATCGAAGAGCGTAAACGACTGCAGAAAAACACTTTCGCGATGCGGCACGACCTCGGTCCAGCTTTCGCGAGTTGGACTTGTTTCCTTGACGCTGAGTAGTCGAAAGTTCTTAGCATCATCATTGCTGCGTACGTAGAATCGATCTCCCAGGTGATCGATCGAGTACTCATGTCCGTCGCGTCGAGGCTCGAAAACGCGGAATTTCCCCTCCGGATCGTCTGCCCGAAGGTAGCGGAATTCGCTACTGATCGTCTTGCTTGAGCCGATCAAAATGTAATCCCTCGAGCGAGATCGCCTGACGCCGCAGGAAAACTCGTCGTCCGTTTCTTCAAAGACAACCACATCTCCGGATTCGGACGTTCCAATGCGATGGCGTTTTACCAAATAGGCGCGCAGTGTTTCCGGATCTTTCTCTGTATAGAAGACGGTTTCACTGTCGGCCGCCCAAACACAACTGCCGCTGATATTCTCAATCTCATCGGCCAATAGTTTGCCCGTCGTGAGATCCTTGAAGCGAAGTTTGTATTTGCGACGGCCGGTAAAGTCGACCGAAAATGCGATCCTCTTCGAATCCGGACTCACACGAACGCCGCTGACGCTGCAGAACGCTTGGCCCTCAGCGAGTTCATTGACATCTAGCATGATTTCTTCGGCATCTGCCTGACCATCGGGACGGCGGCAATAGATCGGGTACTGTTTGCCCTCTTCAAAACGGGTGTAGTACCAAAAACCGCGATCAAGGTACGGCACGGAGGCGTCGTCCTGTTTGATCCGTCCCTTGATCTCCGCAAACAGCTTGTCCTCGAGCGGCTTCACCGGAGCCAGCATCGATTCCGCGTACGCATTCTCGGCCTCGAGATAGGCGATGACCTCCGGGTTCTCTCGTTCCCTCAACCAGTAGTAGTCATCGGTGCGTTTGATACCATGGTTTTCCAGCAGCATGGGCTTCACGCTTGCCACGGGCGGTGTGGGGTTTGTCATTGGGCTGGGTTCATCCGCGGTTGTCGGAGAACAGAGAAGGACAAGAAGTCCAAAAACAAATCCATGGCTAACAACGTCACAATTGGCCTTCATGATTCCGGTCTCTTCGGTGGTTAATTTGGTCGCCCACGCAGCCTTGCTTTGCATCGAATCTACAAATAACGTTCGATGATAAGGCCGCAGCATTCTACTCGCCAGTCGTAGCGGCCAAGCGAAGCCCGACGCTTCATTCGTCGTCGAGCGGAGCTAGGAGGCTGAGATCCGCCACAGCGATAGAACACGCAAGAAAGGTCGCCTTAGCGACAGCCGGTAAGTCCCTGATCAATCTCCGCGCAACGCGATAGCCGGGCTTAAAGAGCGAAGCAGAAGCCCGGCTAAGTGAGATGCGAGCTGTACTCAGAACCTGGGAGAGGGTGTTCGCCACTGGGCTTCATTGCTTTGCGATGCAGTTCGCACCGGCCCCGTTGTGGGTAGAGAACCCGCATTGTCATCGAAGGACCGTCCAAACGATCCCCCGCCTGCAACGGATTGGCTCGCTGCCGAAACGGACGTTTGCCATGGCGGTGCGTTCGTGGGGACATTGCTGGCAGTTGTGACGCTAGGATTCCCCATCGGTGCCGGAGCGAACGTCGGTGATGATGAGGCGTTTGGAAACGGAACGGTTCCCGGGATCGCGTTGCTCGCCGGCCGATTCTGAGGCGGCACGTACCCGGGCGGGAATGGCTGCCGAGTTAAATCGATCGCCGGCATCGCACCACCACTCTTCGATCTTGCCGGTTGCATTGGTGAGAGCCCACTGGGCGCGACGCGAATCGACGGCCCCTGCGCGGACTGTGTCCCCACCCAACTCGTTTGACGAATCGCCGATTGGTCGACGGGATTGAGTTCCGTCACACCCATCGTTCGGCCACCGGTACTCGTAAGCGCGCCCGTGGGCTGGCTCCCGTTTCCGAACGTCGCCTGTCCCGAGTTCGCGAATTGATTGAACCCACCTTGCAATCCCGCAGTCGGCTGCAAGTAGTTTGAAGTCGTGCCGTAGGCTGTCGGTGATCGATAAGAACCCGTCGGCGGTGGCGGCACTCTGGTGGGAGCTCCAAACGTGCTGACGCCCGATGCGGGCTGGATTGGCGACAGCGAAGCGCTACCCTGCACCGGTGCCAATGGCGAAAGTGGGGTAGCGGTTCCGAGCGGACTGATCGGCGTATTCGTCGTATTGCGGCAACCCGCACCCACGGAAAAGCAAATCAATCCCGTGAAACAGGCAAGTGCGACGTTGATTCGATTCGAGCGACGCTTCATGGAAAGGCCTTTGCGAAAGAGGTTCATTCGCTTGGCTTTAGCAAAACGCCAAAATTTGTGGAAAGTCCAACTAAAGAGGTTTTCTGGAATCAATCGCAAATTCGGAAGTTTCGTTAAAGGATGAACACTATTCGACGCTTCAATCGGCAGACGTGTGTGCAGTGTTCGCCCACGACAGCCCGTGGTGATGAGTGTGCTACGTCCTTACAAGGCGTTGATGTTAGTGCGAGGTGTTGCCTCTCGATTTACCTTACCCAAGAAGTCTTTTCGTCATGTTCAAACGTCGTTTGTGGCGAAGCGCATCTCACCGACCAACGCGAAGCCCGCTCTGCTGCCAGTTTGTGATTACCAGCATGCCCGTCGGTGGGGCCGAAACCCTGCTGGTCAACATGCTGCGGCAAATGAATACCGGCTTGATCCGTCCCGAGATCATCTGCTTGAAAGACCCTGGCCCGCTGGGTGAAGCAGTTTCTGGCGAGTTTCCCGTTCACAGTGGGCTGATCGGCGGAAAATGGGATGTCCGCGTGCTTTTTCGGCTCGCAGCGCTCATGAGAGCTCGGGGTGCCGACGCCGTCATCACGGTCGGCGCGGGAGACAAAATGTTTTGGGGACGCTTGGCCGCATTTCTGGCAAGAGTCCCCGTTATCGCATCCGCACTTCACAGCACCGGCTGGCCTGACGGAGTGGGACGCCTCAATTGTCTGCTCACGTCGATCACGGACGCTTTCATTGCCGTCGCCGACTCCCACGGTGCTTTCCTTCGTGACTTCGAGCGTTTCCCGGAAGCCAAGATTCGCGTGATTCGTAACGGCGTCGACTGCGATCGTTTTCGTCCATCCGAGCAAGCTCGGGTGGACGTCCGAAAAGAACTGGGCCTCCCCGCCGACACCCCGCTGGTCGGACTCGTCGCCGCGTTGAGAAGCGAAAAGAACCATCAACTGCTCGTCCGAGCCGCTAGTAGTCTCCGAGCCCAATTCCCCGATCTCCACTGGTTGATCATCGGAGACGGGCCAGAGCGGAGCTCGATCGAGGAATTGGCCAAAGAGCTACGAGTTGCCGATCGCGTCAAGCTTCTTGGCACGCGTCACGATACCGAACGTTTGGTCGCAGCGATGGATGTTTTCACACTCTGTTCGCTCAACGAAGCATCACCGGTTTCGATTCTAGAGGCGTTGGCTTGCGGAGTCCCTGTGGCCTCGTCAGACGTCGGGTCCGTAAAGGAAACCGTCGTCAACGATGAAACCGGCTTTCTCTTCGAAAGCGAAGATCAGGGAGGAATGTGCGAAGCGATTGCAAAGTTGCTTGGCGACGCGAAACTTCGACAAGCATGCGGTGAACGTGGGAGAGAGAAGGTACTGCAGACCGGTTCGCTCAGCTCGATGGTTCGAGGCTACGAAGAACTGATTACACAAAGCTACGAGGCAGCGTCAGGTATCCGTTCTTCCGCGCCAAGCAATCTGCCGTCCGGTCAGATGATTAAAAAGTGCGAGCCATTGAAGCACTAAAAATGTCATCGTTGCCGGTATGTGCGAAACTGCACCCAGCCAAGACTGGCGAAAGACGATCGCGGCGGTGAATCGCGGAAGATGGCAAACTGCAAGTGCAGTCAGGCTGAGCCCCAGGGCGACCGAGTTCGATTGTTGATACGAACACCATGTTGCGATGACCGGAAGCGTGCTGCAGCCGAACAAGAAAACGGTAAAGACTGCAATGACGCGCGGATTCGCGATGCCTTCAATCGCGTTCTTTAATGCTCCGCGAATCACCTCCGGTGTGGACTGGTACATCCGGCAGGAAGCCAGATGCGTTCCATCGATGACGTCGGTGGAGAGCCCTTTTTGCCGGTAGATTCTGGGTAACTTGACGCCGTCGTGACGAGATTGCCGAATCGCCTCGTGAGTGCCCGCTGCCTCGTAATCTTTTCGTTTGGTGAAGAACAGCTGCCCGCATCCCGCCGCCAAGCTGGGGCTGCCATCACTCCGCATACGCGAAAAAGGCAAGTAGCAAAGCAAAATAAAGTGCATCATCGGAATCAACCACTTTTCCAGCCACGTCTCCGTTACTTGGCGAGGGAAAGCGCTGAGCAGGGCAACCTCGTTCGCTGACCGGTATGCCGCAAGCCTCGCGAGTGCTCCGGATTGCAAACGGACATCAGCATCCAAGAAAACCATGTTGTCAAATGACGCAGCATCCGCCAACTGCTTGCACGCGTGCTGCTTGCCGTTCCATCCGTCGGCAAGTGGTTTACCAGAGATCAATCGCACGCGACCGTCTTCGGAGGCGATTCCTTCAACAATTTGAGCGGTGCGATCTTCGCTCGCGTCGTCCAGCACAACTACTTCAACTTCGACATCCTCGCTGAGCAAGGCGGTTCGTACACAGGCCTCGATTCCCGCTTCTTCATCGCGAGCCGGGATCAAGACCGAAATTTGGGGCGTCTCTTGTGCATCCTCGCCGCTTATTTCACTTGGGATTCGAAACAGCGGCAGGTTGGCCATGAACATTAATGCGGGGAACACCGACAACAACAGCGAGACCACGGCGAGCGTGAGTACCATCAGAACTGATCTCCGTGGCTGGCCTGAAAACTCCGACCGGTGGCGAGCGACTTCACTCGTCGAAATGAATCATAAAACCAGCCCGTCCCCCGTTTGCCGGTCAAGAGATTGTCAAAAGGCTCTGAAGACCTCTCGATGACCAACTTTGATAATCGTTCCTGCGTGTCCCGGAGTTCCGAATGAAGAAAGTCTGCCCATTCCGGCTTGGATCGGTTCCGATGTTCAGTGAGCCGCACCGGCCTGCTCAACGATGCGAAACAGATCGGCAACCGCTCATCCCAAAATGCGTATTCAAGTGCGACCGCTACGATGTAAGCGTTCTCGGTTCGATGGCACAAGTGTGAGAGCCCGGGCATCAGCGTCGCGTCGCGATCACGAACATCAGCAAAGCGACCCTCAGGTGTCATCCACAGCGCGGCTCGCTCCCGTCCCAAGATCTTGCGGCTGTTCGATAAGAATGCCGAGGCGCCCGACTTTGATGAAAGTTGCACGCCGAAAAATCCCAGCCGTTCAAACACCTTGTATTGCTCTAAGGCCTCGGCGTCGATGGGCGCGTAAAACGTTCTACGATCGAAAAGCACACGATTTAGATACTGTGCAACCAACGGATCCCACCAAGAGGGATGATTCGCGTAGACAATGAGCGGATCGTTCCCGGCAACATCCAGGGCTGGGCGTCTCTCCCGGTCAACCACCACGCAATGGAAGTGACGCCTTAGATAAGGTCGCAAGAATCGATGGAATCCATCAACGAACCAATTCGCCGGTTCGCGAACTGTGCAGGTCTGCTCGGGTCGCGGCACGTTCGAATTACTCGAATCCGAAACACTCACGATTCATCTACGCCGTTACTGAAGTCAATCGATCCAGTTTTCCGCCGCGAACATCGCTGTCGAGCGAATCTGCCGCGATCCAACCGCTCATCATCACCATAGGCATGCCGGGCCCCGGGTGTGCCGCCCCACCTGCCAAGTAAAGCCCTTCGACATCCTTCCGGCGGTTCCCGGGCTTGAATGCTCCGAGATACTTCCCGTGACTCGCCAGGCCATAGATCGCACCATTGAGCACTCGGTATCGATTGTGGATTCCCTCCGGAGTCAGAGACGCTTCGTAGACGATCGCATCACGAATTCCCTTCGTGCCGGCACATGACTCCATCTTGTCCAAGATGACTTCCCGGTATTCCGGCAGCATCTTCTTCCAATCATGGTGTTCCCGCAGGTACGGAGTGTGCACGAGAATGTACAGTGCTTCGCCGCCTTCCGGTGCAACCGATGGTTCCGTGACTGCCGGTGCGCACACGTAAGCTGTCGGATCGGGAGCGGGCTCGCCGCGGTCGTAGATGTACTCGAATTCCTTTTCGGGATCCTTCGAGAAGACAAAGTTATGGTGTAGCAGTTGTTCGTACTGCCGATTCAAACCGAGATAGAGAACAACGCCGCTGCACGCAGGCGAGAACCGATTTGCCTTCTCGAATTTGGCCGCTTGGGGCGAGTCCTTCAGCAACTCCCGATAAGTTCGTACAGCATCGCAATTGCTCACCACGGCATCGCAAGGAAGCGTTTCACCCGATGCCGTGACCACGCCGGTCACACGCTTGCCGCTGGTTTGGATTCGCATCACATCGACGCCGGTACGAACTTCGACGCCCAGATCGAGTGCAAGCTTGCACAGAGCCTCGGGAACCGCACGCGTACCGCCGACGGGATACCAAATGCCCTCCTCGGTCTGCATGTGGGCGATGCTGCAAAGCACAGCTGGCGAAGCGTACGGGGATGAACCGACGTACTGCGTGAAGTGATCCATCATCTGCGCCGCGCGGGCGTCCGGCACGTGCGAGCGAACAACCGAGGCGACACTCTTGCCCATCTTCAATGACAAGACGTCCTTCAGTACCGAAAGCGAAAACGCGCCACCCACATCCATCGTGTCTGCCAGACCGCCGATCGACTTCCAAAAGAAGAATCGGTCGGAGACGCCGTGAAGGTGCTTGCTCAGCCCGATGAATTTCTCGTAGCCCTCGGAGCTGATCTCGGTCCCCGTGAACTCCTTCAATTTCGCCTTCATCTGCTCGGTGTCGGAGACCAAGTCCAAGACGGAATTGTCCGCGGCTCCTCCTTCGCCATCGCTTTCGAAAAAGCAGCGCCATTGCGGGTCAAGTGGCAAGATCTCGAGATAGTCCTCCATCGGCCTTTCCGCTTCGGCGAACACTCGTTTCAGCACACTCGGGACCGTGAGGATGGTCGGCCCCATGTCGAACCGAAAGCCTTCGGCGAGATGTTGTGCCGCCTTTCCACCCACCCAGTCGTTCTTGTCAAGCAACGTCACGCGATGGCCGCGTGCAGCGAGTACACATGCGCTGGAGAGTCCCGCCAAGCCGCCACCGACAACGACGACGTTCAAACTATTGGTATCTGCTGCAATCATTTTTCGCTCTTCGAACGTCTAAGGTATCCGTCCACATTGTCTGGGCTGACAAGCCGAGACAGGTCTCCAGCAATAGCGGGGTGATTCGAGTTCGCGTTAGCCCGTTTGAAGTTGCGCTGTTGCTTCAGGCATTGGTTTTTCACAACCCGACGCGTCAGCGAGGAAAAATCGATATTGACTCGTGCCTCGCTGACGCGTCGGGTTACGACAAAAGCGTAACTTCAAAGGTTAACCCAGGCCTCATTTTGACAATTCATTCCTGTAGTCGAACTTCTCGCCCGGAACCAACGCCTGCCTACGTCCAGTTGCAAACGTGAACTACGGGTGGCCTTTCTTTCTGCTCTTTTTGACGCCCGAGATCATCATCCGCAACCCTTCGAGACGTTTTTGAAGGCCTCGACCGACAGAAAACCGCAGGAGTCCATGCAGCATTTCTTCGTCGCCCGCTTGACGCGGCTGCAAATGTGCCAAAAACGAACCTTTCCTCGTACATACGACACGCGGCGTTGTCATCGCTAACAAACCCTCTTCGCCCCGCGTGACGCCAAAGCCACTTCGTCCCTGGCCACCGAAGGGAATCCTTGGATCAGCTGTAGGAACAATGAGGTCGTTGACCGTCACACAACCGACGCTCAGTTTTGATGCGACTTTTTCAGCCGCAGCCCTTGGACCGAAGACACTGGCGGCCAACCGATACGGACATTGATTCACGACGCCAATTGATTCCTCGACACTCTCCGAATGAATGATGGAAAGCACGGGTGCGAACAAATCTGCCGCTGCGATCGGGTCGGCCGGCGATACGCCGCTTAGAACAACCGGCGGAAGTTGACCCCTTTGTCGCAACTCGGATTCGTCGAAGCGCCCAACCAAGTCTTTGGCTCCTCGATTCAGTGCTTCCGCGAGAGCATCGGCAACGCCACTGCGTGCCGATGGGTGAATCGTGAAAGGCGTCACGTCGCGCAATCGATCCAGCAATGCACGGCAAACGTCGTCCGCGTCGTTCCGATGCACAAGAAGCCTGCGTGGACCGATACACGTCGCGCCACTGTTGAACGACAGACCAAACTCTAAACACGCGGTCAATCGTTCGATATCGAAACCGGGTACGGCGATCACTGCATCGCAACCACTCAATTCCATGATGCTGGACGTCAGGTGCGGTGCCGCAGTCGTTAAGACCTTCTGCCCCGTCTCGGCTGCTCCCGTCAGAACGACCAAGTCGGGTGCTCGGTTGAGCGCGTCAACTGCCGCTTCGGTCTCCGACCGCAGCAGTTGCATTTTCGATTCGGGCACTCCGCTTTCGTGGAAGCACTCAACCAAAAGTTGACTCGCCGTTTCGGTTCCCGCAGCGGGCTTTAGCCAGACAGTATTGCCGGCCGCAAGTGCCTGTGCCGTTTGGACGCCCGGCAGGAGCAGAGGATAGTTCCACGTCCCCAGTATCAACACGTTTCCCAGTGGCTGGCGTTCGACCTTCGATCGCACACCGAAGAGCCACGCCGGTCGATTGCGTAGCCCCAGCCTTCGTGTTGCCAGAATGCGCGGTCCTCGACGACCGATGAATCGAAGCGCGGCGCAGAGCGGCAGCAACTCGCTCGTGATCGTTTCCACCGGGTCGGTACGCTGTTCTGACCGGCACGCATCGATGAGCCGATCCGAATATTCGCTGACTCGTGATGACGCGGACGCGATAACTCCGCAGCGTTCTTTCGGGGAGAGATCTCGCCAGCTCACTCGGCCAGTCTCCGATGCGAGTCTCGGCATCGGTAAACGTTTTGCATGGAACGGCTAGTTCGTGCTACCTGAGCCAATGGGCGGTAGTCCCGGTTTTCTGGGGACAACCGCGGCCAGCACCGTCGGCTCGATTCTCTAAGTTTAACGTTGATGAAGCACTCGACACTACGGCTTCGATCATCGCGCTCCCTCAGCGGGAACTGGTGCCTGATTGTCCGGCCTTGGCAATCTCTTTCGCGGCGTCAAAGAAATTCTCGATCTCAGCGGTCTCCTTCAACCGATCGAGTTCCTTCGCCATCTCGATGTCGAACTTTTTATCCATGAGCTCCCGAGTCAGGCCACCACGAACGACGGCAGGGTCCTGAACGAGTGGCTTCGTGCGGCCTTGGCAGCGAAGAATGATGTACTTATCGGCAACCGCGATGACACCGCTCAAGTGCCCGGTCTCCATCTTGAACGCTTCGCGTTCGATCGTGGGCTGACCGCTGTATTTACGAATCGGAGGCACTTTGCCATGGTTGCTTGCTGAAACCGGTTCGACGCTGTAATCCGCCGCGAGTCGACCGAAGAATTCCTCTGACGGATTGTCGCGTGCCATCTTCCAAACCTTCTGCGCCGTCCGCTGGTCGGCAAGAACACAAGCCAGAACTTCGACGCGCTCGCCGAAGTGTTTTTCGTAGCCACGTTTCAAGTCTTCTTCGGAAACTTGTACGCGATCCTCAACGAGTTTTTTAAGCGCGACGCTCGGCCACACTGCTTCTCGAATGTAGATCTGATAAGTCGTCTGACCATCACTCTTCACGGATTGCAACCAAGCATCGAGGTCTGCCGTCCCGTCGTTTTTGGTGAATCCGTAGGCAATCGCGGCGCGTGCAATTTCAACTTGAATGTCTTCATCAGTAACGGTCTTGTTGGCACCACGCAGTGCCTGCGAAAGCAACTTGTAATTGATTTCAGACTCCAAGACTTCCGCACCGTGCCGTTTGACGCACTCTGCCGAGAGCTGGGCGATGGTCACCTTGCGTCCGTTGACGATTGCCGCCACGCCGGGATACCGCTTGGTCAGTTCTTCGTCGCCGAAGACTTTTTGAATTTTCGAATCGACTTGCAGCTTCGTGAACAACTCGGTCGCCGCTCCCTTCATCTTTTGATCGCGAATCCGATCGTTGATTTGCTCTCGGATCGCAGGCATCGCGGTTGCGTTTGGAGTCGCAGCCAGAATTCTTCTGACGGCCTGCAGGAAAACCCACTGATCGCCCATCTTGAGAACGGGAGAGACCTGTCCGTTTTGCAAAGCGAATGCCGCCTCCTCCAATCGCGAGTCACCGGTGTAGCGGCGGATGGGAGGAATCAGCCCGCCGACGCTGGCACTGGCTGCGTCGTCGCTGTTTGCCTCGGCCAGTTGGCCAAAGGCTTTCGGGTTGGCCATCGCCTCAGCGTGCAAGCGACGCGCTTTCCCCTCTTCGGTCACCACGATCATCCGGCACTTTACTGCTTCGCCGTATTCGGATTTAAACGCTTTCTCAAACTCCTCTGCCGTCGGCTCAACTTGGTCGGCGACCAGCTTTCGAAGCGAGAGCATCGGCCAGATGATTTCGCGGGCGTAGCGTCCCGGAGTGATATCGCGTTCGTCTTGCAGTAGTTTCAGATAAGCTTGAACATCCAATCCGAACTTCGTCGCGAGCCGGGAGATTTCCTGTGAAATCTCCGTCTCCGTAATCTGAATTCCGCGTTCGTGACACGCTTGCAGAATCAGTTGACGATTGATGATCACATTGTCGAGCACACCGGCGCCGTATCGCTGCAGGGTTGCGTCGGCCAGCATTTGACGTGTGATCGGATCCGCATTGACGGCCGCAACGACCGAATTCGGATTTTCGTCCGCTGCTTGCGATGCCGCCGGAGTCCAGGCCAGGGCGAGGACTGCCAGGCCAAACAATGCGGCGACGCTGGATCCGCACGCCGTGGAAAATCGATGCAACCTGCGATGAATCGCCATCACGATCACTCCTTTGAATCGTTGGCTAAATGCCCAACAGCGGGATTGTTGAAGGCGCAGACTTTCGCGCCGCTGAGCGAACACTAGATAACTTGCGATTTTGACTCAAGTCGAATCGGCAAGTTGGCGACGCGCGATTGTCATCCAGAGAGCACTGGCGATTCAGAGTTGATAGCAATCAACGCGATCGCCGATGCGAACGACGAAGTGTTTCCCAGCCAACGCGGGATGGCTCAAAACCTGTGGTGGGTCAGAGTCCAAGACGAGCGTGTCCATTTCGCGGCCCTTCTCCAAATCCACCAAAATCACCTCGCCAGCCTCGGTCGTCACCAATGCCCGTGATGCGGAAGCGATGATCGATGCGTAACCGGTGATTTTGCTTTCCGCGATCGTCCAATTGGGCTTCAGATCGTCGCTCGGATTGAGACTCGAAAGGCCTTCGAAGGCGACGAGCAGTTGTCCGCCGGCAAGCACGGGCGTATGCGAGTCTGGAATCAAATAATCATTGGTCGCAATTGGACGTTTCGAAGGCGGTTCTCGCCCCTCGATCGACCAGCTATACGACTCAACACCGTTGTTTTCTCCGGTGAAGAACAACCGATCCGAAGTGAGGACGGCGGCAGGAACCACAAAATCACCCGGAATCGATCGCTTACCGGACCAGAGGTACTGCCCATCGTCCGCAAGTCGCATGAAGTAGCCGACTTTATCGGTCCCGACCAAGACCGGACGCCCAAGGATTTCAGTCGACATCAGGGACGAGTAGCCGGCGGGGCGTCCCCTTTCTGACCAAACCGAATCACCCGATCCCACGTCAATGGCCACCACCGGGTGAGATCCCAGTTGGATGAACAAGCGATCCTTGATGATGATCGGGGAGCTACTAAAGCCCCAGGTCGGGACTTCCTCGGAAAAACGCGACGACAGGTCCACCTGCCATCGCGCGGAACCGGTTATAAGATCGACCGCGGAAAGCACACCTGTCGCGCCAAACGTGTAAACGACACCATCACGGATGACGGGAGTCGCACGTGGAGAGTTTCCGTAGTCCAGAGCTGCGGGAGCTTCGTAGCTGTGCTGCCAAAGCGGCTTGCCACTTTCAAGTGCAACCGCCGTGAACGTGTCAGCTTGATCGATCGCATCTCGACCGCTGACGATCACGATTCCCTGATCAACGGCGATGCCACCGACGCCGCCAGAGGCCATCTGCTGCGACCAAAGCCGCTCAGCGGGGCTGGGAAGCTCGTCAGGCAACCAGTCGACCAAGCCGTCGCGTCTTGCTCCGCGAAACTGGGGCCAAGTTCCCTCGATCCTGGTTTTCGCGGACGAAACTTTTTGTGCCGTCGTCTTGCTTTGATCGACCCAAGGAACAAAACCGATCAGCGTTTCAAGAGACTTCCTGAACTCCGGATCGGAACCGAAGGTCAGTAGGCCAATCTGGATTTCTTCCTTGAGCTTTGCCGGCAAATCCTTTCGAAGGAACGCTGTGACGAACGGGACCTTCTCAGTTTTGGCGACGACGCGAAGTTCTCCTTCGCGAACCGAACCGCAACCCTTCAGCAGCGGCTCCGCGTAACTGCTGATGACGGCGACCACCTTTTTGTCGGCGGGCATTTCCAGCATCGCTGTTGCTGCTTCGCTGCATGCCCCAAAACGCTTGGCGGACCTGTCGTAGGGAACGTCAACGGAGTCGAGCAACTTCATCGCGACGAGCGATTTTTCTTCGGCCTCATCGGGTCCGAAGAGAAAATCGTATCCCCGCAAGTCCTCGACCTGTTTGGCTGAATCGGCGGTTCGCACGACCAAAAGACCGTGCTGTGTCGTTCCGCCATCCTTACCGGTCAGCAGTGCCGTTGGTTCAAGCTCGATGCCCGTTGCCTTGCCATCGGCGACGACGACCGAGTGCTTACCGATCACCAGATCTGCCGAACCGCCCGTTTCTTTGAGCGCCTCGGCTAACGATTGGTGCCAGACAACGTTCACTTTCCTGCCGACGACCGGCTCAAGTCGCTCACCCAACACCTCATACTTGCGTTGGGCGTAGCCTTTGACGCAATCGCAAGACAGCGGCTTGCTCAACGGATCCATCACGACCAGCGTGAATGGCTCCGCTTCCGCCTGCGCGGCCGCGTGTTGCAGCGGCCACGCGACGAACAGAAACAGAGGGAGGAAAGCTAGCAGGTGACGCGGGTTGGCACGACTCACTTTGAAACTCCCAAGGCTCCTTGAAGCTCGCTCAAATTCATCCGCTTGAACATGAGCTTTCCATTCAGCTTGCCACAGAACTCCCAGCCGTCTTCGCCAAGCTGATTTAGTTTCGCCTCGGCCTTGGTTTTCAAGTCTGCCGGGGCGACCAGCTTGTAGTCAAATCGCGGTTGCATGATCGAAGAGTCGAAAACGCCCTCAAGAGCAACCTCTTCTTGGACGGCTTCTTCTTCCTCGACCTCAACCATCACGACCACTTCGTCTTCAACAGCGTCGAAGTTGGCAAGCATGTCGGTTTCGCCGGGCGATCCCTCCGACTTCGCGCAGTCAGCGTCTTCTTCGCAAGATTCTTCGTCGCAACCCTCTTCGCAGTCTTCCTCACATGCCTCGGTCTTGGGCTTGGTTTTACGAATCAAGATGACTTCCGATCCTTGGTCCAGAGCAAGCGTCATTTCATCGCCTTTGACGCTCAACGAACCTTCCAGCATGCGGACTTGATTGTCCGTCACCGCAACGCGGAACAACCCGTCTTCATCGCCTTCGTCGTTGGGAAGCAACTCGAGTTTCGCATCGGTCATGAACGAAGCGTATTGCCCCGCATTCACTTTAAGATCGCCCGTTTCATCGATCGTCCAACTGGTGATCGGATTCGAATTGTCGATGACGGCTGTGACTTCTTCCTCATCGTCTCCGCCACCAAACAAAGCACCGAAGAAACCACCTCCGCTACTTTCCGGCACTTTCGTTCCTTCTTTTGTCCAGGTTCCGGCGTAAAGTCGGACGAAATCGGCTTGGCGATTGGCGATCGCCAGCTCGGCTTCGCTGATCGGATATTCTTCGCTGTTTCCAAGTACGCAAACTGCGTTCTTGTCTTGGTACATCATGAAGTACAGATCGTTTTCGGGATCGTGACCGATCGCGCAGTGCTTGCAGCCTCCGCCGATCTGCGCCTTACCGATGTAGGCAATCAGCGTCCCGTCAGCAGTGAAATGCTTGATGTGTCCGATGGACGATTCGGCCGTCAATACCGTCCCGTCGGGGAGCGGCATTGAGTTCATCGGATTGCAACAGCTGCCGAAGCCCTCTTCGCTGGAACGATCCATCTTTCCGAACTGAGCCGTTCGCTCTCCCGATTGGTCGTAGAAACCAACTCGGAAAGAGCCGTTCTCGCTGATGACCAGTTGATCATCGCAGCACTGGATGTCCATCTGTCCGCAGCAACCGCGAAGGTCGGTCATCACTTGCTCAATGGAATCGGTATTCAAATCGTGGTCCAGCGACCAGATCGCGTAGCCACCCTTGGCTGGATCCGAAGCGCAGACGAAGACTTTGTCGTTGCTCGCAGCCATCGAAGTGACCGCCATCGCGTAGCGAACGCTTGCTTCCATCGCCGGATCAAGTTGGAACTCCTCTTCCTCTTCTGCGTCTTCCTCCTCATCGGAACTGGCAATCATGGACTCCATTTGCTCCAGCTGATCCTTCAACGCTTTGAGTTGTGCTTCTTGGACCCGAGTTCGATCGTCTTCTTCAACTTCTTCGAGTTGCTTGACCATGTCGCGAAGCGGCTCCAGACTCTCTTCGGTCATGAACGAACGCATCATTCGTTGTTGAGCTTCAACGGTGCGCTTCGCAAACGTCTTTCGATCTCCGATGTGCGGCGAATCGATCGGCTCGGACGTGTGTCCGTCATCGGTGAGCTTGGCGACCTTTCCGCCGCCACCGACGAAGACGTCACCGTCGGGTGTCACCGCGATTGCGGACGGAGTGAAGCCGCACTTCCATCGTCCCAACTCATTCCCTTCGGCGTCGATTTTCAAAACGTATCCATCGGTCGGAACGGCTAGCCCGTAGGGGCCTGCTTTTTCCGCATCCGTGTCCAACTTGGAAACCGCCAACAGCAGGTGCCCGTCCCGGTTTGTCTTCAGCGTGTGCAGCTGGATCGCATCTCCGTCCAGTTTGGGCCGCAGGATGCGGATCTGGCGGTGAGTCGGGGAAGCGATCTGAGACTTGGCGGGTTCGGCAGCGACAGGCTGCGGCGAAAGGGTGGCGAATCCGAAGAGGGCCGCGAAAGCCCACAACCCGGTTGCCCCTATGGCTGAACGGAATAACCGACGCATCCTTACCTCTCCCTGCATGAAGTTGCTTGTGTGAATTGACGGTCGAGGCCCGAAAAACCACGAGCAAGGGGCGCCGACCGGTGCGGAATCGACTTCCGCGAGCGTGATAGCAGAACCCATCGTCCGGGGAACTGCAAGGAAAAACAGCTTGTGGCCCCGATCTGGCCCTTAAACGCCATTTTGAAAAAACGCGACGAGTCTGGCGGGTCAGCTCGAAAACGGTCAACGAGCAGAGTATCGGCAAAACCGCCGGTTGTTTTCACCTCTCAAAAGCGAAACAGACCCATGAAAAAAACACATCTTCGATTCCTCGCCGTCCTAGCGCTCGTGCTCGCGGCCTCGCTTTGCGTCTCGGATACGGCATCGGCCCAATTCGACCTCGGCAAGATCATCGGTGGTGCACGACGCGGTTCAAACACAAGCGGAACGGGAATCTCATCACCGATCCGTTCACTGTTGCCCATCAATCAACCACGCAGCTTCACCCAGAACGCTCCTCAAAGCGGCAACATCCGTCCCGCGGTCATGCCCGACAATCGGCCCCGTGCAGGTTTCGGAATGGGTGCCAACGGGCCTCAATTGAATCTGAATCGCGGAAACGCAAATGTTTCCATCGATTCCAACGGCGGTGTTGGAGTCGGTGTTGACTCCCGCCTCGGCGGCATCGGCGTCGGAGTCAACGGCGGCGTGGGCCAGAGCTCCAACGGGCAAGGTGTCGGGGCCAGCACCGGCGGAAGTGTCGGTATCGGAATCGGCACCGGCGGCGGAACCGGCGTGGGTGTGGGGTCGAACGGAGGCGTCGGGATCGGAATCGGTGAAAACGGAGGGACCGGCGTGGGAATCGGCGATTCCGGCGGACTCGGTTTCGGGCGTGGCCGAGACGGAGGCACCGGGATCGGAATCGGCACTGAAGGCGGCGTCGGAATCGGTGAAGGCTACCGCGGCGGAGTCGGCATCGGCTACGGAGAACGGGGAGGCATCGGTCGCGGCATCGGAGTCGATGGCGGTGTCGGCATCGGCGAAGGCTACAACGGGGGTTACGGAAAAGGCATCGGCATTGATGGCGGCGTGGGTCGTGGTGTCGGGATCGACGGCGGCTACGGCAAGGGAATTGGCATCCGCGGCGGCTACGGCGAAGGCATCGGGGTCCGCGGAGGCGTCGGCAAGGGAATTGGTATCGATGGTGGCGTTGGCAAAGGCATCGGCATCGATGGCGGATTCGGCAAAGGCATCGGAATCAGCGGAGGCCAGGGGACGGGCATTGGAATCAACGGCGGACGAGGCCTTGGCATTGGACTCGATGGCGGAACGGGACTCGGAATCGGCACCGACGGCGGAACCGGCATCGGAATCGGCGAAACAGGGGGGCAAGGTCTCGGCGTTGCAACCGCGGGTAGCTCGGCCGCCGCACTCGGCAGCTCGGGCGGCAACGCGTTCGCCGCGGGCACGACAAGAGGATCCGGATTCGCCACGGCAAGCCAAGGTGCATCCGCCGGAGCGATCGGCATGAACGGACAAACGGCTGTCAATCAACAGCCCCAAACTCCAAAGAAGCAGACCCCGAGAAACCCCTTCCGCAAGTAA
>JBCCOI010000081.1:0-17925 GCA_039025515.1 Planctomycetota bacterium
CGAAGACATCCTGCTCGGCGACTTCTCCCATGCCACCCGGTTTGGAAACTCGAATCGCCTCGAAAACTCGGTGACAGTCCTCAGCCGAGCATTGGTCAATCAGCCGAGCCACTTCCTTCTGCCAGCATTCGTTTGTGAGACGCCCCGAAAAACGGAAATCCGTCTCAGCGAGAGGGCCTACCAAAAGCAGGATCCCAAGATTGACGTTTGTACCAATCTGACGCGAGTTCATCGCCGCAGCTTTGAGTACGGCGTGCGTGAACCCCAAGCTCAAGTCGCCAAAAGCTTCCGCCGCAAACTCCGACGCGCGGACAAAGTCTTGAAAACGCAAATCGGAGAAGTCTTTTCCCGGATAGACGTTTCCCGGCTTTGGTGAAGTCGCTTCAAGAATGCAACACCAGCGAACCGCGTCCGCAGGCGACCGACATTCCTGGCGAATCAGACTCAAGCAACGCATTCGATTTTGTGCTTCAAGAATCGACCGATCGCGTCAAGTACTTCTCGCGGAGCATCCTCCATTACGTAGTGACCTGCGTCATCGATTTCGACGCTTGTCGCGCCAGGCCACACCGATTGGAATCGGCGGAGACATTCGGGGCGAAAACACCAGTCCTTCATTCCCCATACCAGCAGACTCGGCACATCACCAAGGGATGGAAGTCTGGATTCGAGTTCCACGAGCGTTTGATGCGTCGGGTGACGTTTGGTCATCGGGATGTCACGAACAAAACCATCGATCGCGACTCGATTCGTCCAAGAGTCATAAGGCGCGAGCAGGTCGGATGCGACGTCTGCGTCCAGCGAGTTTCGGTTCATGGCCATCTTGATGGCGGCTCGCGCAAACAAGTTTGCCCCACGGATTGCCAACGTTCCAAGCAACGGAATTCGGCACGCGGCGATACGAAGCGGCACATAGGGCGGCGGAAACGCCGCCGTGTTCAGCAACGCCAATCCGCAAAACCGATCGCGCTGTCTGAGCAAACCTCCCAAGCCGATCGCGCCTCCCCAGTCGTGGGCCAGCAGAATAATCCTTCGAAGGTCGAGTTGCTCGATCAGTGAACTGAGGTTCTCCTGATGTCTTGAGAGCCGGTACTCGAAACGATCGGGCGGAGGTTTTTCACTTTCGCCGCAACCGATGTGATCCACACGGATGACGCGACACCGACCCGAGAATTCTTGCTCAACTCGACGGAAGTAGTAACTCCACGTCGGATTTCCGTGAACACATAGGATTGTCGGCAACGCCCCGCTCGTGTCGCCGGAATCGTGATAGGCCATCCGGAGACCATCGACGTGAAGAAACTGCGTCCCCGCATTCGCGGCGCGGACATTTTCGATTTGCGAGGAACTGGCCATCGCACCAGTTTCACTTGCGAACCCTGATCGTGGAAGGCCGTCAAGAGTGATATCCAGACTGGTTCCAATTGGCTCGAGGGCTGCCGCAATTTCAATGCGATTGGTATCATCCGGGGTTAGAGACGCGGTCCGCTTGCGACTGCGTGCGGAACGTGATTTCAGTTCAACCATTCTGATTGCGCAACTCATGGAACTCGCGAAATTAGCCCTCGAAGATGGCACCGTTTTCTCCGGAGAGGCTATCGGAGCCACCGGCGAAATCACCGGCGAGGTCGTCTTCAACACGTCGATGACTGGCTATCAAGAGATTCTGACGGATCCCAGCTATCGCGGGCAAATCGTCACGATGACGTATCCGGAAATTGGGAATTACGGCATCAATTCTGATGACATTGAAAACGAGAAGCCATCGCTGGCAGGTTTTATTGTTCGAGAAAGAAGTCGGATCTACAGCAACTATCGGGCAGAGGGCGATTTATCGTCCTACCTCAAGAAGCACGAATTGGTGGGGCTGGCAGGCATCGACACTCGGGCCCTGGTCCGCAAGATTCGAACCGCCGGTGCGATGCGAGGTGTCCTGTCGACGATCGACCTCGATGATGACTCACTGGTGAAGAAAGCCCGCGAGAGTGACGGACTGGTCGGTCGAGACCTGGTGAAGGAAGTGATGCCCAGTGTGGTCCGCCAATGGGACGATAAACTTGACGCCTGGACAGAAACCGAAATCGGACGGCAAGGCGCCTCGGGAGCGTCAAAAGGTTGTCATGTCGTTTGCATGGACTTTGGCATGAAGTGGAACATTCCCAGGCACTTCGCGTCTCGTGGTAATCGTGTCACCGTCGTGCCTGGCAATACATCAGCCGACGACGTCTTAAAACTTGAACCTGAGGGTGTTTTTCTATCTAACGGTCCCGGCGATCCCGAACCGCTCGATTACGCACACCAAACCATTGCAATTCTCATCGGGAAGAAACCGATTTTCGGGATCTGCCTCGGCCACCAGCTATTGTCGTTGGCAATGGGTGCAAAAACGTTCAAGCTGAAGTTTGGACATCGGGGTGCAAACCAGCCCGTCCTGGATCTTGAAACGGGGAAAGTCGAAATCACCACACAGAACCACGGCTTTGCTGTAGAGGAGTCCTCACTTCCCGATAGTTTGAAGGTCACTCACCGCAACCTTAACGACGACACGATTGCTGGTGTTCGTCATGTCGAAGAATCCGCCTTTGGTGTCCAGCACCATCCGGAAGCATCCGCGGGTCCACACGACAGTCACTATCTCTTCGACCGCTTTCAGAGCATTCTCGATAAAGTCTGAGACGGGTCATTGGCCGAATTCGATGATCACTTTGCCAATGTGTTTTTGCGATGCGAGGTGACGATAGGCATTCAGTGAATCCTCGAATTCAAAAGCCCGGTCGATGACAGGTGAGATCCTGTGCCGCGTCAGGAAGCGAAGGGTTTCTTCATGCATTTCACGGCTTCCGACGTAAATCCCGTTGATGCGAATCAGGTTGAACACGGAGAGCATCGGACTCACTTTAGCGGCGGGAGAGTCCAGGACCCCAATCAAGTGAATTTGACCATCGACGGCTGCTGATTTGAGGGAACGTTCTAGAGTCCCCGGTCCGCCGACTTCGACGACGTGGTCAACTCCAACTCCGTTGGTCAGCCGCTTGACTTCCTTATGCCATTCATCGTGCTGCCGGTAATTGATTGTCTCCGATGCCCCCAACTGTCTCGCCTTCTCGAGCTTTTCATCGCTCGAGGATGTGACGATCGTTTTCGCTCCGATCGCGGCTGCCATTTGTAAAGCAAAAATCGAGACACCTCCGGTTCCCAAGAGCAAAACGGATTGACCGGCAGTCAGGTCTCCTCGGTGAAAAAGTGCATGCCATGCGGTCACAGCCGCACAAGGAACGGTGGCAGCTTCGATAAATGACATCGAATCCGGAATGGAGACGAGCGAACGTTCCGGAACGATGATTTCCTCGCTCAGCACACCATCGATCCCGCCGCCCAGCCCGGTCGCGAGGACTTCCCCGGTCGGCGGTCCATCGATCCAGTCCTGAACGAAATTTGGGCTAACGCGATCTCCGACTCGCCACCGAGTGACGCCCGAACCCGCCTCGACGATTTCGCCCGCACCGTCGGAAAGTGGCACAATCGGACGACGATCGTTACGCATGTATCCACCTTGGGCGACGCTTAGGTCACGATAGTTCAGCGACGCAGCTTTCATCGACAACCTTACTCCGCCTGCACCGACTACTGGAGTCGTAACCTCACATGTTTCGATCGCATCGATCCCTTCGGGGGTCGTCACTTTGAACTGTCTCATGTCATTACCATTTTGAGGCAAGGTCGTCGGTTGTAGCTAATAATCGCGCATCAAAATGCGGAGAGGAAGAGGGCTTCAATACACGCCAGCGTCCTTTCTGATAACCTGAAAGCCAAATCAGAGTGAATGGCTGACATCGTCGGTCGCCATTGCCGATCTCAATTCGGATCACATCCCGAATCTCTACGATGTGAACTACATCGAACGAGAAGGCGCGCTTTAGGCACAAGCCAAAGATCGTGACGGACGGTGGATCCAACAAATGCCTCTGACCAACTTTGGTCAGAGTGACGTCGTCTACTTCCAGAACAACGACGGCGACTTCTCCAAGGCTGTGATCGATGAAAAAATCGCGGAACCCTCGACTGGATTGGGCGTGCTCGTTACCGATTTTGATGGCGACCGAATCAATGAGATTTTTGTCGCCAACGATGCTCGAACGAATCATTTTCTTCGATTCGATACCTCATCGGGCCGCTTTTGGAATCAAGCGGCCTCGCGCGGGTTGGCTGTCGGCTTCAGTGGTGTCGCAAACGCGTGCATGGGTATCGCCACCGGCGACTTCGATCGGAATCGGCGCGTCGACATGCACGTGACGAATTATTCAACCGAGTCCGTCAATCTTTATCTGCAAGACACGTCGGGTAGTTACTGTGACTCGGCAACTCGCCTTGGATTGGAAGTATCGAGCAAACCGATGGTCGGATTCGGAACGAAAGCGATTGATCTCAATCGAGATGGATGGCTGGACGTGATCGCAACAAACGGTCATGTCTTCGATCGAACGGAGCACGGCGAAGAATTTCGCATGCCAGGACAAATTTTTCTGTCTCGGGGTTCGAACTTCGTGGAAGTCGGTATCGGCGACGGTTCAACATTGAATCAACACCGGCTAACCAGTCCCGCCCTCGGTCGCGCGATGACGAAGGTAGACTTTGATCGTGATTTGGATAGTGATCTGGTCGTTAACTATCTTGATCGACGTGTTTCCATTTTTGAAAACCGTTCGTTGTCTAGTGGCCAAGTCGTACACGTGCGTTTGATCGGCGTCACGAGTGAACGAGACGCCGTTGGCGCAGCGGCCACACTGCAGACTTCGGACGGCTCATTCACTCGCTGGGTTACCGCTGGCGATGGCTACATGAGTTCCGATGATCCAATTCTTGAGTTCACGATACCAAACCAAGCAGAGGTGGGTCCGCTTGAAATCCGATGGCCATCCGGAAAACTCACTCGACATGAAATGATCGAGCAGAACTGCTTATACTTAGCCGCCGAAAACGAGACCGAGCTTTGGAAACTGATCGATCTCAATCGCTAGCGAATCGACCTTGGCGACATATCTAATCGAAAGGAATTCAACATGCAGAGCTCCAATTCAGACTCAAAGGGCATCGATGCCTCGGACCCACAAGTCATCGCGCAGTACGAACCCTATCTACGCATGTTGGCGCGAACGCGGTTGCGAAAAGCCTATCAGGCAAAAATTGGCGCCTCGGACATGGTTCAACAGGCGATGATGCAAGCCGTTCAAGGGTTCGACGGTTTCCGTGGCTCCACGGAAGGTGAATTGATGGCTTGGCTTCGTCAAATTCTCGCTCACCACCTCTGTCACCTCGACCGAGATCTTCATCGCGACAAGCGAGATATCCGTCGCGAGCAATCCATGGAACAAAAGCTCGCGGCATCCTCGATGCGGCTGGAAGGGCTATTGGCTGGTGAAGGCCCGACGCCCAGCCAAAACGTCGCTCTCGGTGAAAGTGTCGTTCAAATCTCCGAGGCCATCGCAAGACTACCCGAATCGCAAGCCGATGCGGTTCGACTGCATTACCTGGAAGGACTCAAGTTGAGTGAGGTCGCAACGGAACTCGAAAAGTCGACCGGCGCCGTTGCTGGCTTGCTGCACCGAGGGATGAAGACACTGCGAAAGCAACTCGGCGAAGCGAGTTAGAACCTTGCACCTTCGTTCAGCGAACCGAAACGATGCGCAAGTACGCGGGTCGCTTCGCAGAGGGTTTGCCCTCAAGCCGCGGCAATCGTTGTGATAGCTGTCTCCCGGGTCGCATCCGCGACCCATATTGGTGTGATTTAGTGCACGAAAAGGCAGAACCCGAAGAGGTGGTATCGCGGTTCGTCCGGTTCGTTTCAGCTCAAACATGCCCCAGAAGCTCTTATGAGAACCGAAACACTCACCCAACGGCTGGTCGTTATTCCGATTGTTTTCGTGACCGGAGCATCGTTGCTGCTTGTCTTGATGCTCGTCCAGTCGTTTCACAGTGAGAAAAGTGCTGCCGGAATCAACTTGTCTGGCCGGCAACGCATGCTGAACCAGCGACACGCCAAGGAAACCTTCCAGTTGCTTAGCAACGGCGAGGCCGACATCCATGCAACACGCGACCTGCTGCTGGAGTCCCTGGCCATACTACGTGAAGGCGGCGACCATCGATTCGGTGAAATCGAACGCGTCACCGACGACAGCTTGCTGAAGTTGCTGGCAGAAAAGGAATCGCAGTTGCATCGAACCTTCAGTCTGTCCGACGGACTTCTTGACGCGAAAGCTCAAGGCCGCACGATCACTGATTCCGAGTTCCAAGAGTTTGAGCAGAACGTTGCAGAAGGACACAAGTTGGCGCACGCGGTCGTCCTCAAGCTGAGTGAACTCGCCGCAAATTCTCGACGCTTCGGGCTTTTCGTCGGCTTCGGGTTATCGGCGACCGTCATCGTGTTTGCTCTCGGCCTTGGGCTGCTCGTCTCGAAAAACCTGCGTCAAAAGATCCACCGAGTTCGCGACCTTTCTCGAAAGAAACTGCGCGACATGAGTCAATTGATGGAGCGGGACGCCCAAACCGTCTCCACTCAAGCTCATTCGGTTAGCGACTCAGCAGGACTCGTCAGCGAAAACGCAAAAACGCTCCGGCAATCGGTCGCGCAGATTGAAGAAAGTATTCGTGATATTTCACAAAGCGCTACATCCGCAGTGAGCGAGGCACGAAAGGCTGTCGAGGCAGCGGATTCGACCGATCAGCGGATCACCAGATTGGGAGAGAGGAGCCAATCGATCAATGGTGTGGTAAGCGTTATCAACTCCATTGCGGAACAAACGAACCTGCTCGCGCTCAACGCAACCATCGAGGCCGCACGTGCCGGTGAAGCAGGGAAAGGATTCTCCGTGGTTGCCGGTCAGGTGAAGGAGTTGGCGGCTGAAACTGGGAAAGCGACCGAAGACATTGTCGGACGGATTTCTGACATCCAGTCCGATACTCAAGATGCCGTTCATGCGATCCGCGACGTGAATGAGATCCTGCAGTCCATCTGCGAGAACCAGGACGAGATCGCAACGGCAGTGGGTCAGCAAATGGAAATGACTGGGCGAATCGGCGACAGTATCTCAGAGGTCGCAAATGGAAGTGACGACATCGCTGAGAACGTCGCCCAAGTGGCGAGTCTCGCCGGGAACGCATCGGAAAACTCCAAGCTCACTCTGGGTGCGGCCAGCGAAATTGATCATCTTGCGGATGATTTGATGCAAATGGTCGGATCTGGCTGACAGCAGGGCTCTGCGGGGTTTGAAATGAGCATCGGCTGAACGCGACACGAGTCTGGTTCCACCGTGGGTACAATCGAGCGACTCACACGTTCGTCACACGTCGCGACGACTTTTCTCTCTTCTCACAAATTTCAGCGATGCCTGACTCGACGCAGCCCCCGGTCGGAATCGATCTTGGGACGACTTATTCGGCCGTTGCCTACTTGGACGAAACGGGACGCCCAGAAACCATTCGTAACTCCGAAGGTGACCTGACCACGCCGAGCGCCGTCTTCTTCGATCAAAAGCATCCGATCGTTGGAATCGAGGCGATGGAGGCGGGACTGTTGGAACCGGATCGCTTGGCCATTTTCGCGAAGCGGGACGTGGGTGAGGCTCACTACGAAAAAACCATCCGTGGCAAGCACCTTCCCGCGGAGGTCATCCAGGCTCTGATACTGCGTAAACTGAAAGCAGACGCAGAACTGAAGCTCGGATCGGTCCAGAGTGCGGTGATCACCGTACCCGCTTTTTTTAATGAGCCATGCAGAAAAGCAACGCAAGACGCGGGGAAGCTAGCTGGTCTCGAAGTACTCGACATCATCAATGAACCGACGGCTGCGGCGATCACTTACGGAGTAACGCTTGGCTTCTTAGGTTCCGATGGTGCTGTGAAGCGGAGCGAGAAGGTTTTGGTTTATGACCTGGGCGGCGGAACCTTCGACGTGACGGTCATGCAAATCGCAGATGGCAATTTCAAAACGATTGCAACTGCAGGAGATGTCTACCTGGGTGGCATCGATTGGGATCAGCGAATTGTCGACTACATCGTTGAGGCTTTCGAAGACGAACACGGCATCAACCTTCACGATGATCCTCAGGCAAAACAGGAACTGCTTCGCAAAGCGAATCAAACGAAGCATGCACTAACACAGCGTGAATCAGTGTCCATTGCGTTCGCACACAATGGACGTCGACTGCGAACCGAATTGTCGCAAGAGGAGTTCGCGTCGCGCTCCGCGGACCTCGTGGAACGGACAATGATGACCGTCCAACTCGTGCTCGACGACGCGGAGACAGACTGGTCCGATCTGACGCGGCTCATTCTCGTCGGCGGATCGACGCGCATGCCAATGATTCGAAAGGAGCTGGAAAAGATAAGCGGTATGGAGCTCGATCGTTCGCTTTCACCTGACGAGGCTGTCAGTCATGGCGCAGCGCTCTATGCGGGCATGCTCGCGCGTGCCGGCGAGAACACCGCAGCTGCGAACAGAATCGTCTCGGTCAGCAACGTCAATTCGCACGATTTGGGTGTGCTGGCAGTCGATCCGAAGACCGGCAAGCCACGTCGGCAAGTGATGATTCCCCGAAACAGCAAACTACCCGCTCGCAAGAAGGTTCGCTTCAGGACTCACTCCGACAACCAAGCTAATGTCAAAATCGAAGTCGTTGAGGGTGGCGACGATCGCGGAATCAATGCTACAAAAATTGGCAGTTGCGTCGTCGACGACTTGCCACGTGGGACTCCAAAAGGAACCAACGTGGACGTTCAGTTCGACTACAAGCCCGACGGCAGATTGACTATCGAAGCCTCCTTACCAGAGCTTGATCGCGAACTAACGATGAATCTTGACCGCGCGGCCGGACTCGATGACGCGAACTTGGTTCTTTGGGAAAGTCGACTCGACGAAGGGCTGAGCGATTCGATGCTTTCTGGTTTGCCTGAGGAATCACAAGCCGAAAGCGTTGCTCAGCCCGATGCATTGAAGGAGTCCGCCGAGCGATCCACGTCCGCCGAAGTCCCCAAGTTCGAACCGCTTCAGCAGAACGAAGAAAAGGACGTTCCGATCGAATCGTCCGTGCTCGGATTCACACCGACGGACGCTTCCGCGATGGGTGGTGTTAACGAACCGAAAGGTGAATTCTCGGCGGACGACGCCAAGAAGATTCTTGCGATGGGTTCCAATCCGCGACCGGCAGAGAAACCCGACTTGAGCTTGAGCGATGCACCGGACCAGCCGAAAGCCGACGCTAGCGATCTTCAAGCACTCGCCGCCCTGCAAGGCATGAGCTCCACGTCGACGCCGCCGGCTCAACCCGTCGTTCCAACGATTGTCACGCAGCCGGATGAGTCAAAGCAAGCAAAGGGTAAAACAAAGAAGCAAGGACTCTTTGGCCGCCGAAAGAGCTAACTTACTTAAAACTTAACCAAGAGAAGCAATGAGTAGTAAATATCGTTGGGGCGTGCACCCTGCGGCGTGCTGTCGTAACGGTCCGTCACGGCGAGTTTGAGTGACAGGTTATCGGAGTCATCAAGGAGGATCTCCCAGGCAGCATCGGTCACGACTCGATAGTCCGAGAAATCACTCCAAACGGGAAAGTACTCGACCTTCGCCTTCATCTTGTTGTAGCGGTTGAGTTGGTACTCGCCTTCGGCACCGAAAACGGCTTCCGGCTTCCAATCGTCGTCCGGGGCCCCAATTTCTTTCGATGCACCGGCACCGAACCGGGTGATGAACAATGCGTCGTCGGTTCGAATGAAGTCGTACCCAACACCGCCATTGAGGTTGATACGAGAGTCAAATGCTTTGAACTGATCCCATTCCGATCCGAACTTGCTGAACGCCGTCCATTGCGTGTTCTGAAAGAGGAAATCGTAGTTGATATCGAACCGACCGTTGTCCTCGGTCGTGACACCCGTTGTGGTCGCTTTTCGATAATCGAAATCGACGCCGAGCGTATAGCGATCGGTCGAGCGTTTGAGCTCGAACCCGGTTTGTAACGCGAGTGTTCTTGCATTCCCGCTGCTGCCATCCAGTCCAAACTCGGCATGGTTTTCCCAACCTCTAGTCACCCAACGCCAAGGAATTTCATACCAAGCTTCCGTTTGCTCCGCCAACGGAAGCGATTCCGCTGTTTCCCCCGCGGCAATTGCGTTGGCGATTGGCAGGTCTGCGTTCTGAACGGCTTCGGCGACTTCTGGGAGCTGCAAAATGTCGACCGGATTCTCCAACGAAGGCGGAATCGGGTAGCTGGGTTGGTCATAGCCGACGGCAACAACATCCTCTTTTTCTTTCTTTGAATCGGCTCCTTGCGAGATGGAGGCCTCGATCGACGGCTCACCAAATGTGGCAATCCCTAACTTCCACAATGGAATGTCGTCGCCGAAATCCTGAGCCTGCAGCGAGGAACCAGCCAGTAGTGAGACGACGAGTAGTAAGACAGTGAAGGTGTTTTTCGTTTGCATCAACAATCCCGGAACAGAGTGCAGTCCCACCGGGCATTAACAAATCTTCACCACCGCTGTCATCACCTCTTTTGAATCATTTGAAAGGAGATCTCAAAATCGAACATTCCGGGGAATCCCGACCGTGCAGGTTGTTGTCGAAACGATCATGAACACGCCAATGGACTATTCGGACGTCGGCATCAGCGCCTTCACGGCGACGACAGTTGAGACGACACCCCGAATCACTGCTGGCTCGGGCGAGATCTTGAAAAGCGGCGAATGATGGCTTGGAACGGGGACACCGCCGTTCGCCTCGCGCTCAAAATCAGCCGACTCGGTTCCTCCGATCGCCCAGTAGACCGACGGAATATCCGGGTTCGTTGTAAAGTAGGGAAAGTCCTCCGCCCCCATGCCTTTTGACGGAATGTCAACGACATTCTTCTCACCCAATTCCTTTATCCAGGCGTCGCGCAACTTTCTTGTTAACGCAACGTTGTTGGTCGTGGGGGGAACACTCTCTTGGCTGACAATGACTTCTGGTAACTTGTCATCTGGAAGTCCCGCGACACGCCCCATGTTCATAGCAATTCGCCTAATACCCTCCAGAAGTGTTTTGCGAGTCTCCGCACTGGTGCTGCGCACTGTCAGCTGAAGTTTGGCTTGATCGGAAATGATGTTGTGCTTTGTTCCGGCATGGAACGATCCGACCGTCACCACACCCGCCTCGCGAGGTGGCAGCTCGCGGGCCACAAGTGTTTGGAGCGCGAGCACGATTTGACTGGCCAGCACGATTGGATCTTTGCCCCGATGAGGGCTAGCTCCATGCGCCCCAATTCCGTGGACGGTGATGTCAACCGTATCGGCACCCGCATAGGGACTGCCTTCCGATGCGTTGATGACACCTGCACGATCGCGGGCGGCGACGTGGAAGGCGAGTGCAAAATCGGGGAGTCCGAATCGGTCCCAAATCCCATCTTGCTTCATTGCCTTCGCGCCCAAGACACGTTCCTCCGCAGGCTGAACGACCAGCATCAACGTTCCCTGCCAGTCCTTTCGATTCTTCGAGAGATATCTCGCCGAACCGACCAGACTGGTTAAGTGAACGTCATGGCCACAGGCGTGCATGACAAAGACCTCATCTCCAGTGATCGGATCGACTTGCTTCGCTTTCGATGCATAGCTGAGGCCTGACTTTTCCTTGACCGGCAAGCCGTCCATGTCGGCCCGCATCATCACCAACGGGCCATCTCCGTTGGCGAGCAACGCGACGACGCCCGTTCCTCCGACGCCCTCGGTCACATCAAATCCGACGGATCTCAACTCACGGGCCATTCGTGCGGCCGTCCGATACTCAACGAGCGAAAGCTCAGGGTTCCGGTGAAAGTACTCGAAGAGCGGCTGCAGGTAGTCCTCGTAGTCCGTCTTGATCTCCGCCTCGACGGGCGAAACAGGTTCCAAACCCTCCGCACAGACTGTCATCAACAAACATACGGAGCATAAAAGACTGAGTCCGACGACTCGAACGAGTCGATGACAAGTCATCATTAGAAACTCTGATCAAAAGGAAACGATCCGGTCATCGGAGATCGTTACGAGCGGGTGAGTTCTGATTCGGGAATCAACTCTACGACGACACCCTTGAACGCTGGTGTGCGACTTTGGGGGTCCACATGCCGCGAAACCAGCACGTTCGACTCGGGATAGTACATTAGGGCGTTGCCGCTCCGAATCGAATCGTAAGATCTTGCCAAAATGCCATTCATCTCGCCCGTGTCACTTCGCACCGTGACTCGCTGATCGTGCTCGAGTCCGAGTCGCTTCAGATCATCCGGATGTAACAAGATGATATCCCTTCGATCTTGGTTCCGGTAAAGATCCTCCTCTTCGTAGACCACCGTATTGAATTGCCCCTCGCTACGTACCGTCATCAGCCGAAGATGGTTCGTCTGGGTTCCGTTCAGCTCTGGAAGCTCATGACAGTGAAGCACTCCTTTCTTGTCCGGAGTCGCAAAAGCCGGTTCATGGAACGTGCGACCGGCGATCTGAAACTCCTCTTTGGTTTCACCGATTTCGGACAGCTTCTCGTATCCGGGCACGACTGCCGCGATCCATTTTCGGATCGCCGAAGGATCCTTCAGTTGGTTCCAATCCACGGCGGAATCGTTTCCGAGCAGACGTTCTCCGAGTGTTGCGATGACAGAGACCTCACTTCGCGGACCAGGCAAACGTGACGGACCACCATCACTCAGCCTGACGTAGTTGAACATCGATTCCTGTGTCGTTGGAACGGGCTCCTCATCGCGTGCGAGAACGGGAAGGATGATCATCTCTTTCGCCAAGCCATGGGCGTGACCGGTGTTCATGGTAGTGCTCATGGTCACCATCATTTCCAAGTTTGACAAAGCCTCATCGGCAAACGTCGCGTCGGGGTTGGCCCCAAACAGATTTCCGCCAAGGCAGAACGCTACTTTGATGTCCCCCGACTTTGCAGATTCCATGCAGGCGAGTGTGTCTTTTCCCGGTGTCGTTGGAAGCGACACACCAAACTTTTCCTGAAGTGATTGGAAGACCCTTTCTTTCAATTTCGGGGCGACTCCCACGGAACCGATGCCTTGCACATTGCTGTGCCCACGGATAGGCATTAAGCCCGCGCCCGGTCGCCCCACCATGCCACGAGCAAACGCCAAGTTTGCGATCGCTTGCACGTTCTCGACGCCATGAGCATGGTGCGTGATCCCCATGGTCCACGAGAAAACGCTTCGTTGGGAATCACAATAGAGATCCGCGATCGACTCGATCTCGCTCTTCGCCACACCCGACTTGGCCTCAATCTCATTCCATGTCAGCTCGTCAATAGCCTTCAGCCATTGTTCGGAGCCTGACGTGTGCTTGCGGAGAAACGCTTCATCAATGCCCTGCTTCTGCTTCGTCGCCTTTGCCAGTCCCCAGAGCAGCGCCAAGTCGCCCCCGATATGAGGCTGGACGTAATGACTGGCGACCTTCGACCCAAACATCAACGAAATCGGGTCGCTCGGAATCCGAAACTTTAAGAGCCCCGTTTCCAAAACTGGATTGATTACGACGACCTTGCCGCCCGAGCGTCTCACTCGCATGAGACTGGTCATCAACCGGGGATGATTGCTGGCCGGATTTCCGCCGATCAAAAATACTAGATCCGCGTTTTCCAAGTCCTCCAAGACGATCGTTGCCGTCCCAGAACCAACGCTGGACATCAAGCCGACTCCACTCGCTTGATGGCAGTAATAACTGCAGTTATTGACGTTGTTGGTTCCGTACACGCGCGCCAGAAGCTGCAACAGGAATCCCGCCTCGTTACTGCTGCGACCGCTAAAGTACCAAAAGGTCTCATCCGCTGGAGTCGCCGATAGCTTCTCCGCGATCGACCGAAAAGCGTCTTCCCATGTGATCACCTCATAGTGCGACTCGCCCGCTAGACGCCGCACCGGATGAATGAGTCTTCCAAGCGATTCGAGTTCACGCGGAGAGAGTCGTCGAAGCTCCTCAATGGAAGTTTGATTCCAAAAGTTTGGATCGATGCCCGGCTGCATATCTGCAACCATCGCCTGCATGCTTTTCTTGCAAACTTCAAACGAGTGGCCGAGCTCGTTAACCATTCCACCCTTCTGGCCGCCCATTCCAACCGCGCAGGTTTTGCAGGTGTTTCGCGTTCTCAAAGCATTGAAGAGCTTGAGAACACCACCGGCTTCACGCCCTTTCTTGATCGTGTACCAGATCGCGCGAAAACCGCCGCCGCTTCGTAATTTCACGGCTATCCCTCATCAAGCAGACCACACACGGATTCAACAGCCGTGTGGAGATGCTATCTCAACCCGCGTTCGCTCATCGAATGCTCACCGAGAGATCCACACGACCCATTGGACCGTATAGTAACACGAACGCGTGGTCTTGCGAGCAAGCGTTGAGGACGTCTCCAAAGAGACACCAAAGGTTGATCAGAGAAGATCTTCTTTTTCGAGAATCTCGCGATATTGATCTCGCTCACGTCGAGTCGCTTCCAAGTCAAAGACGAGATACTTCATGTCCAAACGCAACTGAGAAAGCGCCTCTTGAACCAAGTTCAAGATTCGTCTTCGCCGCGTGCTGCATTCAATCGCTCGTGTCAGAGCAGGCGCAACCGAATCGCGATATTGGGGTGGGAGTGCATCGATCGCGGCGGAAAGCTCACGGAGTTCTTGAGGGACATCGTCGTTGGTTTCCTTGTTCGATCCGATCGTCGACTTTTGCATGCGCCGGGGCTCCGCAGAGGGTTATCGTGAGGATTGCTTTGCCTGCCTCCATTGCAGCGTCGGTGCCGAATCCTTCGCGGCACGCCCATTTTCGAGCGCAACTGCTTTTTCGACAATGAGTTAGGTTGATTGCCGGAGCGAAGATGTCAAAAGGAAACGGTGAAATTATTCAACAACGGTTCATCTTGGCTTCAACACCTAAATCTTGCTACACCAACGTTTTACGCGTTGAGCAACGGGTTGCGACGTGATGTGGCTTTTTTTCAACATCGTCGCGTCAACCGTTCGCTCTTTTCACGAGTCCTGGGAGGGAAGCCAATTCGGCCACCCAGTGCACTCAAAGGAAAAGTGCATTCACAGGAAACCCGTCGATGCGGTGGATTGTTCGGGAATCCGACACCGAGGTCAATGATCCATGGATTCAAAGTTAAGCGTGCCTGAGTTTCAGTGGCGGGTCATTCCTTCTTGGCAAAACTTTCCGGCCGGCTCGGTTCATTCTTCTTTGTGGCGTTGGATCGTATTTGCAGCCATCGCGATGATCGGAACCGCCGCCCCGGCGGATCTCTTCGACATGCTGGACGCCTATCCGCCGCGGTGGCGACTGGACACTTCCGATTGCGAAGCACGTGTGCTGTCCCAGGTCAATGAACCGACAGGAGGCCAAGACGGGGGCGGTTGCGAACGCATCACATTTGATGCAAGGCTGGGAAGTGAAGCGATTCTCGTCTACCCCATCGAACCGGCCCATCCACTCGATGACCTCACCGCTCGACTGTCGCTGATGAGCGCGAAACGAGGAAGCCGTATTGGGCTACGTGTCCGTTTCCCCTATTTGCGAGACACTGAAACACGTCGGCCAATGGCTGCGATTGTTTACGGCGCGACCTACGATCGAGCTGGCAAGTTCCAGACAGTCGGTGTCGGGAATGTTGAACGCGATGTTCGAGTCTTGACCGCGAAGATGCGAATGGAACACGGCGGGCAAGCCGACCTTTCCGACCCCTACATCGACGCCGTCGCCATCAACGCCTACAGCGGGCCGGGAATGACGACGGTGCGCATCGACTCGCTGTCAGTTGAGGGCATGATCCCGGCTGGAAAAAGCGATAGTCGAGGGACCTATAGGTCATCGAAGAATGCAACGACTCAGAAGAAGACGGGCCAGATCATTCTAAAGAGAAGTACGGTTCCTACTGCCAATCGAGCCGAACCATTTCCTAGCAACGATCTGATCAAGATTCTCGAACATCGCGGAGAACCGCTGACGTGGGTGCGTTCTTTGGGATTCGACGCGGTTCTGTTGTCGAGCCCACCCTCCGATGAAATCTTGAGGGAAGCCATTCGTACGGACATGCTCATCTATGCTCCTCCACCCACCGCACCAGACCCAAATCTTTCGACCGTGCTTGATCCGGTTGCAGCATGGTATCTGGGCGGTGGAGTTGCCTTGGACCAGGATCGTCAGAAACAAACGGCAAGAACCGTCGAACGTCTCAAACACTTTCCTGAGATATGGTCCCGTCCGATCGTCATCGCGCCGGTTGAATCTTGGACGCAATACGCCGAACTGAGTCATGGTCAGGTTTGGGACGCACCTCTCAGGTCTCGCGGTGTAACGGCCGCCGAACAAAGTGAGTTGTTTGAATCTCGCCGCAGAAGGATCGGTGAGCGTACTCGTATTGCGGTGGCCGTTCATTCGTCGCCGCCGCCAGAACTCGATGCGATGAACCTCCTTTCCCAAACGCGTCTGGGTCTGCTCGGACCGAGCACGTTTCGGTGGCACGGGTTGTTAGTGCAAACACTTAACTGCTTGGAACAAACTCCTCGAGCCGTTCTCTTTCGATCCGCCGATTCGTTGGTAAGCGGAAGTCCGATCGCACAACAACGCTCGATGGCGCTCAGCTTTATCAATCGATTGCTTTCCGCCATTTCACCCTGGACGGTCCAGGCGACGGCCGTCGGAACGATTCCGGTGGAAGGTGCCGACTATCGATGCGCCGTCCTCGAAAACGAGGGCGACCACATCTTACTACTAACATCCCGAAATCGACTTCGAGACCAAGTACTGGCTGGTGACGGGGAAGCCGCTCAATTGGTCCTTCCCGTTCAATTCAGGGGTCAGACCATTTGGCGACTGACTGGCTTTCGTGCCGAACGCGTCGATACTGATGATTCTCCTCGAGGCTTGCGAGTCACGGTCGTTTCTCCCGATGTAGCAGAAATCTTTGTGGCCAGCCGTGATGCTTCGCTCGGAACACGACTCGATCGTTCCGCCGCTCGGTTCATTTCAAAAGCATCCTCGGACCGGTGGCAACTCGCTTTAGAGCATTCACAACAGATTCAGTCGGAATGGAGTCACGCATCGATTTCGGGTGCGACGGATGAGATTGCACCGATCGGTCTGCTCAATGCCGCCGACCGGACGCTCGCTGATGCGGAGAGTCTCTTTCGAGCCGGAGCGTGGGCGGAAACGCTGCGTTCCGCAAAGCGAGCGGATGCTTGGGTCGCCCGCACCGCTATGCAACTAAGCCAAGCCCTGCAGCCGAAATTTCCGTCCGGCCTTCCGATTCGATATTGCAGCTGCCCGCCACTCGACCAAGGGCATACGATGCTGCAAGCTGCCTGGCGTCCTATGATGTCTCAAGAGGGCTGGAGCGATAACCTGATCGCCAGCGGAGGGCTGGATAATCCAAACGTACTGCTAGACAGCGGATGGCGTTTCGCAACCCGACAAGTCTTCCGCAGCGAGAGTGACGCGAGATGGATCGGACGCGGCTATTTCAGTGGCCGCGGAGCCGTCCGACTTTCTGTGGCGTCGACGACTGACGAACCTCTCGAAGGTGGATATGAAGGGACGGTCGCCGTCTTCTCAAGCCCGCCGGTTAAGCTGGACGGTAAAGCCACCGTGCGAATTGATGCAATGATCAAAACGATGGGGTTTGAAGGCGCGGATCAAGGCGTACTCGTTTATGACAGCGTTGGCGGTCAAGCGATGGGACTCTTGGTAAGGGGCGTTAGTGAGTGGACACCCGTGCGACTCTATCGCGAAGTGGACGGTTCCGAGTCGGTGCAAGTCTTCTTCGAATTGATCGGCGACGGCGAAGCCGACATTGATGAAGTCACCGTACGGCAATGGAATCCGGACGCGCTACAACCATTGCCTTTCCAACCGCTTGCCCGATAGGCGATCTTGCTTCTAGCTGGA
>JBCCOI010000082.1:0-17876 GCA_039025515.1 Planctomycetota bacterium
AAGATCTCCCTTCGGGTCGAGGCACAAGATGGATGTAGTAGATGGCAGAGTGATCAAACCAGGAATGAGCACCGAACGGCCCTTTCCGGCCCGCGATCCGGCGAGCAAGATGCGATGGCGGTCATCTAGTAGACCGATCGGGACTCCGCCGACCACATACCGGTTGATACGCCCGTCGGGAAGTCTGCCCGCTTCTCTGATCTCCCCACCCAGAATCCCCAGGAATGCCTTCGATTCGGGATTGCCGTTGGAATTGAATCGCAGCGATTCTGTTGCCAAGAGGTTGGCTGTGGGTTCAAAGTACGAGTGCGGCGGAACGCCGACCAGACGTGGGTCCTTTCCGCGGGGCAGATCCGAGAGAAGATCTAGCTTCTGGTTGAGCGTGTCCCTGCGTTTGATTGCGTTCGTCGTCATTCAATCGAAGCTCGGCAATCTCGGCGTCGCATTCAGTTCGTTTTCGATGACGAACTGCCCCTCTTCGAAACCTGCTCGATCGAGAATCTCTTCCCACCTGTCCACTTCGTCTTCGGCGACGAAGTACAGGGCAAGTATCCCACCGAGCTCGCGATATTCCCGCAGCGATTCGATCATGCGGTGTCCAGATCGGGAGCGTTTCCCTGCATCGGTTTCACCTTCTCGCAGGTCGCTGAGTACGACCGTCATCAGGCGGGTGTCATCCGAAAGGCCATCCAACCGATTGACGTAATCAACTGTGCCGGCGACGGACCGATAGACATTTGAGTTCTTGGGACTTGAATTCCCTTTCAGGAATTCAAGCAGCTCCTCCGGCGAGCTGTATCGACTCATCAAATCGCTTGGGCGCCCTTCAAACAGGACGATGCTGCTATCGCTGCCGATTTGCGAGATGACAACTCGGTTGTCTGACCCCATGGCCCCCGAAAAGTAGGCCTCCGAGATTTCCATGAATAGACCGTAGGCTCGATCGTCCCATTGTTCAGAGAACGAGCCGGACATATCGATGAGGATCGCCAAGCAAGCATCGAGCTCGCGGGTCTCGAACGCTGAATCACTGCGTATCCGCGCCCTCTCCACGCACGCGGGTGTCGAGAGGATGGCGAGGGCCAAAGCGAAGGACAGACCTGCAGTGAGATTCAATCTATGCATTGCGTTCCCCATCTAGACCAAACTCGATGTCTTGAAGTCAGCATGCCACCAGCCAAGGACGGCGAGGCCGCACATGTAGAGCAAGGTGGCGATAGGAGCGACGTAGAACGGCGATTCGCTCCAGCCAGACGATCCCTTCGCTTGAAGGCCGATGAGGAAGAGAAACGCGTCACTGAGCAAAAGCACGCCCGCGATGACACTCAGCAGATAAAACACGATCGGATTGGACTGACGTTGTTCGACGACTGTGCCGTATCCGAGGAGTTCGATGAACACCTTGATCCAAAGCCAAGTCACGACCACGAATAAAAGAAGTGCCATCACCAGGGCGAGATCAAGCCGATCCCACCCGTCATAGTTTCTAAGGAGACCGGCGCCTGGCACTGGCAGCTTATAAAGTGGGAGCTGAAAAACCGGCAACACCATACGCAATCCCTCCGCAACGATGGTTGCGTAAGCCGTGCCAACGACGGGCAAGATCAGCAGGTTCGATAAGATGAAATAGATGCATTCTCGCAGCGACTTTCGTCGTTTGAGCGGCCGACTCCGCGATGACGGCGGGTCGTCGACCGGCCCATCAGCGAAGACGGGATCCAAATTTCCCAGCTGGTCAAACACTCGAAGGCACCCCGGTCTGAGAGGCATCCGCTAAGTTTCCCGCCTGGTCCACCATCAGCTGCTCAATCGCGTCGCGAAGGTCTTGGATCACCTGGGCGGTATTCTGAAAGCCGGCATCGACGGCAGGTTTCAGGATGATCCGCACCGCTTGTCCCGGGAATTGCCATACGCCCTTCTTCCGGCCCTTGGGAACGTTTTCAGACCTGTTCTCCGGATACATCGATTGCGACGCGGAGTCATCATCTCGTTGCGCCAATCGGGAGTCCTGCAGTGTCATCGCGAGACGCGCACTGATCCTCTCCCCACCTCTCGCCCTTTCAATGGCCATCTCGATCACTGAATCGGGAACATGAGTTCGGGAGAGGATTTTCAGGGATTCCGTGACGAACTGCCGAGCGATGGCCGGGTCGGCGACCAGCTTCGGGCCGA
The DNA here is from genome assembly GCA_039025515.1 of Planctomycetota bacterium. Taxonomy (GTDB): domain Bacteria; phylum Planctomycetota; class Planctomycetia; order Pirellulales; family Pirellulaceae; genus Stieleria. The sequence continues at coordinate 2,173 of JBCCOI010000082.1, forward strand.
ACCTCCTCCATATCGCCCGATACTCGTAGGCGGATGAACGCCCAATTCCGAGGCGCTCATACATCGCCTTCGATTTTGCAGGATCGTCTTCCTCGAAGACTGCCGAGGCATGCAGTTCAAGGAGCCCACCGAAAATCAGTGCCTTTTGAATGCCCGTCGCCTGGCAGTTCTCGAAGGTGTATTTCTCCACGCGTTCAATGTCGTCACTCTTCATCTCGCATGCGAACGAGTCGATGTCGAACTTGGTCAGCGTCGCGGCGCACTGAAGGACCTCTGTATTTGAACGTCCCTTCATCATTAGCTCGAACGGATTCTTGTCGATCACAGTCGTACCCCCGAGAGTTGAATGTCTCTGTCAGCCTTGCTCATCCCGCGAGTCTGAATGAACCACCAAGGACGGAGCGGTACGGCAAAGGGAGGGATTTGTCTCCAGGCCCCATGAAGGATCAGCACGACCGCGATGGCGATGACGCCGATAACTACATAATGAGTCAGCGCGACAAGAACGATCACGACAAGCAACCACCAAGGCGCGAGGATTCGCAGCTGGCGAGTCTCATCGATTTGCAGGGCAAACAGTGTTTTCACGGCGCTTTAAGACCTCCACGGGGGTTTGGAAACAGGAATGACTGCAGCGAAGCCGGTGAGTCCGCAAACGATTGATTGCGGCCCGGTCACACCCACACCAACGTTTTGAGGAAGAAGATGACAAGCACAATCGCAATGACGCAGACGGCCAGCAGTGCCAGATGGAGGCCGAAACGTCCAAAACGCTTGATCGGAATACTCACGGTGACGGGACTCACAGCAGCCGTACTCACTGCCGGTCGGAATTCCATCTCGTAATTGTCTTGCCACCCGAAGAAGTAGCTGTCATTCGCTGCGGAGGGGAGCTCGCTTGTCACCCGAATCGCTTCGTCGAGACGCAGGTCGCTGTCAATGGCTTTCGTTGGATGAACACCCTCGATTCGCAGCGACGATTGAAATGCATCTGTTAAGCGACCCTCGATCGAGATCGTGTGCTCAGACTCCGCTTGAAATCTCCACGGTGCCACTCGGACCAAGTCGCACGCTTGGGTGAGGACTAAACGCGCTTTGGGAGGCCCTTCGACATCGACCTCCAGTGATTCCGTGCAGTTGATACTTAGTTGGGACGAATCTGCGGGCGGAATGATGGTAAACCCCAATCGCTCAGTTGCCGGCTCGGGCGCAATGAGGACCGCCACGTCCATCCGAACCGATTGCTTTCCCGTTCGAAGTTTCGAGGGAGTCAGTTTGATGTCCCGAATTTGGGATGAACCGATGATCCGGAATTCAGAATCGAGCAGTTTACCGTCCACATTGATATCGAGGTCGATACGGCACCATGCGACGTTCGGGAGCGCGTGCCACACCGCTTTTGAAACGGACTTTGCCCGGACATCGACCTTTGTGATGGACGGTGGGAGGAGAGGAAGATCTTTCGCCCGCGCGATCACCGGATTCGCTACAAACGTGACGTTCTTAGGAGATGCGTCGATACTGACTGAAACGGACGGCGGTGATGCGGGTTCTCCCTTGCTCAACTCTTGCGGCGTCAAGTCTTTCGCCAGCATGATGTCGAGATGAGTTGCCACACCGGCTGTGATCTCCGCGGTGCGGTTTGGAGAGACAATCTGATAGCCGCCGAAACCCTTCAGGGAAACCATGGTTTTTGGAATAGAAACGACGCCTGAGGTTTGCGTCGGTTCCAGTGTCAGCCTACATCCGAAGATTGCTCGCGACGGTTTTGCGGTGTCCCATTTCAGGTCCACACTCGGGTCGATCGCTGTTCGCAGATCAAACCTTGTGCGGGAATCGAACTTCACCGTTTTGGTGAATCGCGAGCTTCTCAAAACTGGCAAGAGTTTTTTGCCATTGGCCTGCGCGGGTACGAGCGTGAGTTGAAGATCGCATTGACCTTGGGCCATCTGTTCCGGGCTCAGCGAAACGATAGCCGAAAACGACCCGGCCTCGTTGGCTTTGATCTCCCCTTCCAGCGTGCCATTGATGAGCGGATTGCTACACTCCAATCGCATGACGGGTACTGCGAACCCCGATGGGAGATCGGTGACGCTGAACCTCGCCAACAGATTCACCTCCAACTGGCTGCCATGCTGCAGTCGGGAGCTGGCAACGTCAATCTCAGCATCACAACGGATTGGGATAGCGTTTAGCGCTGCCGACACGCTGTCCACGACCGCCACACCCGATTGTTTTTCCAAGTTCGCGAAAAGCTGCCCGACGCCACCGCCCAAAGACCACCGCCGAAGAAGAACCGCCTGCGCGAGACCGCGGTCTTGGCGATGCCCAAACAACTTTGCAAGCTCCCGTTCGGCCGACTTGGTGGCGTCTGGGGCTGAGTCCTCGTCATCCGTGATCAATCCAAGTACGGAAGTCGGCACTTCCTGGTAATACTTCAATTCGTCCACCGCAGCCAACAAGCCGCTTGCGATGGACGTGCCTCCCTCCGTGTATCGAAGTGTTTCGATGTACCGCACGGCCGCAGCGTTATCCGCGAATCGCATCGGCGTACTCGCTCTCACAGAGAATGTGATGATGGAGATCGGGCACGACGCCGTTGCCGGCTGAGCAGCAAGCTGTGCCTTCAGCTCGGCGCGGACCGCTTCCATGCGACTCGACATTGATCCAGAGACGTCGACCACAAAGACACGCGCATATTGCGGTGTGCCCGCGACCGCTGTGCAGGCCAAAAGCGAGAAAAGAACTGGGCAGAAACGATGCATGAGTTATTCTCCAGTTATCCGGTCATTTGCAGCGGGACGAATGGCGTCACTGCCGGTGTACTGCGTGCCGCGCGGTGATCGGACCCCGTCGGTCCATCTCGACATCAGATAGGCGTAGTTTTTCAGCAAGTAGAAACCGGAGGACGCGAGGACACTCGCCATTGCGTCGCCCGAGTCGAGCACGACGCCCGCCGAGTTGCTGTAGCCCGTGCTGATGACGTATTGGATTCGTCCTTCCGAGATGAGTCGGTCGGTTTCGATGCTCGTCGCGTAGATGTTCGCCGCGATGTTCTTGCTCTGCGTGTGGGTTGGGGCGATCTTGATGTAGTGAATTGGATACGCAGTCACGATGATCGGGGGTTGAATCATGCCGGATTGATACCCAAGTTCCAACGACGCACGATGCGTCGGATCAGTGAGCAACCTTGCAAACAGCAGTGAACCGGCACTTCCGCAACCACCGCCTGTGGATGTAAAGATCAGAGGTTGGATGGATCTCATGCGGACCCCCTTCTGTTGGGCATTTTGCATTAGGCTTCGGATCGCCGAATGAAGGAGTTTGAGGATGGCGGATTCGTTGCGGAGGAAGGACAGCTGTGTGACCGCCCGCTTTGTCTTGGCACCCACTTGGAGCGAGTACGGATCGAGATGGTCCGCAAGATTCTTGAGGATCGTACGAACCTCCGGTCCGAAATGGTCCGGGTTCGCGCTGATCTCATAAAACTTCGAGGGACTCAGCCCGATCTTGAGCTTGTGCGTCGCTGTCGATGTTTCATTGGCATCCACATCGATGTGCATTCGGACGTAAGGGATTTCAGGGGCATCACGGTTGAGATGCGGACCGAGGAGCTCACCTGACTGGGAACCGACGCCTCCAATCTCACACTTCAGGAAACCCACGCCGCTATCACGGATTGTCGGCATCACCACGATCCTTCTCCTCATCAGTCGAAAAGCCTCGAACGATGGAACGAACCTGCTCGGAAGCTCGCCCGTCCATTGCGTGTTTGCAGATGCCGACCATGTGGGGTACGTGCCCAAACTCATCACTTTCTGCGTACGTTCTCGCCATCGCATAGTTGTCGCTGACGATCGCGGCGGAGAAACCGGCAGTGGCACGGAACACAACGATCTCGGTGGATTCCGAATCGGATTCGTCTTTGACGATGCGATGATTCGAGCAGCTACCGAGGGCCGCCTCGAGGTGGTGAAGGGTCTCTTCGTCTTCCCGACTCGCCGGCCTTGGCACGGTCACAATCGCGGATTCCATCGTGTCGACTCCGAGCCGTTCACTCTGGCGAATCAAGTGCACCAGCGGTTCCGCGTTCTGATAGAGTGCGTTCGCAACTTCTTCGGGGCCGTACTTTCGAACGGCGCGATAGATCGTCCATTTCGGAAAACTCTGATGACACACATGATCCAAGGCGTCGACCATCGCGGCCGCACTTTGGTCACAGAGCGCCTTCTTGGAGTGAGAGTCTCGCTTCAGCTTGGATGTCAACTCGACAAGCACGCAACTCGGAACATCGGACTCCGCGACGTGGTAGCGCCGAGCGAGCGAGTCTTTGCATTCCTGAGCCGTCGGCCCGGGGAGGAGGAGTTTCAGGCCGACACTCGAACGCGCTGAACGTGTTTTCCTGATTCGCTCTTCAAACGCCTGAATGACCCTCGAGATTGCCCGTTCGAAGTTCGCGACCCGCTTGGACAATGAACGCAGATTGCCGCGAATGCGTTCTTCGGACTTTTGAAACTCATGGAACACCCACTTCCCGCAAACGTCACGACACCCTTCCCCCTGGATCTCTTCGGCTTCTGCATACAACAGCGAACGGAGGAGTTCTCGCTTCGTTCCCGGAACAATGTTCGCGTGTGTCTGGAGACAACGAAGCCCATTGGCGATACCACCGAGCGCGAAGTGTCTTGAAACCGCTTCCTTGTCTACCGGCCGTCTGGCGTTAGCCAGCTGATCGAGGAAGAGGCCGATCTGCTCGGAAGCATGAAGCGGGTCGGCTTGAACCAATTCGTACGTCAAACGTTCCCTGTCGATCAATCGTTCGTTGACTTCGTCCGCTGCGAGCTGTTTGATCTCCTGGCTCGACTTGGAGGTCGGGTCGTCAAACTCTCGATGCTGGTCACGGCATAGCTCGATGGTCTGCAGGTTGGTGTCGATTGTCTCGAATATTCCTGCTGCCGATGCACGGCCATAAACGGATTCGGCCAGTTTCTCCAGGCATAATCCATCGGATTCGGCCTCGGAGGAGCGACGTTCCCTGAGCATCTTGATCATGCCGGAAAAAACCCAGAGTTTCGCCTCGTCGTACCCCGATGTGTCCGGGAAAGCGGTTGCCGCATTGACGGCTGCACGTCGATTCGGCGATGTAGCAGCATCCGGATAACACAGGCAGTACGACATTCGGTCGCCGACTTCGTCTTCAAGCTGACTCACGTAGATCCTCATGGGTTCCGGGAAGAAAACGGATCGAGAGGAATGGGTTGCGACGATGGCAGAGCAGCGGGCTTGGCTGGCACCGAGTTGTGCATGCGGTAGAGCTGAACCACCGACAGACATCCTCCACAGCAGCACACCAACAGCAGCATTCGCCCGGTCTTGAAGGCAATCTCACGGAACTTCGGGCGGAGTCGCTTGGAGACGTCGGCTTTCAGGTAGCGATCGAGGTCTTTTGGAGTCCATCCTGCTTCTCCTTCGAACTTCGCGACAATCCTCTTTCGGGTCGCGCAATAGCCGTTGAAAACGCCGATGGGGGTTCCACCGCTTGAGATTGCTCTTATCGTGCCGCGGTCATTCTGTTCGTCACGCCGAAGTGCTTCCTCACGCTTGCCCGCTGCTCGTGTTTTCTCGTCTTCCGACAACCGGAACGCTCTCCACATTGCACGACCCGAAAGAAAAAGGAGCAGCAAAGTCGTCGACAAGACAATTATGACTAACTCAAACAACGTCCTAAGCTCCTCTTCTGCGTGCTAAACAGAGTGAAATAGAAGTTCCGGTGGTTGAGAGCTGATTGAACGCTTGCGATGGGCGTCTAAACCCAATGGCGGTCCAAACCAAAACAACGCAAGTCAAGGACCACGAGAAGTCGACCGATCATCTTGCCCATAGCTCTCAACCCATTCGGCGAAGGCCATGCTACAGCGGGCAAGCCGACCAACCGAATTTGTCTCACCGTTGTCGCACTGTCACGGTTCGTCAGCAGCGTGTTTGATCAGGTGATTATCCGCTGCCTTTGACCTTCCGGTTGAGACCATGGGATCGTCACCCGTACAAATCGCAGGGGCTTCTCGCCTTCTCTGCAGATGCAGCTACCGCAAACCTCGGTACCCCTGACGGCTCCAGGGGGGCGAACACGATAACGGTGCGGAATGAGACGACAGGATCTATCTCACGCTTGTCCCACGGACCACTCGACGCAAAAAGTGCTTGTCGATCAACGGGTTGCTGGCACTCTTTGACATGGCGATTGCAGACATGGCATCATGGAGTAAACATGAAAGGCATCGATTTTTGCTGCAAACTGTGAAGCCCATTTTTCGCCAAGCCGCGGTCAGTCCACGACTGATCGCCAACGTGATTCATGACATCATCAAGGAATCGGATGAGATTGACGCCCACCGTCAGGGGCTCTATTGCGTTGGGATCGACCAAGAGGCCGTTATTGTCTACGCGGATCTGATCGCGACCGGTTTCGAGCGATGCGGCCAAACAGATGTGAAGGAAGTATTCCGACGAGCGATTCGTTACGGAGTGAATTCGATCGCCGTTTGCCACTCCATACCTCAAGGCCCCGTGTGGGTCGCAGATGAAGACGAGATATTTGTCATGAGTTTGATCGATGGTGGAAAGCTCTTAGGGATCACTTCCGTCGACCACCTCCTCGTAAACGCCGCAACGGGAGAATTCAGAAGTTTTCGTTCTGCAAAACGTCAGTGGGGATGGCCCCTACTCTCATTCCGGTACCGTTGACCGTTTACTTTCCCATAATTGGAGTGATTCGTTCGCCATCTTTTCCGTTCTCTCGTGAGCGCATGATGCGAGAAGTCGAAGTTCACCTACTCCCTCCTCTACCTCGGATGGAGTGTTCGATCGGAGAAGTGCCATCGCGAGCCGGTATCGAGCCTCCAAGACTGGCGGACGATCCTCCGTAAACTGCTCGCGAAAGTGGGTCAGAATCTCTCGCATTTCCAAGATTGCCGGTTCAATGTCACCTGCACACAGTTTCACGTAGGCGATCTCATTCCGAAGATTCAGGCATTTCAGATGAGCGATATCCCATCCTTTCGACAAGAGATGAGACAACGCTGAATCCAGGGTCTGAATTGCTTCCTCGTAGCGCTGCAGATCGGACAATGCGCGACCGCGTACAATTTTGATTTCATTTCGCAGAACGGTAGTTTTCTCTGAGGTGGGTACAAGCTCGATGAGTTGATCGCACTTCTCGAGTGCGAGTGCGGCACGCCCTTCCCGCAAGTCAAGAAAGCTCATGTAGTGAAGCAGGGCCAGACAGCGTTCGTCTTGTCGCCCGTATCGATTCTCCCAGATCTCCAATGCCGATCGGTAGATCTTTATGGCGTCCTGATAACGTCCTAAAGTGACATAAAAACGCGCAAGGTGGCATTGAGCGGTGAAGGTGTCATCGTTTTCAGAACCGAACTCTTCCACGAGTGCGCGAATCAAATCCTCAAGCTCAGCGATCGCTTCGTTCAAGCGACCGTACGTGGCAAGCGTATTGATCGCTGTTAACCTGGTCTTCAGCATTTGAGGCTCGCTTCCAGATTCAAGATCCTTCGCGGTTTCAGAGAACTTTTTTGCTAAGCCATCGGTTGGTGATGCTTTCGCTTCGGCCATCACCTCCATCGGGTTTCCGCTCAGGATCGTTTCATCCATAAGTCTTCCGACGTCTTCAACGGCTCGCTTCTTCTCTTCAAAAATCTCGACATTTTCCCCCGCTAGCCGATCACTTTCCTTTTGCAGCTGTTCATTCTCGCCCCACAGCCTGGACAAAGCTGCGATAGCACATGCCGCAAGCATCAGCAGAAAAACGAGCACACACACCGTGCGCCAGCGACGTTCAAGAAGAAGCGATAGACGGTATCGGATGTTGTTGCTCTTGAGGCTGATGGGGCGCCTTGACAAAACAGCCCTCAAGTCATGGGACAGGGTCGAGACACTTGAATAACGCTGAGCCGGGTCTTTATAGGTCGCATGCCTAATGATCGATGCCAGATCATTGACGACTCTCGTCGGCCCGATCGCACGAAGCAAGTCAGCTTCGCTGCTCGATTGGAAAAGGCCTTCGCCCAAGAACTTTCGATGAAAATATTCGTGATGTTCCTCGTTCGGTCGGCGAGGAAACAGCTGCCTACCGCTCAGAATCTCAAAAATAGTGCATCCAATCGAATAGACATCCGACCGTGCGTCAATGATACCACTATCAGACTCACAATGACGCATCTGTTCGGGGGACATGTACTCCGGCGTACCGGCCCAGTTGCAATCGCCGAAGAGACTTCTTCCTGCCCGAATTGCGAGACCAAAGTCGATGAGCTTTAAGAAAAACTCTCCATCCCGCACGTCGATAACAATGTTCAAGGGCTTGATGTCACAGTGATAATACCCTTGTCGATGGACCTCGCTTGCTGCATCGCAATGCTGCAGTGCGATGGCGAGCCTCTTTGCATAGTCATTGGGTATTTGGGCCTTGTCGAGACTCTCTCCGGCGACGAATTCCATCACAATGCCCAGATCACCATTCGTCGACACAATCGAATCGTAAACCTGGGCGATGTTGGGGTGACTCAGCGCAGCGAGTGATCCCACTTCGTCCCGAAACCTCCGCGTTCGCTCGTTGGATGCTGGCTTCAGAACTTTGACGGCAACGCGGCGGTTTTCGACGGACGTCTGCCGGGCTTCATAGACCCTACCAAACCCGCCCGCACCCAACTCCTGAAGGATCTCAAGCCCCTCAAACTCTGGAGACCCCTTCACCGACGACCGTGTTTCTCGGGACCCGTTCATCGATTCAGTTGTTGCATCGGGTGGAAGATTGCCCAGATCTAATTCGTTGCGATGTGCCATGGATGGTTAACCGTTCGAGGCATGAGACGGATTCGTGTTATCCACTAAAGAGCTTTGCTGGGAGCATTTCTTGACAGTTGACTTCACATTTAGCCGGATGCTCGTAGCTCCATCCAGCGTGTTCGAATTGCCTCCGCGACCCGAGCTCGTTGATTTCTCACAGTACCCTCGCTGATGCCAAATTGTGCGGCAAGCTGCTTGGCCGACTTTCGAGGGCTGAGGACGGCGAAGTCCAGGGGCAAACTCCACTGGCTGTCACTGTGACCAACCGACTGTTGATAAATCGTCCAATCGCGAGCACCCGTTTTCATTTGGACATCTCGAGCGGCCATGATTAGAAGCGCCTGATCTTCTCGATTACATAAATGATCGAGCAATGTCGAAGAGGCCGATTCACCCTTGATGCTCTCAACGTCTTCATCAAGCAAACTGAATTGGAGCGGACCCTTCTCTCGAGATTTTAGATTGGCGATGGTGTTTGAGAGAGCCCGGCAGAGATATCCCCGAAAGGACTTGTTTCCGTCGTATTTAAAGGCTGAGATGTGCTTTACGAGATTGTAAAGCAACTCGCCAACGGCATCCTCTGCTTCATCGCTCTTCAAACCCTTCAAGCGCGCCCAACCCAACAAATGGGGTTTGTAAATTTGCATAAATCGATGCCACGCGTCGCAATCTTCATGCGTTAAACCATCGATCAAGGTACTCGATGTTGAATTCATCCACTCATGCCCCTATTTCAATTTGAAAGACAAGCAAACGACTGATGAGAAGTTGCGAGCTCACATACATAACATCTCTAAAAGCAAAGACGACGGACAGGAGAAAAAACCGAAACTCTTGGAAGATTCTTTTGAGGTTTTCGCCTTCAAAGCGCTAAAGCTCCGTGACAGACAACCATTCACGGGTCGCGAGGACGTCACATGGAATTCATCACACTCAAGGGAACATATCTTCAACGAAAAATCCGAGCACTATTCGGCTCGGTCGACCGTCTGCTGGAGGATGGTAGGTATTTGGTCCGCGCGCAGCGCGCTACGATTTACCGTGCGATCCGGGGTCGCCCCATTGCGAAAGATGTCGCCATTGCCCTTGCACAATCGTTGGGGTGTAAGCTCGATGAGCTCAGTGTTTCCCCCCTCCCCCGCATCGAATTGCACCTTTCGCAGGAATCACTGGCCTTTTATGAGGCCGTGGATGCGCTCAGCGGTTCCGATGGACGCGTTCACCTCAGTATCCTGTCGGGTCAGCAACTCTGCGTCGGCGAATGGCTGCGGACAGTGGTCGATCTTCCCGATTCCTTGGTTGAGGCGATTGCAGGAGAACTCTGTCGCGTTGGCCTGATTGAACGTGCGGAATGTGGCGGGTACCGCCGTGCCGACCAAGACCTACGAAAGACTACGAAGCAGCTGAAACGGCGGGTTCAATTCCAGTGGCCCATGATTCGCGATGCATTCAGCCAGCCGAGTGTCGAAAGAAAGGAGATTTCGCAACGGATCCGCGAGCTTGTCGATGCTGCCCAGCAGCGAATCGCCGATCCCATTAGCTTCTTTTCCATCGACGATGAGATCCATGCTTGCTTCTGCGTCGGTCCATACGACCGTGCAATGCTGCAGTCAGCCCGGGCGGTAAGTTGGCAGATTGCCCACCGCCTTGTCGCCGACTTGGCGACTACTCCACCTGCCGATGTACAACTGACGATGACAGCCGTCGGTGGCTGGATGTTGGAAGACTATGAAGAATGGTCGTCTAGGTTAGTGTCCGGTCGCCCGAGCGATCTCCGAGCAACTCGGAAGGGATTTCGGCGACACGTGCTTCGGATGCGTGACTATGTCCAGTACTTTCAATACGAAGACAGTAACGATGGCAGTTCGGCCGCGCCGCAACTATCGATCGCAACCTAGCTTTGGAAGATTCGGCGGTACCAGGGCGTTGCACGTTCTGCCGCCAACCGCTTCTTGAGCGCCCGAAGTTCTCGTTCACTCGCAGCTTGCTTCGACTCGAGTTCTCGGACGACCGACTGCCAATGAGACTCCTTCTTCGATCGATCCTCAAGAAGTCGCATCGTGCTGCGGTGCTCTTCCTTGGCTTCATCGAAGTCTTTCTCGAGTCGAGCGATCCTGGCCGCATATTGCTCCCGTTCTCTCGTACTTGCCTCGTTCAGCGCATCAAGCAGCTTTTCCAGATCATTGGTTATGTGCGATACGCCGCGTTTCGTATTAGATCCGTCGGAGCCCCCTCCTCCGTCTTCAAACTTGAGATCGTCACCGTAGACCCTCATTAACTCGGATGCTTCGACGACACGGTAGCCCGCTTCGTTGAGTTGGAAACTCAGTTTCCCTGACTTCATGTGACGCGTGATGGTCGAGCGTCCCTTTCCGGTGACCCTTCCCGCTTCCGTTGCTGTAAATTGGCGTTTCATCGCTTGAGCCCCCTCCTCCACCGGGCTTAGGCTCACCGTACTACAGCTCGTAGCCTCCGCGCAAGCATTTTCGAGGCAACCGAGACATCTCTTTGTCCCCATGGACGTCCAAACCGACGTGGTGTGGGCCACCATGGGGCGCTCGGCCGGTCGCGAGAAACGCGGCTGAGAACCGTGGTTTGAGCAGCTCATGAGACCCGATGGTGGCGTCCACCGCAGTGCCGATGGGGCTCCACGAAACGGGACTCAAACCGTTTTGAGAGGACATCAAGAATGGCCCGTTGAGTGAGCCCTCCGAGCCGTCCATCGATATCCCGTGGACGCGTTCCGCGCTGCCCACCACTTTCGTTGTTAATCAGTGTGTTAGGTCCAATGGACGCCGTGATGACACTGCCGGAGTTGTGCCATCGGTGCGCTGTGGAGCGTCCAAACAAAGTGAGTGAAACTCCAAACTGGATAGCTACTTCGGACGCGGTCAATGCGACGCGTCGGAGGACGCCCATGTGCAACCAGCATGAGTCGCTACCAACGAAGCAATACTTGGCTCCCCTACTTCGTGATACAGAATGAACGCCCCGTTGGGCAGTCCCACGGAACGCCTTGAGGCGATCACCTGAAAGGATTTGGTTGACATTGGACGTCCGAATCGGCACCCTCAATTCACTCGTGTCCGATTCTTCCGAGGCATTCACGCCCGGTACACGCGAGGCGTTACTGCAATCCAACCAAAACTGAGAGGAGGGCGGTTACCGAAAGAAGTCGAGTTCGCATACGAAAAGACCGCCGTTGGCGCGGCGGTCTGTAAATGAAACACAAGGCGTGATCTCCATTCGCTAGGATTTCACGTTAGCGCGATTCCGAGAGGCATGCAAGTCAAAAGTGACTCTGCAAACCCTAGTTCTGTGGATGGTTTCAGTCGAACGTGAGCTCACCGATGAGGCGCCGCCAAAAAGCCTATGGAACAAATCGCAACAGCAACTGAGTACAGACCTGCCGGAGGAGGGCGGATCGCATCGGATCAACTTCGGCAATCAATCGCCACCTGTGAAGCTTTTGAAGGACTGGATCACGAAACAAACCATTACGACCTACTGCTACTGGTGAAGAAGCTCGGTCGTGCGGCCGGATTTACGCCGAGGATGATCGTCCTGCTCGACTATTATTTCGCGTTCACGCGTCCGGTCGACTGGGAGGAGGGGAGTCGGCCGATTGTCTACCAGTCGATCTCCAAAACGGCGCTCGATCTCGGAGTCACCGAGCGTCAGATACAGAAGCTAGAGAAGGCGCTGTTTGACGTGGGCGCCATCACATGGAATGACAGCGGAAACCACAAACGTTACGGCCAGCGTGACCCGCGTACCGGACGCCTTCGTTTCGCGTTTGGCGTGGAGCTCACACCGCTTGCCGCCCTCAAGGAAGAACTCCAAGCAAAGCTCCATGAAAAACAGTGTCATGACGCGGCCTGGATGGAACTAAAGCGCCAAATCTCCTGGTACCGCAGCCAAATCCGGGCGCATCTGGCCGAGTGGGCGGAGGAGGGGAGCCGTGACCAGGTTCAGACCTTTGAGCTTCGCTATGAGCAAATCGCCGCTCGCATTCGAACGAATGTCAAGTTGGGGGAACTGCAATCGCTTTTGCTTGCCCATAAATGCCTGCACAGCGAGCTTGTACAAGCGATGCGTCCTGAGGAGCCGAAGATCAATCAGACCTTTCAGCGTGCTTCTATCCCCCAAGAACCACAAAAAGGTTCATCCAGGGACGAACCGAATGACGTCCACTCCCAATCTACCACCCAAGAACCATTTAATGAATTAAATACAGGCAGCCCTACGGGCAGTAGCATTCAGGGAAGCGAGGAGGGAAGACCGTTGCCTCCCGATTGCCAACAGAGCTTCGGTCTCTGCCACGTGACGATTGGAATGGCAACCAATGCTGCGAGTGATCGCTTTCGAGCATTACTTCCACCAGATCCTAATTGGCTCGATGTCAACGAAGCCGCCTACCGCCTCCGTCGCGATCTCCGTATTTCTCAGCAGGTCTGGGGCGATGCCTGCCAACTGCTCGGCCGGTCCGGTGCAGCTCTCTGTCTACTGATTACCGACCAAGCGGCGTTACGCCCGGAGAAGCCAGTCCGCCATCCTCCCGCCTACTTTCGGGCGATGTTGAACCGTGCCAAGTCCGGCGAACTTCAAATCCATCGGTCCATCTTTGGGCTGTTGCGAAGGGGGCATGCGAATGAGAGTTGGAACCAGTAGCTGAAAGCTCTCGATCGTGATGTCTGATGAACTCGGCGGCCCTTCGATCCTACTGCCCCCGCGGCTGATTTGCTCCGCCGAACACTCGATGGACTGAACTCTGAAGTAATAGCCCTGCGGGCCGAGCCTTCAAGTCCTTCGCTTCGCTCATTTGGGCCTTCGGCCCTGCATCTCCGTGACGGTCTCCCCAAATTGATCTTGATCCTGTGGACCGTCGATCAATCCGGGTGATCCCCCTCCGTCACTCCGGGACTTTCCAGCTCTCCCTGCTTTCTCTCTCCCATGGGGTTATGGACGGGGTGTTCCGCGGTCATCGACCGCTTCACAACCCACCACAACCCCGCCATTCATTTTGAAAAGGAGTGCAAAAATGAACACTGACAACAAGAGCAACACAAATCCATTGAGAAGCCATTCAAACTATGATCTAAGAGTAGGAGGAGCCACCAATCCAGGAAGGAGTTTTGGCATGGACCGGTCACAAGAACTGGAGAAGTTCAAAACGGAAATCGACCTCCGTCAGTTCGCCGCTTCGTATGGCTTTGAACTCAATCGCAAGAAATCAAGCAAGCGCAGTGCGGTCATGAGCCACAGCAATGGGGACAAGCTGGTGATCACTCGGACGGATTCGCAGCGATACGTCTATTTCAATGTCTTTGGAAACGATAGCGGGACGATCATCGACTTTCTTCAAGCGAGGGGAGGGGGCTCCATCGGCGAGATCCGCAAGACGCTCCGGCAATGGACGGGTAGCGAACGAGCGCTGCCAGTCGCCAAGCTCCCTGAATTAAAACCCGCTGAATTCGACGCGGAGGGCGTTGCCAAAGCATGGGAAGCGGCATGTGAACCGCCAGGGTTCAATCGCTACTTACAGTTCGAACGCAAGATCCCAGCAAAGATCTACTGCCACGACGCTTTTAAAGAAAGCATCCGTGTCGGTCGCCGCGGAAACATCTTGTTTGCCCATCGCAACGGGGGTGAATTGACAGGTTTTGAAGTCAAGAACCGCGGATTCACGGGATTCTCGCCCGGTGGAGCAAAGTCACTGTTTCGGTCAGCGTCCGTTGGGCCTGAAGCAGTCTTGATCATTACCGAGACGGCAATCGACGCGTTGTCCGTCGCGGCACTGGCCGGTGTAAACGGAAAACGGTTTGTCAGCCTCGCCGGTCAGCCAAGTCGCTTACAAATCAATGCCTTACGCGATTTTATTCAATCGATCCCTCAACTGAAGCAGATCTACCTTGCGTTTGACCACGATGAGGGAGGTAGGAAACTCTCAAAGATGTTGAAGGGAGCTTTGCAGATCGGCAAGAACATCCAGTTCGTCGATCGTTTCCCACCGGGTGAAGGTCAGGATTGGAATGATGTGCTCAAGGAGAACCGGAACATCGCACCCATATTCACGTTGACATAGTACCTGGCTCTGGCCACTTGCATTGCAACTGCAGGAGCAGAGCGTTCTACTATAAATTCCGGAGTAGGGCACCGCACCAGCCAACCAAGCTATTGCTCAAATCCGGTCGTGAGTTCAAGCTCCCCAGAAATCTATCAACAATCCGAGGGGCTTCTGTAGGAAAAGAAATGGCAAAGAAGAAAACGTCAGGTGTCAACAAATCCGCTGCAATTCGAGATTATCTTTCTGCCAACTCGCAGGCAAAACCAGCCGCCGTTGCAGCCGCGCTGAAAGCACAAGGCATCGAAGTCGATGCTCAGTATGTCAGTATCGTGAAAAGCAACACGAAGAAGCAGTCCAAGAAACGTCGCTCGCCTTCAAAAAGACCGAGCGTTCCTGGCCCAACACGGCCAAGCGGTGTAAACGATCAGGTATCAATCCAATCCATGCTGCAGATGAAGAAGCTGGTCCAAGAAGTGGGAAGCTTCGAAGAAGCACATCGATCACTGACACTGCTTGAGCAACTGGCGAAATAGTCGTTCATTGCAAGCTGCGCTCTGCAGAGATGTATTGCCAAGCGATCGTTACAGCAGTGAACGGTCGGATCTCGCTCGCTTCGGGCCGCCTGCAGAAAGTGGTTGCGCTCGCAGGTTTTTCGGCATAGTGTGGTGCAAACGAAAGGTTTGCCATGCTGTCGCTGCCATTCTTAAAAGCGCAGGAGATCCCGCTCGATCATCCGGACTCCTGCAACATGTTTCAGCCGGGGCCGGACAAACCGTTC
>JBCCOI010000083.1:0-17813 GCA_039025515.1 Planctomycetota bacterium
GGCACGAAGAGCCAGCGGAGGGATTCGAACCCACGACCGGCTGATTACAAATCAGCTGCTCTGCCAACTGAGCTACGCTGGCGTCGTTGACCAAACGATTCGCCGACGAGAACGCAGGCACGACCCGTTTCGATTGAGCCGCACCCATGCAAGGCGGAGAGTGTAGCGATCAGGAAAAACACAGCAAGCCGGTTTCACGAACTTGCCAGCTGCTCCCGTCGCGATCCCGCTCCTTGGAATTGAAGACAACGGAACCGAAATTTGGTTCACCACCAGGTTGGTATTTCTCGGTCGAGAAACGTCTCACTCATGAGCAGAACTGAGAATTCGCCGCCCCGGGAAACAATTCTTCGAGGCGACCATCCTACTCGGCCGCAGAATCGGGGCGGATCATCAAGCCGTCCGAGGCCAACTCAATGGTGATCGGCTCGTCGTCCAATCCGGCTTTCACTTCGTCCAACATTCTCTCGGGCGCGGTATCCAGGGGATTCACGTGCGTCAGCAGCAGTCGCTTTGGTTTGGCTGCCTTCGCAATCGAGACCAAACGGTCTGTCCAGGTATGCCCCGTTTTCCTCGCGAAGGACTCGTGCTCCGAGCGAAAATAGCATTCATGCATCATCAGCTGGGCATCGCGATAGAACTCGATCGCCTCGCTCGAGTCGTCTCCCGTTGTGTCCGTCAGATACAACCATGAATCGCCGTCCGGCCAATCGATCCGATAGCCCAAGGATCCACCCGGGTGTTCTTGAGCCCTCCAGAACATTTCGCATCGATCCAAAGTGAGGCTCCGCCGGCCGTCGATTTCGCACCACCGAACGTCCAGCTCGACCGGAAAGATCAGGCGAGAAAATAGGTGTTCTTGAATCGCTTGCAGCTTCTCGGACTCTCCCCAAATTCGAACTTGATCGACCGGACGCTGATACAACACGTCCAGCAGAAACGTAAGTCCGGCGATGTGGTCCAGATGCGCATGACTGAGCACGATGTCGAGGTGGTCCGTCTGAATTAACGGAGACAATCGAAACAGCCCCGATCCGGCATCGAGTACCAACCCCGCTTCGGGAACAAAATAGCAACTGGTATGCCTTTCATCGTTCGGGTGATAACCCGCAGTGCCCAGGCAATGCAGGTGCCGGATCAAGACGCCGACTCCTCGGCCAACAGCTCTGCCTTCAAGGATTCAAGCAGCGTGACGGCGGCGCTGATTTCAGCAAGCTGTCGACTGGGATCCTCGGGGATCTCACGCTCGATCGTCAGCGGTCCCCGGTATCCGATCTCAAGCAACGTGCCCAAGTACTCCCGCATGCCCACATCACCTTCACCAAGCGGAACCTCCGCTCCCCAGGTCTTTCCAGGTTCATTACTCCACGTCCCGTCCTTGCAATGAACGCTGCGAACGTGAGCCGCCACCGCTCGCAATGCTTCGATCGGCTCGCCAGTTCCGTAAAGAATCATGTTGGCCGGGTCAAAATTAATTTTTAGGTTATCGCGTTCCACCGCCCCGATGAATGACAGGAGTCCCGCCGCAGTCTCTTGCCCCGTTTCCAGGTGCAAGAACTGGCCGTGAGTTGCGCAGTGGTCACAGAGCGTACGAGTCACGGAAACGATTTCATCTACGCGTGAATCGTCTGAATCTTCTGGAATGAACCCGAGATGAAGAGCCACCGTGTCGCAGCCGAGATGATTCGCGAAATCTGAAATATCCATCATTTCTTGCAAGCGACTTTGACGAGTCGCCTCGGGAACGAGTCCGATGGTTCGTTCGACCGTGGGAATGTCCGCGTAGCTCTCTCCCTCAAACCCGCCGAACACCGCTGTGCAACGGACCCCAATCTCTTCCAACTGGCTCGCCAAATCCGCGGCGACCGCTTGTGTTCGCTTTTCGGGATGCGGCGCATGCAACTGAATCGTTGGCAATCCGAGCTCGCGGATGACATCCCATTTCACGCCAAGTCCCGCATCAAGTGATGCAAACACGCCGATCGGCCAAGCTTCCGTAGTCATCGTTTGAATCTTCCTCTTTGCAACCCAGCACAGTTGTCAAACTCATCCGCCGGCCTGACTTCGAGTGGCCAGCGACAAATCACGAATGCTTCAAATCACTAACAAACATAGCCACGAAGATAACGTTCGCTCTGCGTGAGCGAACGCATGACATCATTTTCGCTACCCTCGTACGCGCGATCTTCCACTTCGACACAGACCGGCCCAGAGTATCCGGTATCCGTTAACGCTGAGAAGAAACGTCCCCAGTCTACATCGCCCAGTCCCGGTAGTTTGGGCGAGTGCCACAGGTTCGGATTCGACAAGACGCCAACTCGGTTGAGTGCCGCCACGTCGACTCGCACGTCCTTCGCGTGGACATGGAACAGCTTATCGGAAAACTCGCGAAGCGGCGCTACATAATCCATTTGCTGAAAAACCATGTGCGACGGATCATAGTTGAGACCAAAGCAATCGCTGGGGATCGACTCGAACATTCGCGACCAGATGGCTGGTGAATGGGCAAGATTCTTTCCGCCTGGCCACTCGTCGTCGGTGAATAACATCGGACAGTTCTCGATCCCGATCCGCACACGCTTTTCTTCGGCGTGCCGAATAATCGGCTCCCAAACGGATAAGAACCGGGGCCAGTTTGCATCAACCGTTTGTGACCAATCTCGACCGATGAAAGTGTTGACGACACCGATGCCGAGCCGCGCTGCCGCGTCGATCACGGCGACCAGATGTTCGCTCGCCGTCTCCGACTCCGCCGGATCAGGCGAAAGGGCGTTCGGGTAATACCCGAGACCGCTGATCGAAACACCCGCCTCCGATTGAAGGTGCTTGATTTGGTCGATGGATTCCTCAGTCAGGTTCCTTGCATCGATATGCGTCACGCCTGCGTAGCGTCGGTCACTCTTTCCGACCGGCCAACACATCACTTCGACGCAGTCGTAGCCGATATCCGAAGCGACCTTGAAGAGCCCCGATAAGTTCATCTCGGGCAAGATGGCACTGACGAATCCCAATTGCATCGAATTTACTTCCTTCCGAATCATCCACCATCGTTGGCCGGCCCGATGGCTAGCTCGCTTCTTCGCTCAGATCCCCCGGTTGCGCGGAAACGGTTTCACCGGAACCGTCCCAAGTCGGCGGGCGATAGACCGTCCCGCCGGGACGAATCGATGACTTGTCGTTCAGCAACCGGAGCTGGCTGGCGGGATAAAGCTTCGAAACCACACGCCCCGCTCGCCTGAGGCGATAAAGAATACAGCCTTTTCGCTCGATGAAATACATCCCCCAGACATCCGCAACAAAGCGTTCTCGCTCCAAGCCGAGGCCGATGGTTTCCACCTGATCGGCGATGTCGATCCCGTCGGTCCGCATGCTCCGCCACATCGTCGGACGGAGACGAAATTGCTGCTGACCGTATTGATAGTGGTAGTAAGTCCCGTCAAACGCTGTTCGCTTAAAAACCCTCGGACTGGGCAACAACCGATTCGCAACCGGGACGTCATCGGCATGAATAAACGACTGGCCATTTTCTGGCCAGCGAAGGAAACAGCCATAGTCGGGAAGCTGCGGCCAATGCATGGAGCTTGCTTTCGATCAGGTACCGGTAGCGTTCGGCTCACTCCTCAGTGACCCGGTTCCAGTGTATCCGATCGCGCCGTCGATCGCGGCAATTGCAAGCGAGGATTTTCGGAGTAGCGAAAGCCGCCAACGGCTCTTGGTTACCAACGCGTCCGAAGCTGCTGGCGAGTTTCGCAGGATCGTAAGTTGGCACCGCGGTGCTTGGGTCAGTGATCACCCGATGAAATTTCGAGAATCTTATTGACGGATGCAAGCCGCTTTTGTATCAATGTAGGAATACAAAGGACGATGCGATGCAGATCAAACTTTCCGACGACGGCGTGCCGCTCTACCAACAAGTGGTTGAGCAGATCCGCCACCGAATCCTGAGCAGGCAATTGCGTGGAGGGGACGAACTCCCTCCCATTCGAACGCTCGCCGCAAAGCTCAGGGTGAACCCGAACACCATTGCCAGAGCCTACCGGGAGCTTGAAGTCTCCGGCTTGGTTGAAAAGCGACGTACGCGGGGAACGTTCGTCACCGATTCGATCAACTCATTGAGCCAATCAAAACGTCGCGCGATGTTGAATCCGGCTATGGATCAACTGATCGAACTCTCTCGCGGACTCGGCTTTCAGGATGACGAACTCCTCCATTGCCTCACTCAACGACTACCGCGTGTTTCCAAGCAAGAGGTTTCATGATGAATGCAGTCACGGTTGATCGTCTTTCTCATCGTTTCGGACGCACGCGTGCACTCGATGACGTGTGTCTTGAGATTCCGCGAGGCTGCGTCTTCGGATTGCTGGGGCTCAATGGAGCAGGCAAGACCACACTTCTGCACCACCTTTTGGGCCTCAATCGGCCACAGAGCGGCAGCGTCCGAGTGCTGGACGGAGATCCGATTACGGATCGCGAAAGCGTGATGCGACGCGTCGGCTATCTCTCCGAAGAGGATACGCTCCCAGTTTGGATGAACGTGGCGGACGTGCTGCGGTTCGGCGAAGCGGTCTATCCCAGCTGGGACAGCGCCTACGCAAGAGAATTGTGCGAATGGTTCGAACTCTCGCCCGCCGCGAGACTCTCCACGCTATCCAAGGGCGGAAGAGCGCGTGTCGGCTTGGTGTCCGCCATCGCTCATCGCCCTGAACTCTTGATTTTGGACGAGCCGAGTAGTGGACTGGATCCGATCGCGAGAGCAGACATTTTGGAAGCCGTGATACGAACGGTCAGTTTGGAAGGTCGCACTGTGATTTTCTCGAGCCACTTGCTTGAGGAGGCGAACCGAGTTTGCGATCGCGTGGCCGTCTTGCATCATGGGTCCGTCAAATGTGCGAGTGAACTCTCTTCCCTCTCATCCGACTACCGGGAGTGGGTTCTGCGGCCGACGTCATCGGGCGTATCAACCGAAGCCTCGCCGGTAGTCGGTGCATTGGACTGGCGTGGCAATGAAGGTGAATGGTCCACCGTCGTGGCGGCGGGCGAGCCAGAATCTGCTCTGGGCAACGAATGGGATCTCATTGCCGACCGAAGCATCACGCTGGATCGTCTCTTCCTCGCTTGGGTCGGTCAACGAAAAATAGGTGACGCCGTTTCGAACTCGCGTCAAGGCATCGAGAGGGAGATGCCCGTATGAACATCGCAAGCAGTTCTGTAGAGCCAAGAACGTCCAATCATCGCCAACATGTTGACGATGTCGTTTGCATGGTTCGCTATTTGGAATCTCGATCACGAAGAGTCATTCGGGGTTCCATACTTCTCGCTTTCGTGGGTCTCGGAATTCTCTTCTTGGCGTCATTCCTTTTAGAATCGACAGTGATGCGGCCGATGATGGCGATCACCGTGGCTCTCACACAACTGCCACTTCTCTTGATCTCCTTATCGTTGTTTGATTTTGCGAGCACTCGACTTGACGCGCGGGGCTCGATGCTCGATGGCTTCGTCAAACGCAGCCCAATCTCGACGTGGGCGATTGCCGGCGTGACGTGGAGTAGCAAAGCGGTTGGGATCTTCATCTGGATGATCTTCTTGATGGCCTCGATGGCGATCGCCAATGAACTCATGCCGACGCGGAAGGTGGTAGAGCTGTTTCTGACGTTTCTTGGAATTGCGTTCTGGTTTAGCGTCATTGTCTGGCGTCCATTTCGCTGGGAGATCGGTCGTGTCGCGTTGGGGCTATCGGTGCTCCTCTTGGGCTACCTGACTTTCGCGGCCGTGGCTGGAATCATTGTGATTGATCAAGGGTTTCGCATCTTGGGCTTCGCATGGCCTCCCTGGATCGGCGTCATTTCCGGCCTGCTGTTCGGATGGCGATCGATTCGCGCTTCTCGCGGGGAGCTGACCGCTCAAGTGGATTTGATCAGCGATGCAGGTAAATCCCAAACGCCGAAATCAAGTCGCTTGATCCCACGGTTTCTCACGCATCCACGTCGGCCCGAACATCTAGTTGCATCCAAAGGCACCGTTGGCGAACTCCTGTCTTTCGATCGGCGTCGCATCGTCGGGATCTCATCGTGGATCACCATTGGTCTTTCGCCCTTCTTGCTGATGCTTTTGCTGGACGCACCTCTCATCGGGGCATTACTGTCAGCGGTATTCGGCCACTTCATCGCGGGCCTCGCAACCAGCGGTGGCTGGGGCGACGTCCGCTCGGGACGCTTGGTCAGCGGTAAGAGACGAACGCTGGACTTGATAGCCGTTAGCCCCATTTCCCTCACCACGCTCTGCCGAATCAAGATTCAGCGATGCGTGTTCGTGGGCGTTTGCATCGCGTCTGCGCTCGGGATTGCCTGTATTGCATCGACGTATCTGTCCGGCAGCATTGATAGATGGCGCAGCTGGGCAGTTGGCATTGCGACCGTTGAAGAAACCTTTCCCGTAACGGGCCTGCGTGTCTGCGTCGCGACTTGGCTGCTTGCACTGCTCAGCATCGTCGGCACAACGGTTGGCAATGTCTGGTTTCAATTCTTCGCGAAGGATCGTTGGGTCGCGACGGTGACGGTCGCTCTCCAGTTTTGCTTGGCGATTGGAGTCGGAGTCGGGCTTTACCGTTTGATCACGATGGACAACTACGACTCGATGATTGCATTCCGAGATCGACTTTATGCTAGCGTCCCCTGGCTGGTTCTTGGCATGGTTCTTGTGAAAGCGAGCATCTTTCCATTCGCACTTCGATCCGCATTTCGCCGCAAAGCACCGGACCGCCGCCGATGGGTCCTTCAAGTACTTTCAACATGGAGTTTTTGTATATTTTCCGCTTTCCTGATCGTGTGGTCTATTTGGCCAAGTCTGCAGCCGCCACCGAATTCCGCATTGACTTGGCTTTATCAACCAACCGGTTTTCAGCTCTTGCTCCTGGTCATCTTGCTGGTCCCCTGTTCTCGAGTGCTTACCATGCCATGGGCGCTGGCTACCGATATTCATCGCTAACGACGTCGTTAGCCGAGCCCGTCTGTAGCCTGGCCCGTCTGTAGCCTGGCCCGTCTGTAGCCGAGCCTATCTGTAGCCTAGCTCTGTGAGCCAGGACCGGGCTCGGAGAGCCCGGCTACAGGCATGACCGCTACTTTACGATTCGCCAGCAGCGATGGATGCGACGATTGCGATATTCATCCGGAATCGTGTGTTTGCTGATTTCATGGACTTCTGAAGCATTGATCGCTGACTCGTCGAGCTTGAACCGGCGAAAATTATTGCTGAAGAACAACACACCACCCGGGCTCATCAGATCCAATGTCGCATGAATCATTGGCAGCGCATCGCGTTGGACATTCCAATCGTGCTCTGTGCGTTTGCTATTCGAAAACGTTGGAGGATCGACGACCGCTAGATCGTAGTG
This sequence comes from Planctomycetota bacterium, assembly GCA_039025515.1. Taxonomy (GTDB): domain Bacteria; phylum Planctomycetota; class Planctomycetia; order Pirellulales; family Pirellulaceae; genus Stieleria. Next base: position 7,391 of record JBCCOI010000083.1, read on the forward strand.
TTCTCCCGGCGGGTGTTGCTGGAGGAACTCGCGAATGTCGCCTGCGTGAAGCTGGTGTTGCGGAGCGTCCAAACCGTTCAGTTTCAAGTTGGCCCATGCCCAGTCGAGATACGTCCGCGAAAGATCTACGCTCAGCGACTGACTCGCACCGCCCTGGGCCGCATAAACCGTGAACGAACCGGTGTAGGCAAACAGATTCAGAAAACGTTTGCCATTCGCCTCCTCACGGATCAGGTTTCGCGTGATGCGATGATCCAGAAAAAGCCCCGTGTCGACGTAGTCTCGCAGATTGACCCAAAATTTGAGGCCACCTTCATTAACGACCGATCGATCGTTGGATTCTTCGATTTTCTCGTGTTGTGTCCGTCCGATCTGACGGCGACGGGTTTTCAAATGAACATTCGTCGGTGCGATCTCGAGTGTCTTACCCGCAACCTCTGCCATGCGTTCGAGCCAATTCGCATGGGCCGCGACGTCACGGTCATGTGGCCGCTCGTATTCTGTGATGTGTAGGGCATCTTCATAGCGATCAACCACCAGCGGAATCTCGGGAACATCTCGCTCATAGATTCGGTAGCAGGTAATCCCACGACGGGTCGGGTAGCGACGAAGGTGCCTCGCCCGCTTCCGCAGACGCGCCGCAAACAACTCGCATTGTTCTTCCGTCTTCGGGCCGAGCTCTCCGAAGGCTGCCGGCCCTTCTGCGTGTGTCAATTCAACCGACGCGACGCTTTCGGTTGACTCGGTGGGTAACGCTCGCGTTTCCTTTACCGGCCTGGGACCGTGGAATTGGTAGTACGCCGTTTCGATTCGCCCGTTGTAGAGTTTTCTCCGTCTATCGGCTTCGCGCCCAACGATTCGTTCCAAACCTGAGTATCCGGTCAATACATAATGAGACCATGTCGGTAGCGATCGAAAGAGATCGGGCAAACCGGCGTAGAGCGACTCGATCTCGGGATCGACTTGCGGTTTGGATTCCTCTCGCGCGGCGCCGCGTGAACGGCGGGAATGTCCGATACTGCGCTGCCCCCCGTCGGCTCCCAATCGCATTCCATAGGGTGGATTCGTAACCAGGCAACCGAATCGGTGTTTTGAGGATGCACTGCGAAAATCACCCTGTTGGAAGTGAATCTGATCCGCAACTCCCGCACGAATCGCGTTTTCACGAGCAGCTTTCAAAATGCGTCCATCGAAATCCCGGCCGATCAACTTGGAAGCAGGTGTGATCTCCGGGGTGACCTGGTCCTTTCTGGCGTCACTTCGAGTATCGGCAACCAGTTCATTCGGAACCCAACTCCAACCTTCAAATGCAAAGTCTCGGTCCAGCCCAGGCGCGAGGTTTGCAGAAATCCGGGCCGCTTCAATCGGAATGGTTCCGCTGCCGCAAAATGGATCCAGGAGCGCACGCCCGGGCTTCCAAAAACTCAGCATCACTAATGCCGCTGCAAGCGTTTCCTTGAGCGGAGCTCCGCCGATATCGGTGCGGTATCCACGTCGATGAAGACTGCGCCCCGTTGTGTCGATCGTCAACGTCGCTTCGTCATTGAAGATGGCGACGTCGACTTTTGCTTTCGCCCCCGTCTCGGTCAATTCACTTGTGCCGGTTTGAGACTTCAACGCATCGACGATCGCGCGCTTCACGCAGCGTTGACAAGCGGGCACGCTGGAAAGGGCCGACTTTGACGAACGCCCAGTGACATGGATGATCGCGTCTCGATCTAGGAAGCTGGCCCAGTAAACCCATTTTGTCGATTCAAACAACGCGTCGAAGTCAGGCGCCGGAAACCTTGCGACTTCAATCAAAATCCTGTCGGCCGTGCGAAGCCAAAGATTGCATCGAACAATCGCCTCCGGACCACCGGCGAAGTGGACTCGTCCGGCCGTCTCGATCTTGGCATCGAAGCCCAAACTCTCCAGTTCGCGTTTCGCGACCGCTTCCAAGCCGAAGCCGCATGCGGCAACAAGCGTCATTGCCTCGGGACGCTTGACCGAAACGGAGCGATCTATCGAGCCATCCACGCGACCTAGCTCGTCGAAACTGCGTTGCTTTTGAAAGCGTCTGCGCTACTGGATGTCGCGGCATTTGCTCCCGATGCATTGGGGCGCGCGTCGTGCTGATGCCGCACAATCTCGCCTTCCACCAGGTAGATCACCTCTTCGGCAAAACTGGTGGCAATGTCCGCAATCTGTTCGAGCAACCTTGACGCGCTAAAGCAGTTGACGGCCGCTTCGACCAAGTCGGGATTCGAACGCATGATGTCGTGCAGCTTATCGATCACCACGCGATTGAGCGAATCGACGATGTCATCCATCTCAATGACGTCATTGGCCATCTTGGAGTCGCAGGTGACGAAGCTGTCCAAGGATCGACGGACCATCCGCAAACTTCCGTCAACCATTTCACTCAATTCATCAGGAACGGTGAACTCCGGAAACTGGAACAGTGCTTTGGAACGCTCGGCGATATTGCACGCGGTATCGGCCATCCGAGCAATCTCGCCGTTGACCTTGATCACGCAGATCAACCATCGCATGTCGAAAGCGACAGGCTGATGCAGGGCGAGAAGCTTTAGGCATTCCTCTTCGATACGAATGTCCGTCGCGTCGACGGCGGCATCGCTTTCAATCACGCGCTCGGCAAACTCGGGACGTCGCTCGACCAATGAACGGACCGAGAGTTGCGTCATTTGCTCGACAACGGTGAACTGCGAAATCAATTGCTCGCGCAGTCCTTCGAGTTCGCGTTCGAGTACTTTGCTCATTTCCTGAACTCACGGACCATGGATTGAACTGAAACCTCTCGATCACATCCGTTACGCGCCACTGAAACAAATCGCACTATCCGAACTTCCCACGCACGTAATCGTCAGTGCGTTTGTTGGTCGGTTTGGTAAATACGTTTTGCGTCGGCCCGGCTTCGATCAGCTTTCCTTCAAAGAAAAATGCCGTCTTATCACTGCAACGTGACGCCTGTTGCATGTTGTGCGTCACGATCACGATCGTGTACTGAGATCGCAGCTCAAAAATCAGGTCTTCGATTGCAAGCGTGCTGGAGGGGTCCAGAGCGCTACAGGGTTCGTCCATGAGCAGGATTTCGGGCCCCACGGCGATCGCTCTCGCAATACACAGCCGCTGTTGTTGTCCGCCGGAGAGGCTGAGTGCTGGAGCATGCAAGCGGTCTTTGACCTCCTCCCAAACAGCCGCCTTTTGAAGCGACCATTCGACCAGTTCGTCCAGCTCCGCTTTGGTGGTTTTCATATGCAACCGCGGGCCGAACGCCACGTTGTCATAGATGCTCTTCGGAAACGGGTTGGGTTTTTGAAAAACGATACCGATCTGCCTTCGCAAGCGAACGACATCAAGCGTCGGATCAAGGATATCTGTCTCGGTGCCCTTTTCGGGGTCCAGCATCACCAAACGGCCCTTCGCGTGCGCCCCGGGGACGATGTCGTTCATGCGATTGATCCACTTGAGCAGCGTGCTTTTGCCGCACCCGCTGGGACCAATGAATGCGGTGACTTTGTGCCGAGGGATTTTGAGAGACAGATCGTGGATGGCCTGAAAATCGCCGTACCAAGAATTGAAGTTTGCGATTTCGATCAAAGTCTGATCTTGTTGGTCTTCAGCAACCGCTGTTGCCGGGCCGTCTGGTTGGGGCGTCTCAGTCGACATGGTTCATTTGCTCAGCTACTAGACTGCTGCACTTTTTGTCGGATGAAAATTGCGGTCGCGTTCATGATCAAAAGGACAATCAACAGAATGATGATCGCCGCTGCCGAAAGTTCCTGAAACGCCGACTGCTGGCGGCCGGCCCAATTGAAGATCACAATCGGCATCGTCACCGCGTTATCCATCAGGTGTTTGGGACCCGTCGTTTTTGCGACCGTCGCACCCAAGACGACCAAAATGGGCGCCGCTTCGCCGATCGCGCGCCCCATCGCAAGAATCGAGCCCGTCATGATACCTGGGATCGCCGCCGGCAAGCTGACATTTCGAACCGTCTGCCAAGTGGTGGCTCCCAAGCCCAACGAAGCTTCGCGAAGCGATGGCGCGACGGATCGCAGCGCCTCTTGAGACGCGATAATGATGATCGGCAAGATGACCAACGCCAGCGTCAAACCGCCTGCCAGAAAACTCTTGCTGAAGGGGAGGCGGAAGTAATACCAAGACTTTCGGGTAATGAGTGATCCCTCGGCTCCGGCGCGAACCATCCGACGCCGCACCTCGGTCTCCTTCGGCTTCGGTGTGCCGGGCGTCCAGATATCCACTTTGATCGATTCACCTTCGCCGACGATTGCTTGGAAGGGCTCGCCGAACGTCATCGACTTCACTTTCGGATCCGTCTGTTCCACAAAGACGACGTAACCTGGATCAAGTGTTGGTATCTGGTACAGGTGCTCCGCCCCGACGATTTCCCAACCGTTTGACTCGTTCACCCTGATTTGTCCGAACACATTAAACATGTAGACGAACACGGTAAGACCGAGCAGTCCGTAAACGATCGAAGGAACTCCCGCGAGGTTGGAGATATTGAGTTGCACGAAGCCGTGGATTCCCCGCAGCACACGATTCGTCGGCTGGAACTCTTCCAGAAAGACCGCAGTCCCGACTCCGAGCGGCAGTGCAAACAGGGCACAAACACTGCAGACAAAGAGCGAGCCGATGATCGCGGGATACATGCCGCTTTCTTCGATCTTCAACTCGCTATGCGGATTTCGCAGAAGATCGAGCGTCAGGCGACTCTGTCCATGCACCCAAATCGATGCCAACAAAACGACCAGAATGAGGACGCTGACCAAAGCGATCGCCACGCAGAGCCCATAAAAGTAACGGCTCAACCGTTTTCGCTTGATGGCACTTGCCGCCAAGAAACTCGGATCCTGGGATGCAAGTGCCTTGGGAATCGCTGGCCCTTTTTTTGTCGGTGCAGACGTTTCCGCGCTCATTGGTAGGACTCCTGAAACCGGCGACGAATCAGTTGCCCGAGCAAGGTCATCACGAACGTGATGCAGAAGAGCGAGATGGCGACGCCATAGAGGCTGAAGTACTGGACGGTCCCGTACTCATTCTCGCTCTTGATCATTTCGACGATGAAGCCCGTCATCGTTTGTGCTTGCTGCGACGGATCCGCCGTGAAGGTCGGCAGCGTTCCCGCAGCGAGTGCCACCACCATCGTCTCGCCGATTGCGCGGCTAAACGCCAGAAGAAACGCCGAGATGATTCCGCTGAGTGCTGCAGGGACGACCACCTTGACTGCGGTTTCAAAGGGCGTGCAGCCGAGCCCATAGGCTCCCTCACGCAAACTGCGCGGTACGGCACGCATGGCGTCTTCCGAAAGACTGCATACCATCGGAAGGCAGAGAATGCCGACCGCGATTCCCGCACTTGCCGCGTTAAACGTGGAGAAAGCTCCTCCGCTTAGCCATTGCAGTGAGGGACTAATGACCAGGATCGCGAAGTAGCCGAGCACGACCGTCGGCACACCTGCAATGACTTCCAGTGTCGGCTTGAGCCACGAACGGACCCGGTGCGACGCAAATTCGCTCAGGTAGATCGCTGTGATCAATCCAAGCGGCAAGGCGATCATCATCGCGATCACCGTGACCCGCATCGTTCCGCTGAACAGCGGCCAAATGCCAAACTTCGCCCGTGAAAGTTCCTTACTTTGCAGCGCCGTCCACTCGGTATCAGAGAGGAACCCACTGAGCGTTACCTCCTCACTGTTAAAGAATCCCGCGCTTTGCGAGATCAACATGAAGATGATGCCGATGGTAATCAGCACGGTGAACAAGGCACTCGCAGCGAGCAGCGCCACGACCAGACGCTCTAAGAAAGCGCCGGCCGAAGTCGAACGAAATTCCCGATCCTGCAACGCTTTAGGCAATGCCATAGAGTTCACATAGGTCGATGCGAATGACTCCGGCCCAAACTATTTGTACAGATTCTCTGGAACAAAAATCTCCGCCAGAGGTTCTTCCGCAGAGCTACGCGAACTGCCATCGGTTTTCACAAAGTGCGTGCCGACAAGTTCACTATCCAAGTTGGCTCGACCCTTCTCAATGATTTCGCTTGGCAGCTTGACATAGCCGACTTCCTCACAGAGGTCAGATACGTTGTCGAGATAATAGTCGACGAAGGTAGCGACTTCTGCTCTCCCCATCGATGCGAGCGAAACATAGATGAAAAGTGGCCGGCTGAAGGGCGCGTATTTTCCAGACGCGATGTTCTCGTTGGTCGGCAGGTACTTTTCGCCATCTTCAGGGTTGACGATCTGGACGGCTTTCAGCGAATCCTTGCTTTCGTTGTAGTAGGCAACACCGAAGAACCCGATCGAAAACTCGTTGTCCGAAACTCCGTTCACCAGAACGTTGTCATCTTCATTCAAGCTCATGTCGCTACGAAGGTCCTCTTCAGACTTACCAATGACGACTTCGTGGAAATAATCGTAGGTGCCACTTCCCGTTCCCGGAGCATAGATGTTGATTGCCTTGTCCGGCCAACTCGGGTCGACATCGCTCCATTTCTTTGCCGCGTTCTCGCCGACAAAGATCTTCTTTAGTTGATCCAGCGTCAGCGTCTCTGCCCAGTCATTCTTTGGGTTAACAACAATCGTTAAACCGTCGTAAGCGATGGGAAGCTCAACAAACTCCACACCGTTCTCGTTACAGCTTTGGAGTTCCCCAGGCTTGATCGGACGTGAAGCGTCAGAAATGTCCGTGGACTTGGCATAAAACTCCTTGAAGCCGTTCCCCGTTCCGGCCCCATACACGATCACCTCGACGTTCGGGTATGTAGCGCGGAAGGTCTCCGCCACCGCGTTGCTGATTGGCAGGACAGTGCTGCTTCCGTCAATCTTGATCGAACCGGTCAGGTTGGACACGGCCCCACCGTCGTCACCCGCTATCTCCGATTCCGAATCGGACACGGCACCGTCGCAACCGACGAAAAGAAGTCCGCTCAGCAGGGCGAGTGCGAGCTTGGAACTGAAGTTTGAAGACATGCCAGAAATCTCCGGTGACCGCTGACTGCCCGTGTTTGGCAGGAGGCTCATGCGGCGGGTTCGAGAACGCGAAAGGTCGATCGCGCGGAAAGATACCAGTGGAAGATCACATTGGCGAGGATGCTAGCCGCGAACCCGAATGAAGATTTCGTGAAGCGATGGAACGCCCTAATCGGCAGATTCCTTCACGTTTTCCAGCACCTCCAGTAGCACCGCGTCAGGTTCAAGTCCCTCAGCCTGGGCCTCGAAATTCAGGAGGACACGATGCCGCATGGTCGGCAGGTAGACGCGGCGGATGTCTTCGAAGCTGACGTTGAAGCGACCGTCCAGGATCGCACGAACTTTTGACGCGAGCGCCAGTGTCTGCGCACCACGGGGACTGCTACCCCAACGGATGGAGCGGTTCGTAACATCGACGGATTGCGGACCGTCCGGATGGGTGGCCAGCGTCAGTCTCACCAAATAATCTCGAGTCGGCGGCGACAGGACAACCTCGCGCGCCATGGCCTGCATGTCCCGAATCTGCTGGCCGTCCGCGACCTTCTCGATCTCGGCCGTTTCACCCCGCGTCGTTCGTTCGACAATTGTATTGAGGTCCTCGCGGTTGCTGTAACCGACGACCAACTTGAACAAAAAGCGGTCCAGTTGGGCTTCGGGCAGCGGATAAGTGCCTTCCTGCTCGATTGGGTTTTGTGTGGCGAGGACGAAAAAGGGCTTTTCAAGTTCGTAGCGGTGTCCCGCAGCGGTCACCGTGCCTTCCTGCATCGTCTCCAGCATCGCGGACTGCGTCTTCGGTGTCGCCCGGTTGATTTCGTCGGCCAGTAGTATCTGCGTGAAAACTGGCCCTCGCTGAAATTCGAACTGCCGACGGCCGTCCTCGTTTTCCACGATCATGTTGGTGCCGAGAATGTCGGCCGGCATCAAATCGGGTGTGAATTGGATTCGATTGAAGTCAAGGTCCATCACTTCGGAGAGTGTCCGGACCAGCATCGTTTTCCCGAGTCCCGGCACGCCTTCCAACAAGCAATGCCCCCCGCAAAACATCGCCGTCAAGACTCCCTGAACGATGTCATCGTGCCCGACGATCACCCGCCCGATCATCTCGCGAATCTTCTCGTAGCGGTCCCGAAACTCTTCTGCTCTTGCCTCAGCCGATTCGGCGGTGGTGCTCATCAATGATCTCAGTCAACTTGGAATCGCAAAATAGACGCATTCGCTAGCAGTGTACCGGTTTTAGAGCCGGCAGGTTTTCCAACAGGCAGTGTTTCCGAAAGGCTGGGTTTCCAAATCGCCTGCGTCCAAGAAACATCAATCTTTCGATTCACGCTTTTTCTTCTTGGGGCGGGCCTTGGCATTCTTTGCCTGTTCCAGCTCCTTTTTCAATTTCGCGGTTTGCGATTTCGCTTCGGCCAAACTTCGCTCCAGCACTGCAGACTTATTCTTGTAAGACTCCGTAGCGTCCGCCATCGACTCTGCTTTGCCGATCATCACCTTGAGTTGGCCTTCAAGTTTCTTGATCTGAACCGATTGTTTTTTTGCGTCGAGTTCGGCATTGCGAAGCAGCGCCTGCAGCTCTTCTTGCTCCGCAATCGCCGCGCGATGAACTTGGATTTTTCGGGCCGCTTCTTTCTGCCCCAGAGCAAGTCGTTCCTCGCTTGCACTGAGCTTCTTCTCCAAGTCTCTCGTGACCTCCGAGAACTCCGCCTCTGCTTTCCCCAAGACGTCGACCAATTCCTCTCGTTCCTCGCTGACCTTTTCGAGTTCCATCTCCAGGCGATCGCTGCGTTTCTCTGACTCGTTCAGTGTTTTTTCGAACTCTCGCTCCATCTCATCCGTGCGACGCTCCAGCGTTTGATTAACGTCGGAAAGACGTTCGATTTCCCGATCTCGTAGCATGACGCTCTCGGTCAACTTTCCAGCCATGCGTCGAAGATCTTGGTCTTTGTCTCGGAGTGCCCTCTCGAGCTCCGCCGTCCTTCGCTGCAATTCATCGCGAGACTGTTCGGCGAACTTTTCGATCGCGACGGCCTTCAGCTGCGACTTCTTGTTCGCCTGTTCCATGTCTTGGAGCTGAGACTCGAACGCCCGAGCCTGCTTCTGAAGAGCGGCTCTTTGCTTATCGAGCTCCAATTGGGCTTTGGCCAGATTTCGTCGGGTCTCGCCAAGCTTCTTCTCCAACTCGGCTTCTATTCTCTTCGAGACTGCGGCGTTCCGCTCCTGTTTTCGTTTCTCGCCAACCAATTCTTTGAGTGCTTTCTCTTTCAGCGATGAAGCCTCGGCGTAGACGTCTTCGCGCGCCTTCCGTTGATTCTCAAGTTGCTCCACTCTCTCGCGAAGTTCCAGCAGCTGCTTGGTCAACATCACGTTCAGCTTGTTGGGTAAGCCGATCGTCTTTCCTTCGACAGCTTGATGCGGAACAAACTCGTACGTTTGCACCGGAACTTCCTGGCCATCTACCGACTCCTGTCCGCAGGAGCTTGAGATGCAAATGGCGATCGAAAGCAACGAACAGAGGGGTGACCCAAGGATACCGGAACCGGATTTCATAGCTGACTCATTGGTACGAGCGAGGAAGAGAAGGCATTTTTTTCAGCTGAGATCGCCAGTTTAACCGCTCGGCCAAACCGCATCGCGATCGCTGCGCGAGAATCAGTCCTGAGCGTATGAGAATCAGTCCCGCGGGAACGTGCGGTTCCATCCACCGTTCACTTCGATCGTTTGACCGGTGAGAAATGTGTTGCGTGGATCGCTGACAAATAGAACGGCTTGTGCGACGTCCATCGGCGAGCCCCAACGCCGCATCAACGATTGGCCGCGTGCTCGTCGGTCCCAATAACCATCCGCCTCGGCGCCCCATGCGGTCTTGATCCACCCCGGCGCGACTGTGTTGACGCGGATCGCGGGAGCGACTTCTTGGGCCAAGCTATTGGCGAACGCCATGACCGCGGCCTTCACCGGTCCAAACATTTGCCCCGCATCTCCTTCCATGCCTTTCGGTGCTTGGTCCCAGCCAATGAAAGTCAGGCTGGGCGGCGTTTCGGCCGTCGGTTGGAGACGCATTCGCTCAACGACTTGCCGTGTCAGGGCGATCGTTCCCAGCACGTCCGTTTCGAAAAGCAGTTGAAGCTTCTCTTCAAACGTGGCATGAGAGAACGCTCCCGTAAGTACGTCGGCTCCCGCGTTATTGACCCATGTGGTCACCGTCCCAAGTGATTCGAAGACGCTGTCGACGAGACGCAGGCGATCATCAGCGACTCGAAGATCGGCAGCAACGACGGTCGTTTCACAGCCGAGTTCTTCAAGTGACGCGGCGGTTTTTTCGGCTCCGTCCAGATTCTTGCGGTAGTGCACGACCATTTTCGTCTGGCCAAACATGCCAGCCAACGCCAACGCGACTTGACGCCCGATTCCGGACGAAGCCCC
>JBCCOI010000084.1:0-17765 GCA_039025515.1 Planctomycetota bacterium
GCTTTGAACATGACGAAACCGTGTAGCGAACACTCTTTGACGTAGAAGGGACCGACGGGAAATTCAGGCCTCGAGTCCCTTCCCGCCATCAGAATCATGCGGCCGCGCGGAGCCATGACTTCGATGGCCTTATCGAAGTCGGGCATTCTGCGGGTTTCCCAGTAAACGTTGACTCCCTTGGACGCAATTCGCTTGGTCTCCTCATGGATGTCCTGACTCGTGTATTCGATTACATGGTCCGCGCCCAACGCTTTCGCCGCTACAGCTCGAGTTGAATCGCGAGCGGTGGTGATCACGATCGCTCCCGCGGCTTTCGCCATTTGCACCACCATCGCGCCGACGCCGCCCGTTCCTCCGATAACCAGCACCGTTTCGCCCGGTTCGAGGAGCGCTTCGCGGAAGAGCCCCAAATGTGCCGTCACGCCCACCAAAGCATTCGCGGCGGCGGTCTCAAAGGAAACGTCAGTGGGAATTTGGTGGCACCATTCTTGTCCCACCGCAATGCGTTCAGAAAACGTTCCCTGCCGTCCCAACAAACCCTGGTTGGTGCACCAAACGCGATCACCCTTTTTGAAACCGTCGACGCCTGCGCCGACCTCTTCGACAATTCCCGCGGCGTCGCAGCCCGGTATGACTGGCGAGGGAGAATCGAATTCAATGAGCCCGCTTCGGACGTAAGTGTCGATCGGATTCACAGATGCGGCTTCATTGCGAATCAATAGTTGGTTCTCACCAGCCACCGGATCCGGTAGCTCTCCGACTTGAATCACGTCCGGTGTGCCGGTTTCAGTAAAGTAAGCAGCCTTCATCGATTCTGCTCCCAAGAGACTTGGTTGAGTTTTGCGAGGGCCAAAATCAAAGCTTGCGTTCCATCGCGCGAGTGGCCCTGAGCAGCAACCGCCTGGTAAAGTTGATAGGCCATCGCAAGCCCCGGCAAAGCCAGATTCATACGAGCGGCTTCCTCAAGTGCGATCTTCATATCCTTCAGAAAGTGCTCGACGAAAAAACCGGGGTCGAAGTCGCCGGCAAGCATCCGAGGAGCCAAGTTGGAAAGCGCCCAACTGCCCGCAGCTCCCGAGCTGACGCTCTTGAGAACGGTCGGAATATCCAGTCCAACCTTCGACGCGTAAAGCAGCGCCTCGCAGACGGCGATCATGCCGCTGGCGATCAATGTTTGATTGACCATTTTCGTGTGCTGGCCACTTCCGGGGCCGCCTTGATGCACGATGGTCTTGCCCATCCGCTGAAGCAGTGGCAGCACAGCCGAAACAGCTTGTTCGTTTCCCCCGACCATGATCGAAAGGGCTGCATTTCGTGCGCCGGTGTCACCACCGCTGACCGGGGCATCGATCGACTCGACACCACGCTCCGTCGCTGACTTCGCGATTTCGATGGCCAAGCTGGGCTCGCTGGTCGTCATGTCAACGATGATCGTTCCGGGCTTGCAGCCTTCGAGCACGCCGTCGTCCCCAAGCACGACTTGGCGGACATCTTCCGGAAACCCGACGATCGTAAAAATGACGTCGCAGTTCGATGCTACCTCCCTTGGCGAGTTCGCGACCACGGCGCCACGACCCGCCAGAGCCTTTGTTTTGTGAGCCGTCCGATTGAAAATCGTCGCCGAACATCCGGCATCGATCAAATGGCCACACATGCTGTTTCCCATCACACCGGTTCCGATCCAACCAATGCGTTTTGAAGAGATATCCAATGGATCCCGGGGTTCTTCCGTCATGGCCTAGCTGCACAGCAAGAAGCGAGTAGAGTTCACACGCAGTTATACCCGAACACGGAGGACCCCGAATACTCGGTCGTTCGACCAGATCAATAGAGCGAAATCGGCGTTGCCGACCGGGTCATCCGGTGCAACACGAGTCTGTGTGCAGCGGCTAATTGGCCGTTCCTAACGGTCGAACTTCTCGAGACTGATCGAATCGAAGTCGGCTTTCCCGGTTGCACCCATCAAACCCAAACGCAGAATCGCTTCGCGTGTGCCGACGGGCACCCTCAACAGGCGGCTGTGTTCACGCCAATCACGTGATCCTCGGAACGGCCCCAACTGAAAGGTACCGAGGTCGCGCCGTAAGTCGTCATAGAACGTAATCGCGATGACCGGCATCGCATCGGGCGTCGGCCCGACCCGAATTTTCTCGGTGCGAACCGAACCGCTCAATCGAATCTGCGAAATCTCACTCCCGTCGATTGCGATTCCCTGTAACAAATGGGAATCCAATCCGGGCGTCTCGTTTTGGAACCTTACGAAACGGTTTCCGTCGGGGGCCGGGTCGTCGGCAGTCCCGCTCACTTGTACGACTTGACGTCCGTAATACCAACCGGGAACGAACTCCAAGAACTTGCTTTGATCACCACTCGCGGCGACTTCGAAATCCCCATTGACCGCAACGGGGTTCTTGGGATCCGGCAGCACATCGCGAGTCGCTTCCGCATGTCCCGTCATTGGAACAAACAGCGTTGGCCGAAGCGCTTCACGCTTTAGCTTTCCATCTTTCTTGACCATTCGGTAAAGCGTCTGTTGGTAACGCATACCCACCGGAATGATCATCACGCCGCCTTCGCGTAGCTGGTCAATTAGCGGCTGAGGTACAGATTCCGGGCTGCACGTCACAATGATCTTGTCAAACGGTGCGGCATCGGGCCAACCTTGAAAACCATCGCCGATCTTTGCTGAGACGTTGTCGTAGTCGAGCTTGGCTAATGTCTCCGCTGCCGTTTCACCCAACTCATGTACGATTTCAATCGTATAAACGTTCTCGACCAGTGGGCTGAGCACCGCCGCTTGATAGCCGCTTCCCGTACCGATCTCCAAAACTTTGTCGGTGGGTTGCGGGTCGAGAGCCTCGGTCATGGATGCGACGATGAACGGGCTGCTAATCGTTTGTTTGTGACCGATCGGAAGCGCCATATCGAAGTACGCGCGTGGCCATAGATCACGGGGCACAAACTCGTGCCGCGGCGTGCGGCGAATCGAATCCAGAACACGAGGATTCACCACACCCGCGGTCTCGATTCGCTTTTCGACCAGTTGATCTCGAGCCGACTGGAACCGATCCGCCGAAGACGCCGGTGATGGGAAGACGCTTGCCGTTGCAAGCAGTAGCAATGAAGCGATTTGAGTGTTGAAGGACTTCATTGAACCGATGCAAAAATGGGGTTGAGAAAAGGCTCAGGGAGCGGCATCTTCCTTAAGATACACCATCTTGCATCGAAGAGCGTCTTTTCTACAAACGCAGTTCCGAAGCAGTCGAGTTCAGCGCGCTCATCGTCGCGGACTGTTCTTCGACCGCCGATGCAACGGATGTCATGCTCTCGGTCACTCCCCGGATTCGATCAGAGACACGTGCCGTCGAGTTCACGCTTGCGGAAATCAACTCGCGAATACTCGTCACAAGCTCGTCAATACTCTCGGTTGCATTGGAGGTTTGCTTGGCGAGTTCCTTTACCTCGTTGGCGACAACTGCAAAACCCTTGCCTGACTCCCCCGCCCGTGCAGATTCGATCGTGGCATTGAGCGCGAGCAGGTTTGTTTGACTTGCAAGATTCCGAATGAGCTCGACCACTTTTTCGATTTCTCGACTGCTCTCGTTCAGACGCTCAACGGAGCGGGCCGTTTGCTCCACTTCTTGTTCCGTTTCTGTCGCTTTTCCGGCGGTCTGGTTGACGTGCCCCGAGATTTCAGAGATTGTCGCGACCAACTGTTCGATACTCTCGGAGACGGCGGTGCCCGCTTCCTTTGACCGGTTTCTTAAAAGCACATCGCGAGTGATGTCCGAAGCGAACTTGACGACTTTTGTTGGGTTGCCTGCTTGATCCATGACGGGAAAGTAGGTCGCCTGAATCCAGATGTCTTCGCCACCCTTCTTTTTGCGCCGGAATTCACCTGCGTGTGACTCTCCTCGGTTCAGCCGCCGCCAAAAGTCGGCGTACTGTTCCGATTGACGCTCTTGCGGATCGACAAACATCCTGTGGTGCTGTCCGGCAATTTCATCGAGAGTGAAGCCGACTGCGGCGAGGAAATTCGGGTTTGCAGTGATAATGGTTCCGTCCAATTGAAACTCGATGGTTGCCTGCACCCTTCCAATCGCGGACAACTTCGACCTGCATTCCTGCAGCTCTTGCTGAACGTTCGAGCTCTTCTTTGCGTCCCGCGAATTGAACCAACGGGTAAACCAAAATCCAGACATAGAGACATACACTTCAAACTGAGGAAACATCACACCGCCGGCCAGAGTTTTCGACCGTCAACAGTCAGACGCAAATCAGTTCGACGTCAAATGAGGGCTGACCTACAGCTTGTCAAAGGCAATCTTAGAAGCTGCCGGAAACGCCACCACAAGTCCTGCATCATTTCTCCGCACGCGTGATGATGAACGTGCCGATTCGCTCGCTCAATGCGTCCTCGCCACCCCAGACATCTTCGAGGAAACCGGTGATCGAGAGACCGGCCTGCGTCTGGCCACCGATTAACTCTGTGAGCGAATGACCGAAGTCGATCGGACGCTCCTTTCCGATAGTCAGTTCGCGTTCCTCTTCGGGAAGATCAAGATCGCTGTAAGGAATCGAGAATCTGGCTTCCAACTTTCCTTGATCACGGGCGACGGCATCAAACAAAAAGTTGATCGGCTGGATCATGCCCGCAATCAATTCACCACCTTCGCGTAGAACGCGTGCGGTTTCATTCCAAACGGGTTTGCAGTCCGGAACGAAATTTACGGACGTCGGGTTGATCACGAGATCAAATGACTCGGATTCAACCATCGAGAGATCCCGCATGTCAGCTTCAATCGTGCGGACACGTAAGTCGTGTCGATTCGCCAGTTGCCGATCGAATTCCAATTGGCCGGCACTGAAGTCGACAACGGTGACGTCGGCGCCGGCGGCGGCAAGCAGCACCGCTTGATGGCCTCCACCAGCGGCGAGCGCGAGGACTCGCCTTGCCTGAAGGTCTCCGATCCAGTCACTTGGAACTTGGCGAGTCCCCGTTAGACGAATTTGAAGTTCGCCGGATCTCGCGGCTTCGATTTCTTCGTCACTCGCCGGGGTGAACCAACGCTTTGAGCTTCTGGCGATCCCGTCCCAGGCGTCACGGTTGAATTGTATGGGATCCACTGAGTTCCTCGTATGTCTTCATTGACTCTCCTTCCGGTTGAACAAGCGATTGCCCGCTGCGATTTTTTCGTCCAGTCGCTACGATGTGCGGCCAAGTTAAATTGAGACTGTGTGAGTATGCTCGATCGTTGAAAGGAAATATCTGCAAATGCAACAACGTAGACTAGGACGTTCCGGACTGGTTGTCAGCGACATCTGCATGGGAACGATGACGTTTGGGCTGGCGTGCGATACGGCACTCAGTCATCGTATTTGCGATACGGCTTTCGATGCCGGTATCGATTTCTTCGACGCCGCAGAACTCTATCCCGTCCCACCGTCGGCCGAGCACGTCGGAGTCACCGAAGAGGTCTTTGGACAATGGATGAAAACCAAGCCTCGCGAGTCGATCACCGTCGCCACTAAGGTGACCGGACCCGGCCACGGCTGGTTCACGCCACCAGTACGCAACGGCAAGACCGCGCTGGATCGTGTTCAGATCGTGAAAGCTTGCGAAGATTCACTACTGCGTCTGGACACGGATTATATCGATCTCTACCAAACGCATTGGCCTGATCACGGCATGCCGTATGAGGAAGTTTTGGGTGTGCTCTCGGAATTGAAGGACGAAGGAAAGATCCGGGTGATCGGAGCGAGCAACGAAACGTGCTGGGGTCTCATGAAAGCTTGTTGGGCAGCAGACGTCTGCGATCTTGAACGTTACGAAACGGTGCAGAACAATTTCAGCTTGATCAATCGTCGGTGTGAAAGCGAGCTCGCGCAAGTCTGCCGCCGCGAGGGTATTTCGCTGCTGCCTTATTCGCCACTTGGTGGCGGTGTACTGACCGGGAAGTACAACGACGGACCTCCGCCGGGGGCGCGGTTCACAGGCTATCTGCAAGGCGGTGCCGAGCGACAACTCAAAATGGCCAAGCGGTTTGTCAACGACCGAACGATCGAAACCACCCGTCGGCTCGGCGATCTTGCAGATGAAATTGGAACGACGGTGACCGCATTGTCGGTAGCTTGGAGCCGTCAGCACGATTTCGTCGCATCGACCATAATCGGCGCGACATCTGTGGAGCAGCTCAACGAATCTCTTCAAGCACGAGACCTCATTCTTTCCGACGAGACTCTGGCAAAGATTGATGAGATTGATATCGAGATCCCGAATCCGATGACCGAAGACGGATTGCGAAGACTGTAAGCGAGTAAAGATGATCAACTCAGCGACTGATCGGGGGGCTGGAACAAGACGAGAGTTTTGCGTCGCAGTGCTGGTCTTCGCCGTTCCGTTTGTTCTGGCGCATCTCGTATTTCATGAGTTGCACGCGTTTCCCCACAACGATGATTTTCTCTACGCCCGTTGCAGCGAGATTCTGGTAAACGAAGGCGAGTATCGGCACGTCAGCCAACAGGGGCGTCTCGCGGCCAGCGTCGCGAGCCACTGCGTCTGGGGTGCGTTATTCTGCACCCCCTTTGGCTTTAGCTATGACGCACTGCACGTGTCGGTCACCGTCGCCGCATGGCTGGGAGCTCTGTCGGTCTGGAGCGTCGGACGGAGGCTCGGTGGTTCCAATCTGATCGCTACGTTGTCGGGACTGACCATGTGCGTCGGGCCCTTCTACTTCGGCATGTCGTTCACATTCATGACCGATGTAACGGCACTTGCTTTCGTCGCGTTGGCACTGGCTGCCTATGCGAGAGGAGCACTCGAGAACTCGACGTGGTCGTTATTCTTGGGTGCGTTCATGGCAACACTGGCAACATGGGCACGCCAGACACACCTTCTTGTCGTTGTCGTACCGCTGGTGACACATCTCGGAATCGTGTGGAGATCAAATCCGCACGGTCGAGTACTTGGTTTAGCGGTCACGCTCTGTATTTCGGTCGGTATTCCAATCGCCGGATATGTGCTTTTTGAGACAGGTTGGATCGTGCCCGGCAACGAAGAACGGATGGAGATCGTGGATGTGGCCGTGCGCGACTGGGCGTGGCTAAAGCATGCGTTTTTGTTTGCTTATGGCGGAGGCTTGCTTCTGGGGCTGGTCACGATCCCAATTGCATTGATCTGTCTCGCACAGAGACACGCCGAGAATGGCGGGCGAGCTTTCCCGTGGTTCGGAATCATCGTTTCAGGAATTTGGAGTGTGCTTTTCATCGTTAGCGGCGGGAGGGCTTACGTCACGCAAGCGACGGGATACATCCTTTACAACGCGCACCTCGGACCCGTCTTGCTGGGTGATCAGAATGACCCGGGGCGTTGGAGTGACCTGGGCGGGGTTGCGTGGCCCGCCTGGATTTGGCAGTTGGTGACGATCGCATCGATCACAAGTTTCGGCGTGATCTCACAGGTGATGTTCCGTGCAATCACAAGTGCGATTGGCAACAAAAAGGCCGTCGGTTCCGTCGCCCCGCAGGATGAAGTTCTGCTCGCCCGCCGAATGTTCGCCGCCGGCCTTTCCGTCATGGTTCTGGTTTCTGCGGCCGCTCTGCTTTGGCTGGTTGAGATGATTTACGATCGCTACTGGTTGCTTTGTTACCCAGCAGTCTTTTCGTTGATGGCCGCGTTGAAGTTTGATTTATCGAGAGCGAGGCTCGCCACTTCGCTTTGGTTGGCTGCATTGTTTTTCTCCGTTTCATTCGTGTTCACGCATGACTTGCTCGCGTGGAACGACACGAGACGCATTCAGGTTAAACGGTGGCTTGAGAAGGGGCTTGAGCCGAGAGATTTTGATGCCGGAAACGGAGTCAATGGGTGGTTTCGGTCTGCAGAAGACGAACAGACACTTGGACGCCCGGGTGATGAGACACCGTTCTGGCGAGGACATGCCAGACAGATGCTCGCGATCGGACCTCGTGATGGTTGGCAAACAGCTGACGAACTGAAGTGGTCATGTTGGGCTGTTCGCAAGCCATGCAGTCTTTACGTTTTGAAGCGTGCGCGGCTAGCTGAACCTGAGTGACTCATTGGTACGACTGTGCTAACCCGCATGAGCGGCCTTTTTCGCTAGTCCGGGTTTTGCGAATGTCTCGTTTCTATTCGCTGAGCCGCATGCTTTACCTAACCCGCGTGCTAGCTTTCTTTGGCCCGGGGCTGAACGAGTACCGCTCGCATTCTCTGCTAACTGGCGCCATACGGGTTGGGACATGATCGCACGGGGACTTCGCTCATCCGCATTGGGCACTCTTCTCGCTGTCATCATACGTCGTGATTGGAGCGATGATTCTTTCCTGTTGGCGGGCCACCGATTGATTAGTCTTCCCATTCGGAACCCAGACGCATGCCATCTTCGAAAGCCGACGCTGCAAATCAAAACGATTCTATCTCGGATGACCAAACCATCGACGAGAAGACCATCACGCTGGATCGACGCCACCCGAACTCTGAACGACGAAGCGGTGATCCCGACGCGGTGGACACCGGCGTCATGGAGAACCCGAGACGCAAGAAGCAACGACGTCGACATATTGATCCGACGACGTGCGAGCGGGACTATTCGGATCCAGAGATTGAATTTATGCGAGCGATGGACGACTACAAGCGTCGCAGCGGTCGAATGTTTCCGACTTGTAGTGAAGTGCTGGAAGTGATCCGCGACCTCGGGTACGTCCGATTGACTGAAGAGCAGTACGACATGCTCCAACTTGATGACGATCCCGCGGAGGCCTTCGACGCTGACTGGGACGCATCTTCGGAAGAAGACGCTACGGAATAGCGTCTAGTCCTCGATGATTTCCAAATCGAGGATGGCAGCACGCCCGGATGCCCCGGAAGCCAAAACGCTTCCGTCACGGAGCAGATGAAGTGCATGAAAGCCACCCTCTTTGAGAGCTTCCCACGTTCCGTTGCGTAGAATGTCGGTCCCACTTGGACCGGTTGCCACCCAGCGACCACTCGTCCCGCGAGACGAGGCCGAGTGGGCAAAGAGAACAGACGACCGATAGCCACGCGGTACAGCCTCGGCTGCTTCCCAAGATCGTCCACCATCGGAAGTGGTTGCGATGTTTCCGTTTCGGTTGTCTGGTTCCTTGTAGTTGCCGCCAACGGCATAGCCGAAGCCGTCTGCTCGAACGGAGATCGAGAAAATTCCTGAAGAAGGACCCGCCGGAATGCTGGGTACTTCGTGAACCGTCCACGAGCGTCCGGCATCTTCGGAGCGAAGAATGCGACTCGCGCCTCCATCGACGCGACCGCCCAAGCCGATCAGTACGGTAGCGGGCTGTAGCAACGCGAGCGAACTGTTACTCGCGGCAAAGCCAGCTTCTCCGACAAGTGGTTGAACGTCGCACGAGAGCTCGGTCCAAGTGAGGCCGCCGTCTTCGGTTTTTAACAGTAAGAAAGAGCCTTCGAGCGGGTCGCCGAAGGCGATACCGCGATCTTCGTCCCAGAACTGTAGGCCATCGATGAACGCCTCTTCCTGCCGATTGAAATAGACGAGTTTCCAGCTTCGGCCGAAGTCTGTCGAACGCAAGATCGCAGCCGGCGATCCCGCCGACGCAACGATGACGGCGGGATCGGAAGCGTCCGGATTCGGGATCGCCACGCAACGGTAGTCGCTCACATCGCCTTCACCGGGTGTCCGATTCGACCAAGTCGCGCCGCGGTCTTCCGAAATCCAAACTTCGGGACCATTGCCTGACAGACAAAGAACACCACGATCGGTGGCGGCAAGGGCTCGGAAACTCGCTTGCGAGTCCGGCTTCGTGAACGCTTGAAAGGGGGGAAGCAGAAGGACTGCGGCGATGAGAAGATGCATGGGCTGGAGCCAAACTGAATGAGATGCATAAAGGTGCAGGCGATTTCATGTCACGAAGCACCGGAACAAGACTCGTTAGCGAGTTGTGAAGGAGTCTTTGGCGTCGCAACTCACTGGAACGCATCGATGGGAAGTGTGAAGACTTTACCATCGCCGATTCTCCCGCTTCGCGCAGCCGTAACGACCTTGTCGAGCGTTTCTTCGTACCGAGGTTCGTCGACCCACAGAATGATTTGAACCTTTGGCAAGAACGCCTCCGAAAACTCGGTCTCTTTGTATTCGTCCAGATAACTCTTCTGCCGTCCGTAGCCTTTGACTTCGCTCACCGTCATCGCTTCCAAGGGTGCACGTTTGATGGCTTCCAACACACGATCGGCCAGATGTGGGCGGACGACTGCGATGATTTGCTTCACGATTGGCTCCAACGTTGCTTCTTGTCCGCCACGTATTCGAGCAAGTTCCCGGCCTCGATTGCTTGCCGTACGCCCTGCATGACACGTTGATAGTACCGAAGGTTGCAAAGTGAAAGCAGTGAAGGACCGAGCATTTCTTTCGCGTTAAAGAGATGCCTGAGGTAGCCGCGACTATGACGGGTACAGGTGAAACAGTCGCAAGTCGGATCAAGCGGGCCGGTGTCGTGCTTGTGCTTTGCGTTCCGAATCTTGACGGGGCCTGCTTCCGTGAACGCGAAGCCGTTGCGTCCATTGCGCGTCGGCATCACACAATCGAAAAGGTCGATTCCACGAAGCACGCTTTCGAGCAGGTCGATCGGCCGTCCGACTCCCATCAGGTATCTTGGTTTGTGCTCCGGGAGTTCCGGCGTCGTGACTTCCGTGATTCGATACATTTCTTCCGGTGTTTCACCGACGCTTAGACCGCCGACCGCGAAACCCTGAAAGTCCATCGATGATAACTCACGCGCACATTGAATTCGCAACTCGGAGTCCAGACCGCCTTGGACGATGGCGAACTTGGCTTGATGGTCGCGTGAAGCATGTTCGATCGAGCGTTTGGCCCAACGGATCGATCGTTCCATCGCCTCGACAACATCGTCGTGGCTTGCGGGCAACGCGACGACATGGTCAAGCACCATCGCCACGTCGCTTCCCAGTGCCTCCTGAATTTCAATCGAACGCTCGGGCGACAGATCAATAACGGAGCCATCGATGTGGCTGCGAAAGACGACGCTTTCCTCCGTGATCGAGTTGATGTCCTTCAAGCTGAAGACCTGAAAGCCACCGCTGTCGGTCAAGATGGGCCCTTTCCAGCCCGTCATCGCATGCAGGCCACCGAGAGCACGTACCGTCTCGGCACCTGGACGCAGTCCTAAGTGATAGGTGTTTCCAAGGATCATCTCCGCGCCCGTTGACGCGACTTGATCGATCGTCAGCCCCTTCACCGTGCCTTGCGTTCCCACCGGCATGAAGCCCGGTGTCTCCACCGGACCATGAGGTGTATGGAACGTCCCCCTCCTTGCACCCGTCTTCGGGTCCACGTGATGCAATTCGAAGCGGAACGACATGGTGCCGGGATCAGTCCCCGCGGAGCTTGAGTCCGAGATCGGTCAACTTTTCACGAACTTCGGTGAGACTCGTGACGCCAAAGTTCTTGCATTCCAAAAGTTCGTCACCGGTCTTTCGCAGCAACTCGCCGATGCTGTTGAGTTGCAACCGAGCCATGCACTTGCGAGCCCGAACCGAAAGATTCAAGTCGGAGATGGGACGCTCCAACATCGCCTGCTCGTCGGGCGACAGATGGCTGGTGTCGACCGGTGGATCGGGCGACTTCTTTTCGTGCGCAAATTGCCCAAGCTTCAGCCCCTTCCCGGTGAGCATCTCGCGGATTTCGATCAAGCTCGTTTCGCCAAAGTTTTTGCTGGAGAGCAACTCCGATTCGGTCGTCCGCGTGAGGTCGCCGATCGTTTCGATTCCCATCTTGGTCAGACAATTACGGCTCCGTACGCTCAACTCGAAGTTGGCGACGGGCATGTTCAACGTTTGTGCAAGACGATCATTACGACGCTGCATCTCTTCGTCGTAAAGCATGTTGCCGTTCGCCGATGCGTCTTTGATGTAAAGCCGCGTGCGGGGATCGTTTGGATGGGAATCAAGGATTCGCTTGTAGCACATCTGTGCCTTATCGAACTCGTTTCGGTCCTCATAAATCAGCCCAAGATTGATGAGAGCCCCGACTCCGGTCGGAAAGGCCTTCGCGGCTCGCTCGTAGAGTCTGAGCGATTCTTCGTCGTTGCCCATCCGATCGTTTTCCCATGCCAACCCGAACAGGGCGCCGGCATGATTTTCGTCAGTCTGAACGGCGCGTTGGTAGAGCGTGATCGCTTCGTCGCGTCGTCCGCCGATCGCTGCTACCGTCGCCGCCCGTTGGTACATGTACTCGGCGGTCTGTTCGGCCGGTCCAAAAATATCGTCCAGCAACATCATCGCTTTTTCGATGCGGCCCGCATATCGATGCGACTCGGCAATGAAGATCTTGCATTGATCGTCGTTGTAGCCGGCTTTCTGCGAACGTTCATACGTTTCGATGGAACGGTCATACTCTTTGAGTTCAAAAAGCGAACGGGCGCAGTAGAAGAGCGCCGTCGCGCTTCCATCTGCGGCCTGCAACGTTTCGAGTGCTTCACTAAATCGACCGAGCAAGAACTGGCAAACGCCCATCTTGGTTTTGCCGGCCGGCGTGAGCACGTCGTCGATTTCCATCTCGGCAACCGCGTCGCGTAACTCGGCGAAGTGTCCGTAATTCTCTGAGATCATTTGGCGGATCTCGGCAACGTCATTCGGTCCAAACGAGTTGTTCGACAAAATGACGTCCTTCAAATCGACGACGTCCAATTCGACTTCACTCATGGAATCCATGCTCTCCTGCCCAAATCGGGCGTTCGTACGTGAAACCGGCTCCTGCAGGGACCGGCATGATCCGTCGGCAGCAAATGGGGAACGCTGCCGTCAGGAAATTTTTTAACCAATTTGTTGTTTTTTGTCGAGGCTCGTCCATTTTCTACTGCGACGGTACACAAATCGCACAGTGGGAGTCCGTGAGGGGTGCAAACCTGCTCTGGCCGAAAGCCGTGCCGTGGTGTATTTTCCCGTTTTGGGCGTCAATTCACGCCCGACGCCGACGTAGCTCAGCTGGTAGAGCAAATCATTCGTAATGATTAGGTCGCCGGTTCGAATCCGGCCGTCGGCTCTCTTCTCCCAAATTCTGGGCTGTTCTGGGCCACGGTAGTCGGGTGCTCAGTCCGAGCAAAGTGATGCGATCGCGGCTTGGTGCTGGGAAGGCATTTGGCCTGCGACCAACCTCTGTTTCCCGTGTTGATGCAACTCCGCCCGGCAGATCTTGCGTCCAGGCGTTTCAAAAAACTTCGCCCCTATCGGTCCGATCTAGGTTCAGGAAGCGGACAAGCTTCACGGGCTGCGGTAGGAGTTGGGGACCGTGCAGACCAATCTTGTTGAGCAAGAAAACAGAGCGTGAGCATCTCAAGACTTCGATGCCGAGCATGGGCATACGGTCGCCTCGCCTAAATCTCGCTAGGAGGCTGAGGGCGAAGTATTCGCGACATCAAGCCTTTCTCAGTATCGGTCAAAAAGATGTACTCCTGCAGAGCATCTGGTCATCGGCAAAATCAAGGATGCAATGACCACCCAGGGTATCGAGGCGAGATTGAATGCCTGCAACCGATGTCGTGCACATTGTGTAAATAGCATTTCCTGGCCCGGGTCCGCGGAAAAGAGCGTTGTAGATCATTGGCGATCTACTGCACTCCGCGTTCATTTGCCCGAGGTTACAGTGAATCCTGTCGATTCCTGTAGAAACCTGCCCTCAAGCTTTGTCCGCATCCTGTCGAATCACGCCAGCGGTCCATCTATTCAGCACTAAGTCTTCGACGCCGCGTGCCGAAAAAACCGGAGAAAGCTAGGCAACCTTCAGCTCGACTGCGACATCACGTGAACCCCCAGCCTGCCTGCGCTTAACGCAAGCGTTTGCGAACCAGTCTCGACGTCAGGCCATCAAAAGGAACAGGAAAACCAGCGCGAGCAATGGCACGATAATGAGCAACGATGCGAGGATGATGTTTCCAAGCCCACTCCATGCCGAATAAAATCCTTGCACTTCCGCAATCGCATTGCAGACAAGAACGAATGCCCAGATGCCCAGCACAATCTCGACAAACGCTATGACAAGGAAGAGGGTTAGCAGCGTCGAACTCGAGTCGATTCTTGGAGTCGCCGTCGTGAACATCTCTGAGCCAAAGACCAGTAGGCTGATCCCCCAGGTGATCAAGCAGAACACACCGGGTAGATAGCTCCACGCGATCGCAGCCTTGATGTTCTCGCGTTCGCCGATCCCACCAATCATATTGCCCTCAATTCTGATCAAGTGTGAGAAGATCCACAGCGAGATCAGTCCGCTTAGCGGGCCCAGGAATACCGCCAAGCAGATAATTGTCGGCAGCGAGATCGAATCTCCGGTGGATCTGGTTGAAGCTCGGTTGAGCGTTTGGACGATTCCACCAAGACCGGTAAGAAGCACGACGTGGAGTGTCGGGTCGGTTGCCGTGATTTTCCGAATGGTCCGGCGTGGATGAAACCACATTGACCACAGCGGATTCCCCAAGTCGCCGTCCAACGAATCATCATAGATCTGTGCTGGGATTTGGGACGCAGCGTAGGGGTTCCCTGCTTGTCGAAAATTGTCTTCGCGTGACATCAACTGCTCACTGTAGGTTCGACTCGATCAGGTGAATTCGCAGATCGAGATCACCAAAACCAGGTGATCGAAACGAGACAGTAATCAATTTCAATCATGGCTGCCTCGCAGGATCGGGCAAGGTTTGTTGAAGCACCACAATAGCAGCAACGCGGCGCAAGATCTCGGCGATTCAGACGTGAACACACAGCGTCAACGAAGAAAACGCCGGCCCCGCGAAGAGGCCGGCGATTGGCATGTCTTTGACAGAATTAGACGCAGTTTCGATACAAGGGTCAGCCACCGTCGCCGCTGCCACCGGATCCTCCTCCGCCGGTGTCGCCAGTATCTCCGGTGTCGCTTCCGCCAGAACCGCCGGAGTCACCGCCTTTCTCTCCTCCCGAGCCGGATTCTTCGCCGTCGCCGCCGGACCCCGTCCCGGAGAATGCGTCATCGATGGACTCGGCCAAGTCAACCATTCCATCCAAGATCAGTCCTGCCGCGATTGCATCGCCGAACGGAAGCGGACCGTCGATGAGTGCAATGCCGGTTCCAAATATCAGCTTCAACGATGAGCTTCCAAACGACTGCTCTTGAGCTTTTTGATCCGATCGATCGTCAATCCAGCGAAAGACCATGATGCCGCCTTGGCACTGCGCGTACTCGAGGGAGTCCATTTGAGTGACGTAGTCGAACAGATCTTGTTCCGAAGTGACGCCCGCGAACGATGCCAAGGGTACGTCTGTATCGCCCAACTCACACTCTTCCATGTAAAAGATCACGGGTCGATCGTTGGTTGATTGCCAGGTTTCGTCGGCGAAACACCGTGTCGTTTGTCCGAGCGATGCCGTGAAGACCGCACCCGCGGCAATCAAAAGCTGGCCGATTTTGAGTACTGATTGCATTTTCATTTCTCCGTTAGACTGAGAGTTCTGATCGCCGACCTGATTCAAGCGATCTTCTTGCAAGCAGGTAGCGGCCTCGCGAACAAAACTTTCACGGTTTTTGAGAAGAAAATGGGCGAGTCACCCGTCACCCGAAGGAGTCTCCTCGTCCGTTTGAAGGACTCGCGCGATAACGAGGCTTGGTCTGACTTCATTGAACTCTACGCTCCGCTGGTTCATGCGTACTGCATGAAACGAGGAATGCAGGATGCTGATGCAGCCGACGCTGCACAGGAAGTGCTCTCATCGGTGTCTCGTGCGATTCCGGGATTCGACTATGACCCTGCCAAGGGCACTTTTCGCGGGTGGCTGTTCCAAATCACCCGCAATCAGATGGCCAAGAACTTTCAGCGGCAAGTCAAAGTGCCCAAGGCAACGGGTGACACCGCGTTCCATCAGGCGCTAGAGCAAGAAGCCGATCTCACCGATGAAGAGGAGGTTTGGGAGCGCGAGTATCAACAACAACTCTTTCGTTGGGCCGCACAAAAAATCGAACCGGAATTCAAGCAGACCACGTGGAAAGCTTTTTGGATGGTTTCGGTGGAGTCGGTCCCTGCCGGTCGCGTCGCCTCGGAACTGGGAATCTCAGTCGGAGCGGTGTACATCGCAAAAAGCAGGGTCACATCGCGGTTGCGTTCGATAATCGAGTCCGTCGATCCTCACCATTAAAGTGGATCGCAGACTTCGCATATACTTGGTGAGTCGTCACGACAAGTGCTTCGCCTCTTCGATCACTTCAGTGCATCATCCGGATTCATTTTGGGGATCCTACTTCCTGAGCCGATGGGCGATAGCCTCGGTTTTTGGAACAACTGCGGCTAGCGTCGTACGGCTCAACCCTGAAGTTTAACGTTGGTGAAGCATTAAGCTGATCTTTCCGTCTCACTCGTTCGAATCGATGCCTGATCAACATCCCGGTGATGACCGTCAAAGACGGTTGCATTCGACACAGGATCAAAGACCTGAAGATCTGGGCGACGACCTGAGTCCGTTGCGGAGTCTCGCTGAAACGACCACACCGAAGCCGGCGCTTGCCAAAGCGATGGACCACCTTCGAGCGAATCCGCCGAAGCGAAGAACGTTGGGCGACTATGAACTGATGCACGAGGTCGGTCGGGGCGGAATGGGAGTCGTATTCGCCGCCAATGACAAGAAACTTGAGCGGACGGTCGCCATCAAAGTCGCCACCCGAGCTGTCTCGGTCAATGAAGAAACCGATCGGCGATTCCTTCGCGAGGCCCGCGCGATCGCGTCGGTCAAGCACGAAAACATCGTTGCGGTTTACTCGGTGGAGCAAACCGCTGATCGGCTCTTTCTGGTCATGGAATTGGTTGCGGGTGAATCGCTCGCCGCCCGTCTCAAGCGAGTGAGACGTGTGTCTTGGCAAGAAGCTGCAAGGATCGGCGCGCAGATTGCCTCCGCCTTGGTCGCCGCCCACGCCGAAGGCATCTGTCATCGAGACATCAAGCCCGCGAACCTCTTGCTGGAGGCGCGTGACGATCGAGTGAAGGTCACCGACTTCGGTCTCGCCAAGAACTCTGACGACGCAACGCTCACCGCGGCAGGTCTCGTTGTCGGAACGCCGGAATACATGTCTCCGGAGCAAGCTGCGGGGCAACCGACGGGAGCCGCGACTGACCTTTTCAGTTTGGGCGTTGTACTTTACGAAGCGTGCAGCGGCATTTCACCGTTTCAAGCTGAAACGACTGTCGCCGTGCTCGGTCGCATTGCGAACCACCATCCACCGCCTCTTCATCAGGTCAATCCCGACATACCCGAGTGGTTCTCCCGCTTGGTTTCCGAGTTGTTAGCCAAAGAGGCTTCGAAACGAATCTCTTCGGCGGGCAAAGTGTGTGAACGGCTGCTGCATTCCGATGACGATGATGCCGATGCGTCGTGGCGACCACACTGGCTTGCCGCGACGGGAGCGCTCGCGACTCTCGCGGTAGTTTTGGTGTGCTTTTTCGTTTGGAAAAGTTGGGTCGATGGTTCCACCGCACCGCAGCAGATTGCGACTGCCCCGGAATCAAACGCTCCGACCAGCGGTTTCATGGTTGGCGAGAAACACTTCTCCACGCTGGAAGCAGCAATCTTGGAGTCGCCGCAAATTGACGGCTTGATCGAAGTGCTTGGCACAGGGCCCTATCTCGTCGATCTCCCCGATTTGGAGAGCAAGTCCCTCACGATTCGAGGCAGTTCCAGCCGTCCCGTCTTTCGCCCCAAGGGCAGGACCGCATCGGGCCCGTTCATA
>JBCCOI010000085.1:0-17438 GCA_039025515.1 Planctomycetota bacterium
GAAGACGCGCTCGAACGCGTGAGTACCTTTACGGAACTACAAGAGGATTTGAAGGGACGCACGATCAGTGCGCTTGCTTATCCGGTCTTTCTGTTCTCGGTGGGCTCATTGGTCATTAGCGGCCTGCTGATCTTCTTCGTGCCAAAATTTGACGCAATGTTTGATCGGTTGCGTCAAAAAGATGAAATGCCTTGGTACACGGAATCGCTGCTCAGTTTTAGCACGGTGCTTCAGAGTTATGGCTGGCTGATCGTCATCGGCGTTATCGCGCTGTTCGTGATCGTCCGCATGCAGTTGAAGAGTGACGCGGGCAAACGAGTGATGGATCGGGTGAAACTTCGAATTCCCGTACTCGGCGACATTCTGATGAATCTGTCAGTCGCCAGATTCTGCCGAGTCTTGGGAACTCTTCTCGCCAACGGTGTTCCCATTCTACGGTCACTTGAGATCAGCCGTTCCGCCGCTGCGAACCGGTTGCTGAGCGAGTCCATCGCAGATGCGACCGAAAACATCCGTGGCGGCGAATCTTTGGCGACACCGTTGCGGTCATCGGGCTATTTCCCAATATCCGTCGTTGAAATGATCAGCGTCGGTGAAGAAAGCAACTCGCTCGACAGGGTGCTTCCCGAAATTGCGGACTCACTGGAGAAACGTACTTTCCGCAGGTTGGACCTGTTTGTTCGGCTGCTCGAACCGATGATGCTACTCGTCATGGCATTTCTAGTTCTTGCCGTGGTGCTGGCACTGCTGGTTCCAGTTCTCAAGAGCAGCACTAGCGTCTGAGACACAGCATCATCAATTCGCTCTTCGTTAATGGAGGTTAGCAGCCTCCAGTTTCTTCTCACGGGGATTCGAATAAGGAACGGCCCATCAATCACTGGCGTGTTGTCGAAAGTCGCCCATCGGCTCCACCCTCTCTTGTCTACATGGGGATGCTAGCGATACTGACAGTATTGGAACTACATAGGCTGAGACGTGGCACAGTGGATTACGTCCTTTCGGGACTATCGGCAGACTCTAGTCCATCACTCATTCCCGAAGGGACGGTAGCGCTATGCCGGTGGCCTTGGCCACCGGTTCAGTGAATAGGGGGGACTGGTAGTCCCGAAGGGACGATAGCAGCTAATCCCACAAATAGCGTTCGTCGTAGTCGACTCCAGCCAAGTTGAGCAGGCGAAGATACTCATCCTGGTATCCCTCGGTAACATGGTGCTGGACCTGATTTTCGATGTACCGAATGACCGAATCTTTGGTGCTTGGCCCAACGGTGAAAACGCCATATCCATCTTGCCAACCAAACTTGGCAAGCTTTCCGTTGCTTTCATTGAATTGCTTAGAAGTCCGTCGAGCCCACGCACGGTTCCGCCAAGATGCTCAAACATACTTTCTCGCGTTTCGGGTTGCAGATAGGGCTTTCGATTCTTGGTGCTGAATACAAAGTGGTAAAGCAGTTGATGATGGGTTGACAAACACGCTCGTGCGCTATCGTCCCTTCGGGACTTTGATGGTTTGGTTAAGACAAAACCGGTGGGCGGAGCCCACCGGCAAGGGGCTATCGTCCCTTCGGGACTTGTTCAAGTTTATCGACTTAACCGTGCGCAAAGACGTGAAACGCAACTCAATACTTGACAGCAAATCACTGTAGACAAAAGAGGCTCCGCCCGATGGAAACGTGTCAAAATCGATCGGACGGAGCCGATCGGCGACAATCATTGTCCTATGGTCGTTCGAGTCTTTGTTCGGTCTGGATCGAGGCGTATAAGTGGCATGACACTTCCCTGTGCGTCCAATAGCTTCAGTGAAGTCTCAGTTATGGCAGAGATCGTGTAGTACGCGGGTGGGTTCTTCATTGAAATCGCGTCTTCAAACTGTTTTCGAGTTGCTTGCCGAGTGCTCGACTTGAAACTCACTAACTTGCTTTGCTTTTCGGTCAGGCAGAGATTGTCACCCTCTCTGGTCCAAGTTCCTTCTTGGTGGCTGGTGACCGAGTAGAGCTGCTTTCCGGTTCCACCATCCACCATGGTGAGCGTTGCATAGGTCCCATAGGTACCGTCTTCACGAAATGAATAGGTGCTTCGCATCTTTCCCACATTTCCGGTGGCATATTTATCTTCCGCATTGATTTGCCATTGCCCGACGATGCTGAGTGTTTCTGCCTCCATAGCCGAACTGTTCTTTGAGCTAACGGACTCGGCCGTCTTCAGATTTGCGGTCGTCAGATCGTCCGGAAGGTCGAGGGCGCGGAATTGATTATCCGAAACGACGAACGAAAAACGTCCCGCCAGGAGCGGCGCTCCCAATCCACTGTACTGATCTGCGGTTCCACCGGTGGTCCAATCAACTAGCGTCCGCCCATCAATCAGCACGTACTGGTCGTCGCAAAAGATTGCCCCGTTGCTGGTACCAACCCCACGCACCTCTGTGTCCGTGACCCAACGATTGGCGATGAGATCCAGAATCAGTACGCGTCCAATCGAAGAGAGGTAGAGCTTATCCTCGCTGGGATTGAACGAAAGTTTTGGGTAATAGATGCTACCCAAGTCTTCGAGGGATTGAGATGCGACCACGTTGCCATCGGGTAAGTCGACGACGACCAACTTCGTTCTCGACGCAACCGCGAGTCGTCGCTGGTCAAGCGTGGTGTGCCAATAGGGCGGCGACCCCATGTCGAGCCGCCAGGTCGCTCGGCGGCTTGGCATCTGCCATGACACAATGTGACCCGCCTGGCTGCAAGTTAATAAAGTGTTGTCGGACCCCGCCGCTGCGAATCGAATGGTTCCGTCGCGTTCCCCTTCGTAAGGCTTCCAAATCGTTCCCAAGTCGACTGAGTTGCCTTTGACTCGCCAGGACTGAAGGTCCTCCTTCGATGTCTTACCGTCGGTGCCATTGCCTGCCATGACAATCGTCATGTCGTCTCCCAGGATCGCAACGGGATACATCGCCGCCGCTTTCTGAGCTGGCAACTCATTCAGTTCACCGGTTTTGAAGTCCCCGATCATCAAACGGGTTTCGGCCCTACTCCCTCGTCCGTTGAACATCACTCACCGCAGCTTTCATCAATAAGCCATTGATCGCGTGCGGCTGACGCCTTCCATTGGGACGTGGCAACTCAATATCGAGTGGCTTGACATCCGCTTGACTTGGCCGGGAAACCTTGAGTTTCCAAATTTCAGTCGAGTGGTCCAGCACCCGAGCATCGGCAAGAGAACCCGTCGATGATTGAGGTTCCTCGGCGTTCTGGTACTTCGGCGTGCTCGGAACCATCTGAAAAGGATTCTCGTTTTCGACCTCCGTGCTCTTGAGGTACGCTCTGTCTGCCTCGCTAAGACGCGAACGCGAGATTTCGATCCGTCTGCCCGCTGGCGTTTGGAGGATTACCTTTTCGCCGTTCGTTTCCAAGAGTTCCGCTTGGACTTTGAAACGCCCGCTCGCATCCGTCCAAAGTCTCGTAGCGCTTGCAGCTTCATCGTCTGCGAAAGCGAGCACCGCCAGGGCAACCGGCCACAACAAGATCCCGGAAACAAAGCGATTCATTGTGATTCGCAAGATTGACGTCCGAAACGCATTCTTGCGATCCGCTTCGCAAGACAACGCCGAAAGTTTAGCCGATTCGACGACTGTTGCGTCAATTCACGGTTCACACAAAGAGATCTTCGATGACGCCGGTCGAGTCACCAAACTTCTCGCTAGGAATTCCGCTTCCCCGAAGAATGCTGAGCCAAAGATTGCATAGTGGAGTCTTAGGATTCTCCATGACCAGATTCCGGCCTTGCCTAAAACCACTGCCGCCACCAGCTACGATCGTCGGGCAGTTATTGAGACTGTGAACGCTGCTGAGGTTCGAGCCCATCGTGATGGTGGTGTTGTCGAAGAGGCTGGAACCATCTGCTTCTGTTGATGACTTGAGTCTGTCGATAAACCGTGCAAGAAGCTTCGCATTCGCGCGGTCTCGATTCTGCGAGACCGTTCGGCGCTCCCCTTCGGAGTAATGGCTCATGTTGTGCGCCGTCATTGTCGCCCCCAGGCTTTGAATCAGCGAGGTCACGGGCATGCGATACGTGAAAACTCTCGACGCATCAACTTGCATCGCGGCAACCATCAGGTCGTACATCATCTCCATCTCCTTATAGCCAGTGAGCGATTCGTCAGGCTCAACGATTTCCTCCTGCGGCATCTTCTTCTTGATCCCAAGCCACTTTGCCTCCTTCGACAAACGGACTTCGATCTCACGAACAGACTCGAGATACTCGCTCAATTTCTCATTATCCGATTTACTGATGCTGCGACTGACGGATCGCGCGTCACTGAGCACCGTATCCAGGACGCTGTGCTGTTCTTGGAGTCGCTGCTCGCGCTCGGCCAGCGGGGTTTCGTCACTTGAAAACAGTCGGTGGAATGTCGCAATGGGCGAGTTCAGAGCGGAAACAGGTTTCCCTGAGCGATTCCACGCAAGCGAGAGACCTGGACCATGCCCATCCCCCGAAGCACCTGCGGCGCCCCTGGTTGCGAGTTGTATGGAAGTAAACCTCGTTTGTTCGCCCAGCACCTCGGCCGCAACTTGATCGACCGAAACCGTATTATGAAAACTCTGCCCCGGAACTTCGTAGCGATTGGCGCCGGTCAGCCAAAACGTACTTCCGCTATGACCGTCTGCTGAATACTGATGCATCAGGTTCTGAATGAATGTCAAGTCTTTCCTGTGCTTCAACAATGGTTTCAGGATTTCCGGAAATGCATAGTCTTCACCCACGGAGTTACTTTCTGGATACCAACGATCGGCCGTCACGCCGTATCCCATCCCCAGAAAAACCATCCGCTTGGGAACAGACGCAACCACACTCGCTGCGCTCGTAAGTCGACTTGATCCGAACGATTCCATGAACGGCAGCGTGACGAAAGCACCTGCACCACGCAGCACGGCACGACGTGACGCTGCAACCGAGTTGAAGTGTTTTCGCATTTCTGGGTGATCCATTCGAGTTCTCTTCTAGTGATTCAAACTTTGAGGCCGACGAGCTCGGTGGTGAGCGAGGCACCAGATCCTGAGTACTACCTGCTACGAAATGTCTCTGAACGGACTAAAGCCAGTATGAGAGTACTCAATTCGTAATCCTTCATTTTGCCTTCTGCTAAAATCGCATCGGCCAACGGCTTGTCGGTAAATCCATAGGGCCTCCCGAGACCGTATGCAATCAACGACTCGACCAAACCACGAGCAAACGCATCCTCGTGGACCGCGATTCTGTCACGAAGTTCGTGGAAGTTGGCAAACTCAACGCCTCCCGGAAGCTGCCCGCTGGGGTCGATTTCAAATCGAGTTTCCTTTGTCCAACGACCGAACCGAAACCTTCCGCTACCGACGACTTCCTGTTCGCGCCAAGTACCGGACGCATCAAAGTTCTCCAAACCAAACCCGACGGGGTCGATCTTCTGATGGCATTGCGCACACTGAGGTTGTTCTTGATGGGCCCGGGCGAGCTCACGAGCTGACAACTGTTCGCCATCGAATCGAGTAAGCATCGGGACATTCGGCGGAGCCGGCGGTGGCGGGTCGTGAAGCAAGTGCCGCAAGACCCATGCGCCCCGTTCGACGGCAGAAGCTCTCACGCCGTCGGAGCCCATGGCCAGTACGGCCGCCGTACCAATCAGCCCACCGCGTTTTGAGTCACGCGGAAGCTCGACACGACGAAACTCGTGCCCCACGAAGCCGGGAAGACCGTAGTAATCAGCCAGGATATCGTTGATGACCACGAAGTCCGACCTGAGCAACGTTCGCAGCGGAATCCGTTCGTCGAGCATCAGACGAACCGTCTGGAAAATCTCCTCTGCGGCACTGTCGCGAACTGCGTTATCAAATGTTCGGAACTGGGCTCCATTGAATTGAAACATACCCAGCCGTTGCATGTCCAACCATTGGTAAACAAAACTGCGAACAAACCGATCGGCTCTCGAATCGGAAAGCAGTCGTTCAGTCTGCTCCTTCAGATCATCAGCATTGGATAGATGATCGGCTTCCGCGAGTTCCATCAATGCTTCATCCGGAGGTTCGCTCCAAAGAAAATAGGAGAGGCGAACTGCAAGCTCTCGATCACTCAATTGCTCGGATTGACCTTCAGGCTCGGACTCCTGCATATAGAGAAAGCTTGGTGATGCTAAGACGATCGAAAGTGGCAGAATGAGTGCTTCGTCGGTCGTCATTCCTTTCGCGAGACCACCGTTAAAATGCTGGACCAATCGGTGTAAGTATTGCTCACTTGGTTGCTTGCCACGAAAGGCCTTGGTCGCGAACCGACGCAACACTTCACCGGCGTATCGATCGTCACTCCATCCATCCAATCGTTTTACAAGTATGTTGGATCGCGTGTCTCTTTCGCGATCATCCGGTAGCGGACCAACTAACTCGACCCAATCGATCCATAACCCCGGTACCGTACCTAACCCGTTTTTCTCGCGGTCCGACATTGCCAAAGCTTTGTCCGCGCGATCCTGATGGCTACGTTGATGAATCTGAATCTGTTGATCCTGTCCGGGAAGATGCTCAATCGAGAACTCAATCACTTCCGGGGCTTCAAGCGTTGCGGTGACTTTCCTCCATCCAAGTCTTTTCTGTGACTGACCGTCGCCAGACGCAAATTCCACGTAATGCAGTCGTTTCTCCGCTTCCGGGAATGCGGCTGCTCTTAATCGGACGATGTACTTCCCAACCGCTTTTGGCCCTCGCAGGCGAGGAAGCTTTACGCGTGTGTAGCCTCCTTGCTTGATCGTCATGATCAAGGTCGCACCGGTTTGATTTTCCGGTCGGTTTGCGTAGTTCGTCAGCAGTGGAATCCAACCTTGGTTCAAGCTCCTCTTGGCTTGATAGTCATCAAGGAATCCAAATTCAGAGGCAGGCTTTTCTGTCTGCGCCGCAAACGCCTGGGCCCTCCGAAGAGAGTCTTCCA
This sequence comes from Planctomycetota bacterium, assembly GCA_039025515.1. Lineage (GTDB taxonomy): Bacteria > Planctomycetota > Planctomycetia > Pirellulales > Pirellulaceae > Stieleria. Next base: position 6,942 of record JBCCOI010000085.1, read on the forward strand.
TCTCGGCCAGTGCGGCCGCGTAGTGCTCGTTGTAATAGTTCTCTGGTTCGATTCGCTCGATTCTTGGGCTCACATCGACACGTGTTCGCAAAGCAAGTCTCAGTGCATCGTCAGCTGCGGCAAGATACTGTTCCAGCTGATCACTGGAGAAAAACAGAGAATTGCCGTGCGTATCGAATCCCCCAGTCGCCTGATCGTCCGGCAAGTTGGAAACGTCTGGGCGAATTCCGATCAACGCTTCAATGGTATTCGCATACTCACGACGATTCAGTCTTCGTAACGTGATCACTCCTCCCGAATCGCTCAGAATGCTTCGGGCAATGACCATCTCTTCGGAGAGCTTCTTCAGAAAGGAAAGCTTTTCTTCGTCCGCAATCGGTTCGCAGTCTTCGGGAGGCATCTCGCCGGAGTTGATCACGTCCAACACTTTTGCCCAACGCTCTGCGATTTCTATGCTCCGCGAAACCTCAAAAGGTATCGTCTCCAGGTCAACCGTACCTTCCTTTGTTTCCGAGTCATGGCAGTCGTAGCAGTACTGCTTGAACAATTGCCGAAACTCGAGCGGCATAACCGCAGCCGGCTGCCCGGCGTGAGCTCCGATGAAAGGAAACGCCGCTACAAGGCAAAGCCAAGTCACCAACTGAAAGGTCTGAATTCTCAACACGTACATTTTCGATTCCGCCATCTCCAATTCAATCCGTTACGGTCAATTCCAACAGCGGCCCGACAGCTTCCGGGTGTTTGTCGCTGGCGAACATGTGAGTCATGCTCGATCCTGCTCCCGCAGTCCGATTCGTCTCGCGGACGAGGATGAACGTCATTGGCAGGTTTTCGTGATCTTTGACGAAATCAAACAATTCCGTTGTCGAAACCCTGATCGCTCCACGTTGCTGACTACGAGGAATTTCAAACCTACCCAGCAAGATTCCGTCCTCGGGCGCCGGCGATTCTGCCCAAGTAGATTCGATTTTCCAGTTTCGTTTTTCGGGATTTGTGAGGCCATAGATCGCGAACCGGTTGACTTTGGGGAGGAGCGATGCAGAGCCTCGATAGCTGGGAACCTGGTTCAATCGCAGGGAGACAGACTGGATGGCATCACGCCTTCGTTCGGAGAGATCAAATTCGAAGAACGAACGAATCTCCCATTTGCCTCCCGTGTGTTTTGCGTAGAGATACTCAGGGCGTATCGTTTTATCGCGGCGACTCTCATTTCGAATTGCAGAACCGCAGCGTCCGTCAGTCATCACGCGAACGAGACGGATGCCATTTCCTTGCGAGCGGGTTTCCGGATCGTTCAGCAATCGATCTTCGACCAGTCCTAACGAATCCGCCGTCAAGAAAGCGGCAGTTCCGACTTGATCGAGTCGTAATTTCCGACCGGACATTGCATGATGCAATTCAATCTCACCCTCGATCAACTCGAAGTTAGACTTGGTCGAATCAACATCGACGGCGAAACGCGTCCCGTAGTCAATCACGAGTCCTTTCGGGGTTTCCAGAATGAATCCTTCGGCCGAAGGCGGGACCTCCATGACCGCGGCACCGTTATAAAGCCTCGCACGCATGTCAGAAATCAGCTCGAGACGCGCCGGCGCTTCCACAATCATTTCTGCACCAGAATGGAACTCAATGGTCGCGATCCCCGATTTGAGATGAAGAACGCCGGGAGAAAGCTTCGATCCTGGACTCGTCGGCAAGATGCTTTCCCAAGCGGCATCTTCACTCGAAACGATCTTGGCGACAGTCCGCGGCAGACTTCTCCATGCAACGAACGCAACCAGAAGGGCTGCCGCCAACGCGAAAACTGCTGCCGTCAACCATGCCCGGCTTTGTCGTCCTGATTCACCAATGTCCGCCCGGGGATTTTGAGTATGGAACTCTTGGATGGAATGCTCGATCGATGCTTGCCGAAGGATGGCATCGACGCTGGCGGCTGCGGCGTACTCTTGTCTCAGCTCGGTATCGCGCAACAAAGCGCTACTTAGCTCTTCAATCTCTTCTTTCTCAAGCCGTCCGAAGAGGTAATTCTGGATCATGTCCTCCAAATTCACGTCACGCAATCTCCGCTTGTAGCCGTGCACGTACACACTTGGTCAGCTTTTGACGCAGCCGCGCTAGTAATTTGTAAAAGGCGTTGTCGGTTTTGCCCGCCGAACTCGCCAACTCTTTCACGCGACCGTCCGACGCGTAGGGTGCCATCAGAAGCTCACGATGTGCTTTGGAAAATTCTGAAAGACAATTCGCGAGGGCTTTTTGTCGAACCTCAAAGACGGTTTCTGTTTGTGCCGCCTCATCTGCAAGTAGCGTCAAGACCTCATCACTGAGCAACGGGCGTACTTTTCGCAGTCGCTCAATGGATTGCAGACACTTGAAACGGACGATGACTTTGGCCCATGGTAAAAATCCATCATCGGATTCCAACTGGCCAAGCTTTTGCCACATCGTGACGCTGGCTTCTTGAAGGGCGTCCTCCACACTTTCCCAATCCGGAAGAATGGTTCTCGCATACGCTCGCAGCTCCATTTCGTGTCGGAGGAAAAGCCGCATAAAGCCAGCTTCCAATGGGTTTGCCGATTTGTTTTCCGCCGAATTCATGCTTCTTTATCCGGGCGACTCAATGAACCTGCCCGCGTTTTTCAGAGAAATCTCAAATTCCCATTGGTCACAATTTCGACCGACGAGCCTGATTCTCCGCGGAGTTGGGCACGTGAGAAAAGCGGAGTATCATCGCGTTTTCGAATTTGTCTGATTGTGTGGCAATTTTCAGGGGGTCCGTTTGACAAAGTCGAATCAACGCTTTGCGACCACGCAATGGACGCTTGTTTGGAACGCCGCCAAAGATGACGCGCAGCGGGGACGTCCTGCGCTGGAGGAGCTCATCCGTAGCTACTGGATTCCACTTTACAGCTTTGCTCGTCGGCAGGGATTCAATCGCGAGGATGCGGAGGATGCGACGCAAGAGTTTCTCAGCGGCGTCGTGCGTGGCGACCTACTTCGCTCCGCAGACCCGGCAAAAGGGAAGTTTCGGTCGTTTCTGTTGGTTGCTTGGAAGCGATTTCTAATTGATGAGTATCGTCGACGTCGGGCACATCGTCGTGGAGGACACGTCAAGCTACTCTCGGTGGACTTCGGGACCAGCGAAAGGCAATGGCTGGAGATCCAGTCGCGAGAGACCGACCCGGATCGCCAGTTCAAGCTCTCTTGGGCGAAAAGCCTTCTTGATGAAGTTCGAAACCGCCTGGAAGAAAACTATTCTCGACGGGACCGGAAGGATTTGCTTGCCGCACTGATGCCCAAACTGACCGAAACGCTCACTCAATCGCAGTATTGCGACCTCGGCAAAAAACTGTCGCTTTCGCCCAGTGCCATCAAAGTCGCACTCCATCGACTCCGGCAGAGATTCGGTCAAACGCTACGTGAGGTTGTGTCCGAGACCCTGGACGATTCCTCGGAAATCGATGCAGAATTGGCTGAGTTGCAGTCCGTAATCGCGGGGCATGACAATCCGCTAGCCGAAATCCGAGAATCGACGACGAATTAGACGAGAGCAAGCAGGGGGAAAAACAAAAATTTCTCGCGGTACCCTGTAACTGCCCCGCCAGAATCTCGAAGTGTTGTGTGGTTACCTTCGCGATTCGCGTCTCTAACGAGTAATTCACGTGCCCATTCAACCACCCGCCGGTCTCTGCCCTTCCTGCGGCATCGCACTTGAGAGTTCAGGAGAGTGCAGCGCGTGCCTGCTGCAGTTAGGCATGTCAGAAACGGAGGCAGAAGGACAGACCGACGCCAGTCTACCGAGTCTCGAAGAACTCAATGCTCAGTTTCCTCAGCTCGAAGTGAAGCGGCTCATTGGACGCGGAGGCATGGGGGCTGTGTATCACGCCAGGCAAACTTCGCTTGATCGCGATGTGGCGTTGAAGGTGATCGCCAAAGAAGTCTCCTCCGATGCGGCGTTCGTGGAACGATTTACGAGGGAAGCCAAGACGCTCGCAAAGCTCTCACACCCCAATATCGTCACAATCTTTGACTTTGGGAACACATCCGACGGGACCGCTTTCCTTGTCCTCGAGTTCGTCGACGGCATTAACCTTCGCGAAGCCATTTCCGGGGGAAATGTCGGCGCCGACGAGGCGTTGGAGGTTGTCTCGACGATCTGCCGAGCCCTCGAATACGCTCACTCCAAGGGCGTTGTGCACCGCGATATCAAACCTGAAAACATCTTGCTCGGCGAAGACGGCACGCTCAAAGTCGCCGATTTCGGAATCGCCAAAATGGTGGACGACGCCGTCCGCGCGCCGACGCTTACCGCCACACGGCAAGTTCTCGGTTCGTTGCATTATCTTGCCCCCGAGCACCTTGAGGACCCAAAAGAAGTTGATCACCGCGTGGACTTATACGCCCTTGGAGTGATCTTCTACGAATTGTTGACGGGGCAACTCCCTCTTGGTCGGTACGAAGCACCGAGCCACATTCATCATCGCGTTGACGAACGTCTCGACTCGATCGTATTGAAAACACTGAGTCGCAAACCGAGTCAGCGTTACCAACACGCCTCAGAACTCGATTCAGATCTTGATCATCTCTCGGCTTCCTTCGCGAATCGTCCGACGCAACCGGGTGGAACAGAACATCAGGAAAGTCCGTCGGAACATGCCGCACCAAGAAGTATTTCCGTTCCGTTTACCTGCGATGCGTCCGACGGATTTTCATCCGCCGTGGGTGTCATCTACGTCCGCGACGACGCTTTCTGTGCAGAGTTCAAGGTTCGAAATCTCTTTGGATATTTGAAGTCCAAGACGCATGTGATCGAGATTCCTCGGTCACGCATCACTCGGCTCGAACTTCTTCCCAGCTTCGTCGGTTCGAAGTTGGTGCTGAGTGCAGAAACGATCTCGGCGCTCGGCGAGCTACCGAATTCAGAAACCGGAAGTGTTGACCTAAAGATCAAACGCGACGACGAAGGCTGTGCGCTCGACGTCACGCATGCTCTCGGATTCGGATCGCAGCAGACGGTTGCGCGCCAATCCACAAGTGGTCCGATTCATTGGCCGAACCAACCAAGTGATTCGATTCGAATGCTGTTTGGGACCGCAATGATCTTCTGCGGCATCTTGAATGCAGGCACCTTGGCCGTTGTGGAGTATCTAGCTGCCGAAACGTTGAACGATGCTTGGCTGGTTCTTTCAGCCATTGGTGCCGCCATCTTGCTGGGACCGCTTGCAATTCTGCAGATCGTTTCGGGGATCCTGAATGTCATTGGGAGGTTTCGTGCATTGGGTCTGACGGCGTCCGTGTTTTCCATGCTTCCCATCTCTCCCGTTTTCGTTCTCAGCTTCCCCGTCTCCGTCTGGGCGTACCGAGGCTTTCGTGAGACCAAACAAAAACGACCCGAACCCTCGCCAACAAAGAACTGGGCATCAACCACCTTGATGCTGATGCGTGAGTCGAGATGGGCAACCGCCACCGGCGTGGCAAGCACGTTAGCCGCCATCGGCTTAGTCTCAGCCGTCCTGGCGTATGAATTCGGGTATTACCCCGTCGAAATGCATTACAGAGTGGTTGGAAGCGACGTAGACGGCAAAGACCTTGGCAGAGCGTTGTCGGGGCGTCTTGGAAACCAACGCGGTTTCAACGGATTCAGCCTTGAGACATTGGGGAGTAGTTGGTCCAGACATGAAAGCCCAACATCGGTGACGATCAAGACATGGCAACGCAACAGAGACGAAATTGAAGACTGTCTTGGCGTTTACATTTCTCCACACCTCGTCTGGTTGGATCCTGGGAATGCTTCTCTAGACGTTGACGCACTTGCATATCCAATTTTACCGGGTATCGACACGACGTCACTTCTGACCGTGCAACAAGACTTAGGAGTAGCGGTCCAAGCGTCTGTGGAATCGTTCGAACTGTCCCCAGAGTTTGTCAGGAGCGTTTTCGTACCTGACGAATCAGGCGAACGTTTGCTTACCATTGAGTTGACGCCCAAGGGCCGCAACGAATTGGCAAAACGCGGTAACATCGAATCATCCGGGGGAATCGGATTGGTGATCGACGGATTCGTGGAGGGGTTTGCAGGCATCGATTCGATCACCCAAAAATCGATTCGATTTACGCTTTCGGATGTATCCTCACACAATCAAACCTCTATTTCAGCCGGCATCCGAGGTCCCGTGCTGCCAACCTCTCTTGAGCTGATCGATTGAGGCAACTGGATTTCACATTATCGGTGTTGACGAACCTTTCCCCCCTCAACACGATGGCCTTCCTCTATCGTCTCCGCAATCTCCGTGTACGCCGGGCTGGGGTTGCCGCAGCCTCCGTCTTCATCTGATGCTTCAAGCTTTCCGCCTGTGCCGACATTACCGAAACGAACTCCTCAGATGATTCGTGCATCCAGGTCATCAATGTGCTGATGATCAACTCTTTCAAGTAGGCAAAGGAGTACTCGTCGGTGATCTCGGCAATGGAGTCGACTTGTTCGGCCGTCCAACCACACTCATCTGATAGCCGCTTCTGCCAGTCACTGAGGAACTGGATTCGTTCTTCCCGCTCCGGAAGATTGAAGTGATACTTGCGATCGAACCGACTCGGACGATCGATGATTGCCTTGTCAATTCGCTCCGGATGGTTGGTCGTTGCCAGCACAATCATGCCATGGTTCTGTTCAAAACCGTCGAGCTGATTCAGAAAGAAAGAGCGGTTTTCGTTGTCCACGAGCGAGTCTAAGTCTTCAAGGACCAGCACACATGGACGTAGCCCACGTGCTCGATCGAAAACCTGCTTCCACATTTGTTCGGCAGTGAAGTACTGGTGACTCAAGCTTTGGACATACAAACTGGAAATACCAAGTTCCTTGACCAACGCGCGGGCACAATGGGTTTTACCATTTCCCGGGGGACCGATCATGATCGCTCCCCTTCGCCAAGCAATGCCCAACCGGTTGTAACGTTCCTCGGATTCCAAGAAACGCCTGAAATCACTGCGGATTGCATCCTTCATGTCATCGGCAAGAATCAGATCGTCGAAGGACGCTGCCTGCGTCGCCCGGTAGAGGCTGCGGCTTCGGTTCCAACGGCCGTTCGAAAATACCAAAATCGCGTTGCCGGGAGCATGCGTTTTACGCTCGACCTCAAGAATAAACGCATCGGCAATTTCTTCCGTCTCCGCAACAACCCAATCTCGACTATCACCGCCACAGCCATTTTCCCATCGCAAGCGAACAACGTGAATGACTTTTCCCTGCCATTTCACATGCCACATCACTTGTTCGTAGTGTGTGATGAGGTAGTCGTAGTCCTCGCCACCCCACGAGCGAGTCAATGCCGGTCGTGGAGTTTGGAGCGGCTTCAGTTCGCATAATCCCAATCGCGCGTACTCCTTCAACTCCAGACCGCCGCAAGGGATAACTGCCTTTTCACCGACCTGCTCCAATAGGATTGATTCGGCATTGATGGGAAGTGCAGCGGGGTTCTCGCCCAACGCCTTGGAGAAAAACGATGGTTCCAGCATTGGTCTACTCATGCACGCGTTTTGCTTAATGGCTTTTGCGTTGCTTCCGTGAGATGGCAAGATCTTCCTGGAGGGCTCGGTTGTGATTCTCGTGTACCGACTTGTACATCTAAAGATTCTCTAGGCTACCCAGCCGCTTTCTGCCTGCTGAGCGTCTTGAACCAGAGACCGTTAACTCAACGGAGTCTCTTCCAATAGCCAGCGCAATATTGCGGTTCTAGAGTTCGGAAGGCACCACGGAATGGGAGACGATCGAAGAGAAAGAGGTTCGGCACGAGAGTTGATCACTGTGGGGAAGCGAGCAATTACGGGGCGAGATCGCTTCGGTGACAGGCCATTCGCACGCTACAGTGATTCGGTTAAGCTGCGGACTGAGCGGTGTTCATCCGATGCCCGGCTCTGCCGGGTAATTATCCGACGATCCTTTGGATCCGTCCTTCAATGGTCGTCGGCTTGCATGCTAATCACTTTTGCGATGTGACGAGGAAGCAAAAAGAGGGAGACCAATTAGATGCAACTCGGTGCCGAGGACTGGATTCACACTCGGAGCTTGCGATGGTGTTCACATCTCAACCAAATGGAAGCGTTGCTTGAGCCCATCACGCAGCCATTGATATCGGCATTGAAGATCGATGGTCCGTGCCAAATTGCTGACATCGGATGTGGTGGAGGCGACGTCGCGCTGGAAATCGAAAGAACATCTCCACCTGGGTCAGTTATCACCGGGTTTGACGTCGCTCCGACGATGATCGAGGCGGCAAATAAACAAGCAAGGGAACTGAACCGGTCGGCAAGGTTCACCGTTGCAAACGCAGAAACATGGCTACCTGAACATCCGATCTATCAGCGACTGTGTTCCAGGTTCGGAGTGATGTTCTTCGCCGACCCTGAAGTTGCCTTCACAAACCTGCGTCATTGGCTGTCACCCCAGGGCCGATTCGCATTCGCCGTTTGGTCCGATCCCGCCGACAATACCTGGAGCTCGACTGTTGTTGACGTTGTCAGCAGTCTGATTGACATCCCAGAATCCGAGCCCGATGCGCCGGGACCATTTCGGTACCAGGATTCGACGACGTTCATACGTTTGCTCGAGAAAGCGGGCTTCCAAGAGCTTAACTGTCAAACCTGGAATGGCGAACTTCCGATGGGAGGGAAGTTGTCCCCGGCGGAGGCTGCGGATTTTGCCTTGTCGGGGTTCGGGATCGGACAAAAACTCGCCGAAGCTGGCGAGGAAGCTTTTCAAACGGGGACAGACATTTTGGCGAAGCGATTCGAGCCGTTCTATCGTCACGGATCCGTTTGGATGTCGGCAAGCGTGCACCTGGTGAGGGGTTGCATTTAACGGTCGTACTGATTTAACGGAACGAATCGCGTCGTGCCGTCGTCGAGGAACAGCACTACTGCAGCGTCATCCGAAATCTAGGCACCCTCTCGCTTTTGAAAGTAGATATCCGCAGTTAGTTTTCGAAAACGCAGTCGATTCAGCATAAGTTGGACTGAGCTATGAGTGGCGTCATCGCGGGTTACATGAAGGATAAGGGAACGGGCATTGGAGGCGGTTTTACGATTCAAGCAGTCCCCTATCTGAAAGAAATCGGACTGACGCCGGCAAACGGGAAGTTTGTTATCCACGGCCCAAAGTCGAAGGTGAAAACTTGGATCGCCGAACACGGAAACCTCAAAATCACGACGCACCAAGATTTCAGCGAGTTCAACGTCACGATCGGCCAACTCACATCCAGCAATGCGGGCAAGATCTATCTCGAAGAGTTCTTCAAAGGATTCGTGCCCAGCGGAGGCGCTATTGCACGAGTCATGACTCTGTTCAAGAGGAATAACTGGGCCGTGATCTTTCGTATCGGTCCCATCTCTTCCAAGGTGCCGCACGGGACATTTCCGGCAAACACGGTGCTCTCGGAAGTCGTCTCCCGTGGGAAGGGTTTGAAATTGGCTACTGCATCCAGCTCGGCGGAGGCCGCCGTTGACGCCGTGGATGCTGCGACGACCGCCGCAACCCTTTTTTCATAGCGTCGGATCGGTCTTCGCTAGCGTCGTCGACGCACAACGACACATGCACCGACGCCCAGCAACGCCAGCGCGGAAGACGGTTCCGGGATCGCGGTTACTAAGTTGAAAGACAGCCCCCAGTCAACCACATTGCCGGACGTCTCTTGAATCCAGAAGGAGTGTTCGCCAGGCCCAAGCGTTCCGCCAACTCCTAAAGCACTGCCACCGAGCCCTGCTGTTTGGCCCGAAATATCTGAGGCGTTGAAGAGCCAGAATCCGTCGACGTCGCCGCCTCCCTGGCCGCCAAATGAAGCTGCATTCACATAACCCATGAACGAGCGTCCGGGATCGTTCGGCGAAAAACCGTATTCAACGATCGTCAACGAGTCGATTGTTTGATTAGCGGCAAGAGTGAATGTGAAGTAGTCTCCATCGGACCCATTGGAGGCGCCGGTATTTCCATTGCTTCCCATCTGGCCGAAGATTTCATTGGCTCCTCCGGAAAGCGCGATCAACGTGGGAGCACCAAAGGCGCCCGACAAATCACCACCCGTGTCTTCATCAAACACAACAGCGGCGGAAAGGCTGGGTGAGAAAGCCAGTAGAATCGCACAAGTGCACAGAAGTTTTCGAAACATGACCGGAACCGAATTGGGTTAAAAAGCACTAATATGATTGAGCTACATCGTACTCAAACGCACGAGCCCATTGTTGCATTGGCACCCAAACGCGTCAGAAATTAACTCCCTCTCGCTCGGCTTAAACACCTCCATCCATGAATCGGTCGCTTTTATTCGCCTTGATCTTCGCAGGCCTCTCTCTCGGGTTGAGCGTTTTCCGTTTGCACGCACAAGACGATTTAGTTGGGACTTGGCAGATGGTGCTCAGTCAAGAGAACATCGTCATCCGTTGCCGCTTTGAGCTTCAGAAAAGCGAAGATCGCTGGAACGCCGAGTTGATGAACGGCGAAGAACGCATTCC
>JBCCOI010000086.1:0-17407 GCA_039025515.1 Planctomycetota bacterium
CAGCGGCATAGCCACCCAGATCTTGCTTCGCGGCATCTTCTAGATCGAGGCGCAGATCAGCCTCGCGATGGCTTTCGTCCGGTCCGTGGCAATGAAAACATCGGTCGGACAGAATCGGCAACACCTCACGCGAAAACGAGACTTCACGCTCTGTGGCTGGAGCCAAGCTGGCATTGCAAACGACAAGCATGTATCCGACGATTAAGGATACGGTCAGGTATTTGGCAAATGGACACCGAGGAGTTTGCATCATCATTGACGCTCCTTGTTCAAATCGACGGCGCTATAGTGTTCCAATATCTCTTCAGCCGAAAGCGCACGATCGTAAATCGCGACTTCGTCCATCCTGCCGGAGAACTGCCTCCAGATTTGATCAAGTGTCAACTGTCCAATCAAACAGCGCAGCGGTTCGTCTTTCCGTGGTTGCTCCTGCCGATTTTCAATCTCTCTCACTAAGGTGCCATTGATAAATAACGATAATTTGGATTCCGTCGACGTCGTGACGATGTGGTGCCATTGGCCGGGAGTCACAAGCCCGGCTGAGAACAGATTGAGTCCTCTCGCGGATGATCTCGCGGGCGGATACCGAGAAAGAAATCGGATGGAACCTGGCTGATGAACCCACGACGTATCTGTGGCAATCTCAAGCAACGTGAATTGCTCGTATCCGAACTGACTCCAACTTGGAAACAGGCTTAGAAAACTAGCGTGCCGCAGGTCATCGGGAGCGATCCAAGCTTCGACCGAATGACTGTTCGTCATCAATCCGGATAGTAGCGGCTGGGTAACGAAAAACCGGGGTCTTCCGCTGCGGCGGAATCGGACATGCCCCTGAGCAACGGTGACCGATCTCGGCTCCTCAGGACTTCGCTGCATCGAAAAGATGGGGCCATCGGCGACCTCGTTCACAAGGCGATTGTTCTCGAATGATTCAAATCGCCAGTAAGCAATCGGAGACCGACTCTTCACGAGCGAGACGTAGTCTTCATCAATCGCCAAGGGACGAACAAACGGCCGCACCATCGGCGCGGCTGGTTCGAATGACTTGATGTCCGTCAGCCTCATCTCTTTCGGACTAACGGCCACCATCTCCCTTTCCGCAAGCTGTCGACTCGTTAACGTTGTGCCATCATCGCCAAGCAGAGACAGCTCGACCTCTCCATCGATGACCTCCACGACGGACTTTCCGAGTGAATCGACCGACATACGAAACTCTGTACCCAGATCAACCACTGCCGCTCCGGGAGAATTGAGCACGAATCCTTTTGCACTTTCGGATACGCGTGTCGTTGCGCTTCCCGAGAGCAAAGTAGCCAGCATCTCGGATTCAATCTCCAGCTGTGATGGCCCCTGAAGTGCGACCGTCGCCCCGCTAACAAAGTGTAGCAATACTTCACCTTGTGAAAGTTGAAACAAGCCGGCTGGCAAACGCCGGCCAACACGAATCTCGGAATCTTCCTCCAGCCCGCGTGTCTGAACCACGATGGCAACACCTAAACCAGGATCGTTGCCACCTTCAAGACTACGGAACTCAGAAGCGAGATCGTCCGGTGTCCTGTCTCGCCCCATGGGGAAGAAAGTCAATAGTAGCGCGGCCGCGGTTGCAACAAGCAACATGCAAAGGGCCGGAACAACAAGCTTTTGTCTTGTGGAGTTTGACGGCGACTGCTCTCGCGCGAGCGAGATGGAATGGCCTGCATCCCATTGGCTGGCCAACTCGCTTTCGATCTGCACGTAGCGAAGGTAATAGCGTTTAGCCGCGTCCGACGATTCCAAGATCTTCTCAAGGTCGCTTCTATCCGACTCGCCAAGACTTCCTTCGACGACCGCCGCGACCAACTCGGCAAGTCTTTGATCTTCGACTCGCGAGTTATCCGGTGCGACTTCCGAAGTGCTACCAATGTTAGACATAGTCATCGGATAATCCTGAAAGTCGACGATCGACACACTGCATTAGTTGCTCTCGAATGCGATGCAGTGTCATGCTGACGGCGTTGGCCGTCTTATTAAGCTCAGCCGCGAGTGCCTTGACCGACAGCGATTCGGCGTACCGCCGAGTCAGCAATTCTTGGTGGCGTTCATCCAATTGGTCCAAGCACACTTGCAGAGCTTCCTCGCGATTTCGTGCTCCGTCTGCGGGAAAGAGCGACTCGTCCATTCGATCCAGCGAAGCCACGAGATCCGCGTTAAAAACCAACCGTTCGCGCGACATCCTTTTTCGATACGCAAGCAACTCGAACTTTGCGATCGTAAACGCCCAAGCCAGAAAATGACTGCCCGGTCGGAACTCAGAAGCGCGACGGCAGATCACCAGATTAACGTCTTGAAGCACTTCACGTGCCGTCTCCAAATCTCCGAGGCGTTTGACCAGATAACCGAGTAGTCGCGGCTGGGCTTCGGTCAGCTTGACCAGCAGGTCACCCGAAATCGGGAAATCCGCGTTCCGATCAACGTCTTTCATTTTCTCAGGCTTACCCGTTGCAGCGTCTTGCGATCCGCGTACCTCAGATTCTTTCTCAGTCCCGCGACCTATGAACTTACAGCCACGAGGATCCAAATCTTTCGCACAAAGTTGCAGCATTCATCAAGCACTGCCCGTTCGTTTGGCCGTCTCACGCGGAGCGTGAGAGATACGTTGAGCGGGGATTAGGCCCCCATGTGCCTCCGTTCGCGGACATCCATTTGCTTCCTCCGCGAGATTTTGATCGAGAAACCGGCACTTTTGTTCGGCGACCGGGAAAACTGAGAAATTCCAAGAAAAGCGGTCCTCCGGTTGTCCAGGCCAGCGCGCGACCTGCGCTTTCGGAAGCTAGACGCTCCGACCGCATTGTTTCCATCTTGACGTTCCGGCGGGGGTTGTCGCTACGGCCTGCATTTTCACAGATGCGCGAAAATTTCTGACAACCTCAGCTTGTTCGGCGACCCACGATTGCTGCCGAACCAGGAAACCTCCTGATCGCGAATGACGGACGAGCGCTTCCCGAAGCGGTGGTTCCTCCTTTGAATCCGGTCGAGGTGTCGACGTTGTTTTCAAGACTTCTCAAGAAATCCAAGCGTGTCTCCAAACGCAGAAAGCGACAGCTCTTCAGCGATGAGCGGCGTTCCACACGGCGTAAGCAGCGGAAACTGCTGAGCGAGCACTTGGAGTCCAGGACCATGCTTGCCGTGACGCCTGTGTTGATCACCAACACGGCGGACACGGTTGAATTGAATTTTCGGTTGGGCCCCTTTTATTCGGGCGATGTCTACGTTCGAACCGACAATGCCGGGACGCTGGAGTGGAGTCAGGATGGGACAAGCTATCAGCAGTACACGGAAGCGACATTTGCGGGCAAGAAGAACGTTCGGTTTTCGATGTCGCTTGACCCGGGTGCCGAATTCGCCTCCAACTTCGACGCAGACAGATTCAATGCCCTGATCGTCGGAAACTTCTCGTTGCCGGGCACCGATGTCGGCTTCAGTGCTTTGGAACTTCAGGTTCTGCCAAACTCGACAATTGACACCTCCGTGTCATCGGGCGCTTCCGGCGACTTGATATTTGCTGCCCCGCGATTTTCGACCGGGACGGGTGTTCAACTCGTTACCGACCACGCGGCGGATACCGACACTCCCGGCAACCTGGCGATCACCGCGACGGCAAATCTGGACGGCTTTATCAGCTTCTTCAGCAACAGTTTGCCGGTGATCCCCTCCGTCTCCAACATGAGAGCAAATGTGTCCTTGGTCGGCACGACGATTCGTGCTGGTGGCGTGACAATCGATGCCGACGCAGATGCCGCCGATTTGTATGACGATGATCAGCCGGGCAAAGACACGAACTACAGCGAGAAGACGGTCGAAGCAATCTCGGAGTACATCGGATCCATTTCACTTTTCTTTGGATTTGCAATCTCGAAAGCGAGTAGCTCGGTCACGATTGACGGTGGCACCATCAATGCCGACAACGTGTCGATCACCTCCGATGCAGCGACCGACGCGATCACCCGATCGATATCGCCTCTGTACGGTGCGTTAGCGCTGGGGATTGCCGAGCCGAAGGCGATGATCAGCGTCACAAACGGTACCGGGATCGTGTCGACCGGGGATGTTTCTTTATCGACGAACGCGGACGCCGATTTGGTTGCTTCCAGCTCGCTCCGCGGTGCACGGATCGGTGCCTCGGTGACCGTCGGGATCGTTGACCTCGATTCGAAAGCCACCCTGTCGAGCGATTCTTCCATCCGCGCCGGCGGAAAGGTCGATGTGATTGCCCACGGCAACAAAAATCAATCCGTCAATTCCACGACTTCCGGATACAAGGAAGCCAAGGGGACCATGGCGGTCACGTACAGCCAATCCGTTACCGATGTGCTTGCAGCCGTCGATGGAGTCGTGGATGCCGGCAGCCATGTGACGATCGACAGTGACTTAAAGACAGAGCGCAACACATTCACGGCGGGCACGACCACCGGACTCGGTTCGATTACCCCGCAGATTGTTCGACCGGTTCGCAACCTGCAAAGCTGGAACAAACTTCAAAAGTCCCTGAATTTCCTGGTCGGAAAGCAACAGTCAAACGTTCGCAACGGGGGAAATGGATTTGCGGGCGGCTTTAACGTCGGCTATCAAACCAACGACGTGCAGTCGCGTGTCGGGAACGGCGCATCGGTTACGTCTGTCAACGGCGATTTGCAAGTCACTTCAACCTTGCAAGAGTTTCCCAAGTTAGCCGCTCGAAGCTATACCGCCAGTCGCAACGAGGTGGTTGGAGGGCGGTCGGTTGTTGATATCCGTGACAGCAGCGTCTCGATTGCGGTCTCCATCGGCCAATTCGACAATGAAGCCATGGCCATTATCGGGGATAACGCAACCATCAACGTCGGTCGAGACTTGAACGTTCGATCATCGACCGAGATTCCTTGGGAGCAATTGTGGACGAGGCGTGTATCGCGACGCGGCCTTCAATCTCCCGGCGATTTTGTCGGAACAAAGATCAACTACGACTTCGGCATCCAGAATGGTTTTTTTACGTCCTGGGCCGAAGCATTCACGGAGGGTAGAGAGTTCGCCTTCGGCCTTCAGGCGAATATCTTATCGTTGGATAATAACGCAGAAGCGACCATTGGTAGCAATGCACAAGTCACCGTCGGGCGCGATGCCACGGTCCTAGCCGCGGTCGAAAACGACACGTTGAATTTTGCAGGTCAATTCGCCATCTGGAACTACTTCGGTTCGGGTGCCGACGTCGCCTCTGCAGATGGGACTGGGATCGGTGCCGCGATCTTGACGGTCGTGTTCAACAACGATGCGATCGCCGACGTGAAATCCGGCGCTTCGGTCGATGCCGAGAGCCTGTTGGTGATGGCTCGAAGTGATTCGTCGAATCTGTCGATCGTCACGCAAGGTGGCTCGGCAGGTGGCTTGTCCATCAATGGTGGCGTTTCCGCATTCGTCGTCGATGGCAACACCATTGCCAGAATTGACGACGGAGCGACCGTCACCACTCGCACAGGTCTCATCGAGATCCCAAGAGACTTTGACGTCGTCAATACAGAACAAGTCGGCATCTATTCGCCGATCAACTCGTTCATCCCAAAGCAACCGATCGCTCAGGGTGATCCGACGCTACGCGTCGATGTCAATACCGAGATCATTCAATTGGGTTATCAACACGGATTCAACTCAAATGACCCCGTTCGATACTACGCAGGGGCCGGAAGTCCGATCGGCGGATTGACGAGCAATGCCACCTACTACGTCGTCAAGCAAGGGGACTCGGGACTGCAACTCTCCGCAACACCGGGCGGGGCGGTCATCGACCTGAATCTTGACAACACTTCAGGAAACCAACATTCGCTTGTCCCCGGTTTCAAAAAGTCCGCGATCAGCTTAGTCGACAATAAGACGATCGATTTGGGAAGACGCCACGACCTCCTGGATAAACAGGCAGTCGTTTACTACGGCCAACCCAATGCGATCGGACCGTTGTCCGAGGGAAGCGTCTACTTCATCAAACGTGTTGACGAACAAAGAGTTCAACTCTCTCTAACCGAAGGTGGTCCCGCGATCACGCTCAATGCGGCGCAAGCGTCTGAAACAGGGCATTTCTTGATCCCTGTCACGTCAACAACGAAGGCAGAGATTGCGCCCACGCGTGGTCTGCAAACCTTCAAATTGGAGAATCCGCTCGCATCACTCGATACCGATGGGGATAGCGATGGCGACGGACAGAACGACGGGGTCCCCGATGGAAAGATCGATGCTCGAGACAAGCACATCCGCGCGGTCACCGACACCGAATACTGGACGAATCTGAGCCTGCTCGTGCTCGCCGACGACAACTCGGACGCGTACAGCGGCGTGGGTGGGATCACCTGGGGACATTCGGTCGGAGTCGGAGGATCGGTAGCAGTAAACACGATTTTGCGTGAGACCAACGCCATCATCGGAAATCTCAAAATTGATCTTTCATCCGACACCGCTTTTGCGCCCGGCGTTGGAGTCGACAGCAATCGTTCTGTCTACCTCGGTTACAACCATGGATTCAGCACTGGGGATCGGGTCACTTACGCCGGTGGCGGGGATCTCGAAATCAGTGGGCTGCGAGATGGTGAAACCTACTATGTCAACCTCGGCGCCGATTCTGATAGTTCGGGGGACCCCGTTTTTACGCTTTCGCGGACCGCGAACGAGTCGAGCGCCACCTTTAACCAAGGCAACGTAGACACCACCAATCATGTGATCGATCTTGGGTATACGCACGGCTTTCAGTTGGGCGATCTCGTCCGCTACCAGTCTGGCGGTTCGGCTGTCATCGGCGGGCTCGAAGATGGGAGAGACTACATCGCGATTCCAGTCTCAGCGACAACGATTGCCCTTGCAGAGACGTCGTCCGATTCCATCGCTGAAGTTCAGTTCGTCTTCGATCCGGCCGAAGTGGTCCAGGCCAACCAACTCGTCTTTCCCTTCGACCACGGTTTCGCCACGGGTGAAGCCATTCGCTACACCGCCGGAGGTGGAACGGCGATCAGTCCACTGATCAGCGGCAGTACCTACTACGTTCATGTCGTCAACGACAAGACGATCGAGCTACGTGCAACGGCGGCGAGCCAAGTATCGATCATCTTGGGGCGTGTCGAAGGTGTCGGCCGCAGTCACACCTTGCAACAAGGCTTTATCCACTCAGCAAATTCAATTACTGGAGCCGTCACCGGATCATCGCACACCGTCGATCTTGGGTACTGGCACGGCATTCAAACGGGTGATCCTGTCCGCTATTCGACCCCCGGAAACACGATTACAGGACTTCAAAACAACCGGCTCTATTACGCGATCGTCGATGGGGAACAGAAGATTGCGCTGGCGAACACAAATGCCGACGCGATCAAAGGCCAATGGCAATTCTTCGATGCCGCCAACGCGATCAAGCCCTCCGGCAACGCGAGCCGCATCGAACTCGCATTCGACAATGGATACGCACTCGGTGACGCCTTGGTTTACAGCCGCAATGCGTTCTATTCGGGACCAGGCGTCGATCCGACGACGGCGATCTCCTACACCGATGTGGATGGAAATAGCGGCACGTTAACCGAGGGAATGACACTTTACGCGATCCCCGTCTTTGATCCCGTCGTCCGGGACTATGATCCGGTGACAAAGACCTTCACGCCATTGCATCTCGGTGTCAGACTCGCCCTCTCATCGGCCGACGCCCAGGCGGGACGAGCGCTGACGCTTTCGGGATCCCCGGTAGGTATCCATAGTTTTCATCTTGGCACGAGTCGAATCGCGATCGACGCCACTCGCGCTGACAACTCTGCTCAGTTCTTTGCGCTCGAAAAACGCGTTGAGCTTTCGGCTCCAGCGAGTGCGGGCGCAACCCACAAGATTCGACTGGCTGCTGACCCGACCGGCACGCGTGAGGAAACGCATGGTTTGGGGAGAGTCATTACTCCCATCGCTAGCGCCGGCGTTTCCTTCGATCCTGCTACCGCCGTGTCGGGCAACACGATTACCAAACCCTCGCATGGCTTGGTTACCGGCGCGAGACTCCTGTACGACGACGGTGCGACGGTAGCCTCCTCGGCGACTGCAATCGGTGGACTTTACCGCGGCCAGATTGTCTACGCGATCGTCACCAGCCCAAGCACGTTCCGACTCGCCGCCACACCGGAAGCCGCAACGGTTGGAAACGCGATCACTCTCGACCCGAGCACCGCAGTCGGCACGAATCACCAAGTCCGCACCAGCGCGATCGATCATACCAGCGCGGTTCACCTCGGCTACACGCATGGATTGAAGGCCGGGGATGCCGTGGTCTACAGCAACGGGAGCGGCACGAGCATCGGTGGCATTGGTCACGGTCAGGTGTATTACGTCATCGCGACATCGGCAACGTCGATCCAACTCGCGGTGACCAAAAACGATGCCATCAGCGGTAAGGTGATTGCGCTCTCACCTTATCCCGCGACAGGCGACACGCACGGGTTTGGTCGAACTTTTCGAGCGACGCCGCTGGTCGATGGACCAACCGATCGCATTCAATTGCAGAAATCACATCCGTTTCAAGTGGGCCAACAGGTGGTCTACAGCGCCGGTTCTGGAACGGCGATTGGCGGATTGCAAAACGGTGCAAGCTATTACGTCGTGGGAACGACGAGGGAATCACTCCAGCTTTCCGAAACACCTGGTGGGGCCGCAATTGCGTTGGATCCGACCCTGGCGTCTGGAACGGAGCATTCGATTGGCACGCTGGCCACTGCTGGTTCGATTGTCTCCGGAGGCGAGGGCGCAGTCATCGCGAATAATCAAGGCGAGATCGTCTCCATCACCGTGGCGGGCACGATCGTCAGCAAGGCCCCTGAAGTCGCCAGTGACAAGCTTGTTGTCCAAAAGGCCAAGCAGGTCGATCCTGGTAACAACCTGGTTGTCGCGCGCAAGTACTCCCTTTCCGAATCCTCGGATAGCGTGTTTGATGGGAGTGATGATACGCCACAAGGCCCGCCGGCCGTCGATCCGAGCGACCTCAAACCCGTGGACCCACCTAAGCGCAGTATCGCCGTTGCGGGCACGGCCGCCGTGAATGTAATTCGAGGAAGAACGCGCGCGGTCGTTAGCGACAGTGATCTCAATCTCAAATCGCTCGATGTGTTGGCTTCCGACACCAGCAACTCGTTGCTGATCGCGGGCTCGCTGGCGATCGCAACGGGGTCCGCCAATTCAAAAGGCATCGCCGGCGCATTCGTGGCGAACGCAATCAACAATGATACCGATGCCCGAATCGAACGATCCAAAGTGATCGTTACCGGAGGCGATGTGTTTGTCGACGCGGACAATGATTCCCGCGTCATCACGATCGCGATGGGCGGTTCAGGAGCCTCCAAGACGGCCGTGGCGGGGTCGGTTGCGGTGAACGTCGTGGGAAGTGAAGCCCGCGCAAGGATCGTCGACCAGAGTGAAGTCACCGCGACCGCCGACCCAGGTGTCGCCGGCTCTGGGAGGGTCAGTGTCGGTGCCAGCGACGCAACCGTTGTGACGAGTGTCGCCGGGGCGGGTGGGTTTGCGATCGGCACCGCCGCAAGAGATCGCTGGGGTATTGGTGCGGCGATTAACCTGATCTTCGTGACGCAAAAAGAAGGCACACTTGCAATCGTCGAGGACAGTGACGTTACGGCCGATGGCGTGGTGAGCATCACGGCGAAGAATGAAAACCGGGTCACCGGCGTCACGGTCGCAATCGCGGCAGCCTTGGGCGGTGTGTCCACGAGGACGCTGGCTGCGGCGGTCTCCATCGGGATCGTTTTAGTCGACACCAATGTTCGAGCTTCAGTGCGTCGGAAGAAGAATGGCGGCAACGGAGTGAACGCCAAGCGCGGCTTGAGGGTTGAAGCGAACGACAACTCTCGATTCGTGACGATTGCCGGTGGCGGAGCACTGGCCGACGGACCCGGCGGTTTCGGCGGTTCGGGGCGTGCCGGGGGTGCCTCCATCCTGCTGAACGTCTTCAACCAAGACGCCAACGCCGACATCACCGCGACTCCCGTCAAGAGTACCGAAGGCAGCGTGAGCGTACTTGCCAATTCAGCCCCGACGATCACCGCAGTCGCGGCGGGCGCTTCGGTGGGTGCAGACGCCGCGTACCAGGGGTCTTTCGCCATCACCGTCGTCAGGACGGACACATCGGCGAGGATTACCAATGCGGCGAGTCGTATCCTTGCCGATGGGAACGTTGTTGTCACGGCGGAAGACCGAGCGAAAATCGTCAACGTCGCCGGCAGTATCGCACTAAGCGCGTTGTTCAGCGGTTCCAACGAGAAAATCGGTTCGGTCGGGCTGGCCAATGGCACCGTCGACAAACGAAGCAACGTCAACGCGTTCATCGATGACGACATTCTCGTTCAAGCGAACGGTGATCGAGGTTTCTCGCTGGTTCCCACCAGCACGATCGAAAACAAGGAATTCAAGAAAGAGAATCAGCTTGGTGTCGCCGTTGCGGCGGTCTCCAACGCAAATATTGTCAACGTTGCCGCCGGTGGGGCGATCACCGGACCGTCAAGAAGCTCTGCCTTCGCCGCTTCGGCGACGGTGACCATCATCGATGACGAAACGAAAGCGTGGATCGGTGATCGAACTCAAGTCAACACCGATCCCACGTTGGTCGTGGCCGGTGCAAACGAGAACATCGCCCAGAGTGTCACCGTGGTCGGCGCGAACCGAACCAAGCTGGACGGAGTCGCCGGTGCCGCGGGCGTTTCCTTCGGCAACGGTGGCGTCGGAGCCGGTCTGGATATCGCTTTCATTGACAAGGATACGGAAGCACGAATCGAATCGGCGGCTAATGTGCAAGCCGAAGGCAACGTCATCGTGGACGCGTATTCAAACGAAAAAGCGCTGTCCGTTTCTGGTTCTATCGGCGTTGGCAACGGGGTGGGTGCAGCATTCGGTGTGGGAGTCTCCGTCTTCAACTTGACGAACAAGGCAATCGTGGGTTCGTCGGCGACGATCAACGCCCAGGGAAGTGTTACCGTCGGCGCCGACAATGAGTACTCCCACGAAGTGATTTCGGGCTCGTTGGGAATCGGCGTCAAGAATATCGGCGGTGCTGGCGCGATTGCCGTACCCATCATTACGAAAATCACCACCGCGACGGTGGGTGATTCCGCCAAGATCGATGCGCATGCCAAGCGTGGCGGCTTGAGTGTCCCCTCGGGGAACTTCAATGCCGGGGGCGATGTGGTCGACGACGGCGTTTTGGGCTCAGCCGACTTGGACTACACGCACACCGCTTTCCAACTCGATCCGACCTACTTCGTCAATCGCAAAGCGTCACCGGCGATGTTGAACGCGTTCAAGGGTGTGAGCGTTACCGCAACAAGTGAATCAGCGCTGGAAGTCTATTCGATCGGAGCGGGCGGATCAGGAAAAGGAGGTATCGCTGTATCGCTTGGGGTTTCCGGGATACTGGAAACGACAACCGCTTCCATTGGGACGTCGGCTGAAGTCAATCAAAACACGCCGACGCCCGGGAGTGACCAATCGGTGAACGTCGCCGCGGGCAATGATGCCTTTGGCCGTTTTGTCGTCGGTGCTCTTTCGTTCGCAGGACAAGTCGCTGCTTCCGGAAGCGTCGGGTTGGTTTTCTTTGATATGGATACGACCGCAGAGATCAAGAATGCGTCCAAAGTGAATGCGGCCAAGGACGTCAACGTTCGAGCCTACAACGAAGAGGATCTCGTCAACGTCGCAGTTTCATTGGCCGGGTCGGCTGGCGTTGGTGGTGCAAGTGGATCGGTCGTGTCGTTCGATCTGAACAACACTACCACCGCCAGGATCGGTGACGGCGGCACCGTCGCGGCCGGCGGCAACGTCTTTGTGCATGCGGAGGATCTCACCGACGTTGACATCGTCGCGGGCGGCATCGGAATCGGAGCTGCGGGCGGCGGACTCGGCGGCTCGCTCGGAATCTCGCTGATGAGCAAAAGGACGACGGCATCCATCGGAAGCAGTACCGTCGATGCACTCGGCAATTCGGCTCCGGCACAGATCTTTAATGGTCGCCAAACGAATGGCATTCCAGAGGTGATCTCTATCCGCGGCGTCGGCGTCAGCTCGTTTGCCACCGAGGACACGTTTTTGCTTTCCGTGGCCGGGGCAGTCGGCTCATCGCTGGGACTCGCCGGCTCCCTGAACTGGCAGAAGTACGATTCCGATACAACTGCCGAGATCAGGGATGGCGCGAGGATCAACCAGGCGGCAAACAACGCGTCGGCGGCAAACGTCATGCAAGACGTCTATGTGGTTGCCATGAACGGGATCGCGTCGGTGAGCGTCGCCGGAGCACTCGGTTTTTCGGCCGGATTCGGCGTCGGTGGCGGCGTGGATGTCGGGACGATCGACAATTCAACGATCGCCAGGATGGGCGGCGAAGTGAACGCGCGTGGCGACATCCGCGTCGCCGCGAATGCGACTCGCACCGTCCGTTCGACCGCCGCAGCCGGCGCGGCCGGCGTGGTCGGCGTGGCGGGCGGAATTTCCCGCTGGACGGTCGGCGGTGATGTGGGCAGCACGTATTCCGTTGGAGGTGAAACCGCCAATCCGCTTTCCGGCTATGACTCCAATGGAAACCAGACCGGTACGGCCAACGCCGACGCGGAACAACAACTGAACAATGCCAAAAACGCCGATTCGGGCTATTCCTCCGCGGAGGCACGCAACAGCGGTGACAACTCAAGCTTCGCGGGCCAGGGCGTCTCCAACGCCCTCGGACAGTTCGGCAGTTTCGTCGGCAAGTTGACAACGGTGCACTCGTCAGAAACACGCGCTCTCATTTTGCCTTCGGCAACCATTACCGCCGGGGACCAGGTTGAAGTCGAAGCCATCGACAAGAACGACATGAAGCTGAACGGCGGCGGAGTGGCTGTCGGGAAGGTCGGCGTCGGTGGCGGGATTGCCCTGTTGGATATCTCAACACCGGTCGAAGCATCGGTCGGGCAGAACGTTACGATCACCGCGGGTGGTGATTTGAAGGTAAACGTCACCAGCGACGAATCATTGCGTGCACTCGCACTCAGCGGCGGTGGTGGTTTGCTTGCCGGTGCGGCGGCTTACGCGCGGGTCGCGAATACCGGATCGCGGAGCGCCTCTTTACGATCTGGGGTAACGATCACCGACGCAAGAACCGTCGATGTCACCTCGAAGCACACCGCCGATTTCTTGGCGACTTCGGGCACCGGAACCATCGGAGTCGGTGCGGCTGGGATCTCCGGCGCGAATGTGAATTCGGCGGCAAAGGTGGAAGCGTTTACTCAGGACGTCACGATTGGAAGCGACCTCAGTCGTGTCGGCAACATCAACATCTCCGCAACCAGTGACATCAACAACAACCGCAACGGCCGCATGGCCCATGCCGTTGGTGTTTCCGCCGGTGTGATCTCCGCAACCGGTACGGATGCCCGCGCAACGGTGAATCCGGAAGTAGCCGCTTCGATCGGCGCCAACTCGAACGTTTATTCCAGCGGTGCTGTCAACGTCATCGGAATGGCTGATCAGGAAGCAAAGGCAGCCGCACTGGGGGTGGATGTTGGCGTGGCAGCATTTGGTGCGACGTTTGCAACGGCCACCGTCGATCCGAATGTGCAAGCGGTGGTGGGAGACCGCGCCGTCGTTGTCGCTTCCAGCATCGATGTTCAGTCGCTATTCAACGTCAATCGCAGTGGAGTGCTAAGTCCAAGCCGCACGGAAGCGAGATCGAATGCCGGGCGGGGCGGCGTCTTCGTCTTCAGCGGTTCGACCGCGACCGCCCGGTCCGAGGGCAGTTCCGCGACAACGATCGGTTCGGGGGCGTTTCTCCAGTCAACGACGACGGACGTCACGATCAAATCGCATACTTACAACCACACTTTCTCAAACGGCGATGGCGTCGTATTCGCCGTGCTGGCGATCGGCAATGTCAATTCAAAGTCGGTTGTTGATACGCTATCCCAAGTCACGATCGGGCCAGCCACCACCATCGACTCGAAGAACAACCTCACGATCGCCGCACTTTCAAACGAGTACATCGATACGGACTCTTTTGGCGGCGATCGCGCCATCTTCCCATTCTCGGAAGCCGATGGCGTTGTCGAAGTCAGCAACAACACCAATGTATCGGTCTCCAGCAATGTCAACTTGGATGCCTTCAATGTGCTCAAAGTCATCGCGGAAGTTGATCACTGGTCTGATTCGAGCGCAAAGCTTGATGCCAGGGGCTTTTCATTAGTCAACAACATCGATGTCGACGCAAAGTCGACGATCAACACGATGGTCGACGTCAATCTCTTTGCAGCAAACCTCGCCGGCCAAGACGTCGACGTAATCTCGCGCGTCAAGCGTTTGCGTGCGAATGTTCGTGGAGAGGCACGCGGGCCGGTCGGCATCAACGGTACCGTTCGAGCCAATGGGACTCTCTCCAGTACCACGAAGACGGACATTGAGCTTCTCGGGTCGACCATCCTGGGACGAAACAGCATCGACGTGCTGTCCGAGCATCCGCTCATCGACACGTTCGCGGATACCTACAGCACCAGTCCGACAGCAACCGGGCCACTCGATACCATTGCGAGCAATACGACTAGCATCACCTCCGATATTCTCGCCGATTCAAATGCAAGCCTGACAACGAAGACGCTGATCGTGAAAGCGAATGTACCCGCAGCCCGTTCGATCAAAGAGATCTCGTCGAGGAAACGAAAAGGCGACGGCCGGGGTACGGATTCGCCAGATGTTCCGACCGAGATTATCTCTCGCGAGATCGATTTTAACGCCGCGATTCAGGTGACGGACACCGGTCCCGTTCTGGTGATCGATGCCAACGGTGTTGCGACGACAAAGCTGGGTGGCATCGACTTCAATGACGACGGATCTGTCATTACCGTCACGCCTGTCATCAACCAAGGTGATTCGGTCACCAGCGTTTCGTTCGAGATTCCGAACAACGTGGGCACTCGAACAATGAAGGGAAGTGCAAACGTTCAACGAGAACAGTCTTTCTCCGGAGTCAGTATCCGCAACAGTTCTGCGCGCGATTTGAAACTCCAAAGGATCGACGTGTTTCACCCGGCGGGCCAGGTACGCCCCTTGAAGACGACCGGTCTAACGTCCGACACGCTTTCATTCAATTCGCTCAATGCCGCTCCCGGTGCAACAGTCATCGACATTCAAAACGCACAGGGTGTCATCGTCACGGCGGACATCGACAACCCGTTCGGATCGACGACGATCACAGCGAATACGGGCAATATTATTCGTGTCGGCGAAGACAACGAGATCGAATCCGCGACTCTTAAACTGGAGGCCAAGGGTGGAAACATCGGTGTCTCCGAAACGAACGCGGGCAGTCGATTCGAATCAAAGTCGGCCACGGCCGGCGGCGCGACGGATGTCACGCTGATCGCCTCGGGAAACATTTTCCATCTGCATAGCCAAGGTTCGGTCGATGTCACGAAGGTGACTGCCACCGGCGACATTGATCTTTTTTCCGTCGGTGACATCCTTGAGTTCGACGGTGATGGCAATAACGCAGTCGATATCGACTCCTCGGCTCTCTTTGTCGGACGCAAGATCAAGCTGGACGGACGATCGATTGGGCTTTCGAACAACCCGATCGAAATCGACACATCAACAGCGTCAGGTGCTCTGGAGGCCTTCGCCAATACCGGCATCTACCTCGAAGAATTGTCAGACAGTATCAGCGTCAAGAATCTGTCCTCGACGACCGGTAACATCGTTTTCTCGGTGCAGGAAGCGGCGGGCAGTGGGCAATCCTTTGCGCTGACCAGCGATGGCCAAATCTCTGCCGATGCGGGTTCGGTGACTTTGAACCTGCCCGATGATGCGAGTTTTCCGGAGGGCGGAAGAATCTCGGTTCTTAAAACGTTGACGATTGATATCGACACACAGGTTCAAGCAGGAGACATTGGAGCGGCCCTTCTCTTCGATGCGGAAATCATCGGCGGCTCCGGAGCCACGATCACGACCGGTCCCGATGCCGATACGCTGGATATCCGTCAACTGGATCTTGCTACCGTCATCTCCACCGGTGCTGGAAACGATCTCGTTACGCTTTCAAGCCAAGCTAATCGGCTGAACGAGTTCCGAGCGTCGACGCGGATTGACACCGGAGCCGATGCCGACCAATTGGTCTTCGATGCCAGCGGAGGGACGGCACTGGGCATGATCGGTTCCATGACCGCCAGCCCGGTCAATGGCTACACCATGCGACTCACCAGATTCGAATCGGGTGCTCCGATCGATTTCACCGGTGCGGAACAAATCGACTTGACGCTCGGAGCGGGAGGCGATCAGGCAACGGTCGAAGTCGTCGACGACACATCCGTCTTGAACCTCTTTGCGGGCAACGGCGACGACGTCATCGCGGTCGGGAGTGTCAATTCGGGTGTTGACCAAATCCTCGGACGATTCAATGCCGACGGAGGAGAGGGGACGAGCGATTTGCTCAAACTCAATGACGCGTCCAACCTTGCCACCAAAGTCGGCTCGCTCAGCAATCGCACCGTTTCGGGACTGGGGATGGGCGACGTGACGGAAGGCGTCCGGTATGACCTTTTCGAATCAATCGTGCTCGAACTCGGAACCGACGTCAACAACACGGGGACCGGCGATTATCAACTCAATATCTCAAGTCTTTCAACTCCGACGACAATCAACTTGGGGGCCGGTGGCGACACGGTCACGGTTGGTCCAAGCTTGTTCGGAATCAGCCAGTCACTGACGGTCAATGGCGGCGGGACGATGGTCAGCGATCGATTGACGATTGCCTCCGACACAACAACCTCGTTGAATGTTGGCGTTGGAGAGATCAGCGGACGCGAACTGGCTGGGACCATCAAGTACTCGGAGTTGGAGGACTTGCGACTGGAACTGAGCAACTCTCCCGACAGGGTCACGGTGGAGAACACCGGCGCTCCGTTGACCATTCAAACGCGTGACGGTGACGACGACGTTCAGATCAAGACGGTCTCGCATGTCACCGCAATTGACCTGGGATCGGATACGGATCCCGACGACGTGCGAATTCAAAATGCCGGTGCGGCGATCACGGTGATGGGCGACCGCCGAGCCATCGATCGAGTCGACGTCGACCTGAGTTTGCTTGCCGCTTCGATGGACGCAACGATCGAGGATTCAACGCTGGAAGACACGTATGAAATCACTGGCGCCACGACGGGCAAAGTTTCTGTCACCGGCGTGACGGACTTGCTGTTGCGACTTGGTGAAGGGAACGACACCGCGGTCCTCGATACCGCGAAGCACGGCGCGACGATGGGCCCTGACGGCGACGATGGAAATAGTCCTTCGATTCCGTCGACGGAACTCGTCCTTGATGGCGGACTGGGATTGGATGACTTTCGCGTCAGCAGCTTGGAC
Organism: Planctomycetota bacterium; assembly: GCA_039025515.1. GTDB lineage: Bacteria > Planctomycetota > Planctomycetia > Pirellulales > Pirellulaceae > Stieleria. Next base: position 17,404 of record JBCCOI010000086.1, read on the forward strand.
GGGA
>JBCCOI010000087.1:0-17217 GCA_039025515.1 Planctomycetota bacterium
AATATGGCGAGTGGAAAGAAGATCCAAGTTCCCTTCGATCAGCTCGTCATCTTCAGCACAAACCTGGAGCCGAAAGACCTGGTCGATGACGCGTTTCTTCGACGGATTCCCTACAAGATTGAAGTGGAGAATCCGCCGGAACAGGATTTTCGGAAGCTCTTCGAGATCATGAGTCGTGTGGTGAAAATCCCTTACAACCCAGAAGCGATCGACTATCTCATCAAGACGCATTACTTGCCGATCAAGCGCCCGTTCAGAAACTGCCAGCCGCGCGACTTGTTGCTGCAAGTGAGAAACTACTGCCTTTACAACGATCTGGAAGTTGAATTGAAGGAAGAGTATTTCGACTTCGCCTGCGAAAACTACTTCTCGGTCATGTAGTCCCCATGCCGCATTGGCGCTCGCAAAGCTCTCTGGATGCAGCCTACGGCCTACGGTCCAACGCTTTCACGAACGATGCGGAACGTTGACTACCATGCCAACCCGTACCGCTCGAACTCGTCGAAGAGCTCCTGCAGGTTCCACTGGACCAGTCGGAAGCTCGCGTCGCGGCAATAGAGATGCTTGCCGTCCGGCGTGAAATGAAGCCAACTTCCATTTTGCGGAAGGTTCAACGAGAGCTTGGTGCGGCCCGTAAGAGTATCGACCAAGTCGATTCGATCCATTCGGTGGGTCACTGCGAGCAACATCCCATCCGGGTGCCAAGAAATTCCTGGACGTGACGCCGCGCGGTTATCGAACTTGAAGTCGCAAATCCGTTTTCCATTTTCAATCCGAAAGCAATCGTAGGTGCGCGAGCCGCCCGCGATCAGACGTGACGACTCAGGATCGAATGAGAGGCTGATGCAGGGTTCCTTGGTCTCCAGGATCGTCGATCTTTGCTGACGTTCCAAATCGTACAACTCGACGCCGGAGCTTCCGACGCGGGAGAGCGCAAGCCAATTGCCATCCGGACTGCATGCCGCGTCTTCAACTTCGCACAACTCGAGCGACGAGATCCAATCAGCTCGGTTCGCAGCCACTTGGATGAGAGAAACGTGCGGCGATTTGGAGATACCCATGAACGGAGTCTTGGAATCGCGGACGTCGGCCAAGCAAAAACCGACTCGATCAATATCTTCGCAAAACGCCTCATCGGATTGCACGGGTGACTGGACTCCTGAGAGTCGAGCTGTTCCGTCGAATTCGATGGCGTGAGGGCCGACAGCGTCGACAAAGAAGAAACCGGTGGCATGCCCGTCGGCTTCAATGAATCTCGCGGCTTTTGGATTGCTCGACGGCACCTTATCAATTGCGAATCCTTCGTGAGCGTTCCAAAGACAGATCTCGTCCCACTCGCAGATCAAGAAACGATCACCGCGTCGATTTGAGTGAATGCCGTAGGCTGCGTTCACACCAGTCGAGGGCCCGAACGACTTCATGACGCTGGGCCGAATCACCTTCCAACACGCGGGCGAATCCTCCAGCGTTCCCACTATGAATTGACCTGTCGGGTCAAACGATTCGCCGACACCCTCAAACGAGACAATTTCGTGACCGGTGTAAGCGTCGTAAACGCGAGTTCTGCCTCCGCCCCGACAAGCGGCCAGCAACAGACCATCTTCTGAAAAGGCAACCGACGTCACCCAGGCATGTGCACCCGTAAGGATCAAGGATGGCTGGTCTAGCGAATCGAGATTGAAAATGTACGCGAGATGATCTGCCGAACCAATCGCGAAGCTGCTTCCGCAGTAGTCCCAATCGAAAGACTGGATTCGACGCGTCCCTCGTACCGCGATCACTCGATCCGAATTGTCACGATCGAATTTGACCAGGCTAAGTGCGTTGTCATCCCAAACGGCAGCGACCGGCAAAAAAGGATGAATCTTAAATTGCTCAACCCGGAAGCCGAGAGGAATGAGCTGTTCGGTACCAGTGTCCTTGTTCGTCAGAAAGATACTCTCCCCGGCCTCGTCCAAGCGAATGGAATACGGTTGCGAAAACCGGCTTTCGAAGTCCGCTTCGATCGGCGGAGGAACCGGTGACTTCATGAGTTGAACATCGGTGATCGCCAACGCGTTGGCGACCTGGTTTCGAAGTCTGGTTTCTTTCTCGGCGTCTTGCGTTTGCCCGTCGGAGAGATCGAGCGTCGAGCTGACCAACTTTAAAACATCATGCCGTTGGCCTTCCGTCTTCGTTTGATGTCGTTGCTCGGCACGCAAGATTTGGGAATCGGACAGTGCGTCCTTCATTCGCGACTCGGCTGCCTTCGCGCGATCGAGCATCTCCGAGAGCTGGATTCCCGACTGTCGGTACTGCCTCGCTGAGAGGACAGAGACTGCAAGAGAGACGACGAGCATCAATAGCGTCGTCGAGACCAAAGAACTGACGACCGGATTGCGTTTGACAATTCGAAGCGCGACACCGGCTCGAGAGAGTGGCCGTGCGGAAACAGGTTCACCCCGCAAGAATCGACTGAGGTCATCGGCCATCTCCGCGGCCGTCGCGTAACGTGCTCTCGGTTGTTTTTCCACGCACTTGCGGCAGATTTGGTCCAGATCGGCGGGAACGTCGTTACGAATTCGACTGGGGAGCGGCGGGTCGCGATGAAGCAAGTCATGGAACAGCTCCGGCGCGGATCGCTGATGAAACGGCGGTTGTCCGGAAAGGCATTGATACAACACCGCTCCCAACCCGTAGACATCGGTTGTTCGTCCGACGGCGTCATGTTCTCCGCCAGCCTGTTCCGGGGCCATGTAGTGAAGCGTTCCCAGGATCTTGCCGCCGGTTGTCCAAGTTGCGTTCTGGTCTTCAAAGCGTGCAAGCCCGAAATCGGCAACATGCGCTTGGCCGTCACGATCCAGCAGTATGTTCTGCGGCTTGATGTCTCGATGCGTGATGCCGCACTCGTTGGCGTAATGGACGGCACGCGCGACGACTTCGAGCAGCCTTGCCGAATCTCGATGGGAAAGGGGCTCCCTCTCCAATCGTTCCGCCAACGTCATGCCGTCGATCCATTCCATCGCGAGAAAGTGGATGCCGTCGCGCACGCCGGCTTCGTGGACGGTCACAATCGATGGGTGTTTCAAACTCGCCGATGCTTGCGACTCAATATTGAATCGCGCAATCTCCTCTTCGCTCGCGTCTAATCCTGCGTAGAAGACTTTGACGGCGACGTCACGATCCGTACCATGCTGCCGCGCGCGATAGACGATCCCCATGCCGCCGCGGCCGATCCGCTCAATGAACTGATAGCCCGGAAGTCTCGGCAACGGCGAAGACTCGGTAATCGCGGAAGACTGCGGAAGTGTCGGTTTGGTGTCGTCTTCGGCATGGTCCGAATTTGAGAGTTCGAAATCGGATACGTGAGAATTTTCGATCGCGTCGTGCACTTCGAACATACATTTGAGCGACGAAACTAGCTCGGGAAACCGCCTTTCGTACTCACGCAACTGTGCCGGTTGCCCGTGACGTTCGCGAAGCAAAACCTCGTTGTAGACCAAATCGAGCAATTGGCTTTCGTCGTCGGCGAGGTCGGGCCGCTGCAAGATGTAATGTTCGATGGGCGTGTGGATTCCACGGGACCAATCATCACTTTGGCGATCACAGATCAATAGTGCGTCCAGTGCTTGGTTGCTTCCGTTGCGTTCGCTTGCCTGTTCGCTGGCAGACTTGTCTTGTGTCATGGTTCGTCTCGCAATCCGAGTTCAACGCCAATCTTCATCAGCGATCTTCTAAGCCTTGTCCGCAGCGCTTCCGCAGAACCACCCTCGGACTCCGCGATGTCTTGCCAGCTATCTTGCCGAATGCGTCTCTCGAGCAGCCGTGATTCCAACGGAGGGAGTCGGCGCCGGACTTCCGACATCAAGTCCCCGGCTTCGACTTCCTTTGTCACCGGATCCGCCTGACGCGTCGAGGCTTCGACCATCTGGGGAATATCAAGGGTGACGGAGCGGCGGTAGTCATTACGTTGGGCCTGCCCATGCCTTACCCAGTCGGTCACTCGGTTCTGGGCCATCCGCACCAGCAAACCGATCAATTCGTTCGGTGATTCGATCTTAAACTTTCCGCCGTGCAGATGAGCAAAGAAGTTACCCATGACGGACTGCGAAATATCGATCGAATCGAGAAACTGACGCAGCCCCCGGTCCCGAAGCCGCAAACGTATCGCACGTCGCACGTGCGGTTCGTACAAACGCATCAGCTCGGCGGCAGCACTTTGGTTGCCCTGCCTCACTTCTTCGATCAGCCTTTCGAATTGATTTCGTGCGTTCACTGATTCTGGCGGGCCAAGAAATTGATCACAACGAGCGCGTCCAGTGGAGTCACTCTGCCGTCGCAATTGACGTCGTATAACGAAACCTCCTCAAACGCCGGCGGGGCGGGCCCGAGGTCGAGTGCTCGCGCGTCCGCTTGTCGCCTGGCAATTTCGTTGATCACGATCAATGCATCCAGCGGAGACGCAAAGCCGCTGGTATTGACGTCGGTCGGCAAGGCGGTGTTATGCCAGGGGCATCCCGCGTCGAGCCGAAGGAACCGAGACTCACTCGAAACGCTTAAATTTCCTGCAAGATCCGTAACGGCTTCATCGACAAGCTCGACACGTATGGGACCATAGGGTAATTCATCATCGTCATCGGCGAAGTGGTATCGGACGATTCCGTCGCTCAGGACCTCTGTACGGTCGACGGTAACTCCAGAGATCGAAACATCGTCGATACCAATGCTTTCCGGGTCGACGCCCGCAACCGAGTCCGTCCATCTGATGTCAACGAAACCGAGTTCCGACGTGACCACAGAATCTGCCGTAGGCGAGGAGAGAGCCCCAGTCGGGCTTTGAGCATCTAATTGAAACGGACGTGAAACGATCGTCGTTCCGAACGTGTTCTCGCCACGCACGCGAACATCGAGCCGCTCGGTAAGCGAGACATCTTCGAATCGAAACTCCCCACTTGCATCAGCCGTCGCGGTGCCATCATCAAAGCCATCGTTGTCAACGTCGAGCGTGACCGCCTGGCCGGGTTCGGCGATGCCTCGCAGTGTCACGAGATCAACATTGGTGATTCCGTCACCGACAACTCCGCTGTCATCAGCTTCCAACAGTTGCAGTGTGAAGTCCGGCGGAAGGTTACCATCCACGCGTACATTATCGATCACAGCCTCGGCTGTGACGTTTCCGAAGCCGAGCAGTTCGAACACGAGCAAGGCTTGAACGTCCTCGGCGATTGACGAGACATCCAGCGACACGGTCAATGGCAAATTTAAATTGACCTGATCGCCGGAGTTACCAATTCCGGTAATCGACGTCTGGCTGCCGAAGTATACGCGGTCATCGGCGTTGAAGCTGGCAAAGGCATCGGCATCGTTGACGCCATCGAGCGCCGGCACGATCGGCAGCAGCGTCGCCGCGTCAAGCAATGCGATCTCCAGCGTATCGGGTGGCTGTGATGGACTCCAATCAAGCGTAAGCGATTCCAAGTCAAACTCGAGTTCCGTCGCACCGGCGGGAAGCAGGAACGATTGTTCGAGAAACGACCGGCTCGCAGCGTCTTCACGAATCACCGCCCGCCCCGACTCCACCGATACCGGCGCCGACAACTCCCATCCAAACGAAGGCTCGGCAGAATCATCAACATCAAACCCACCATTTGCAACAACCGCAAGCGGAAGCCGAAGGGCCAACGATTCGAAGCGAAGTCTACGAAGCATGTAATTCAATGAAGATAAGACGGTCATGTCTGTTTTTCATCGCTTCTTTGGTTTCGAAAGCGTCTGAAAACCGGTCGCCCGAAAGGATATTGTTTCACCAAAACCGACTATGATTTGCGAAACCGGTCGTGGACGGTTCGGGTGAGTTGACCATGCCAAATTCAGAGCGTTGATATCTGCTCTAGACGGCATTTCGTCTACAAAATCCGCAGCATCCGGCGGATGGGTATGAGCGATCGGTCGCACCCCAGCAGGGGCTGTTACCGAGTCGCGAGTTCCGCTTCTCAGTATCTTCTGACCATTCTCTCTTGTCAGAAGAAACTCGGTTCCATCTCGAAGGCTTAGTCTCCACAGGTCGTCGAAAAGGACAGTTCCTTGGTCCAACACCACTCCGTGTTTACCAGGGATGATGTTGGACGATAGTATTTCGTCGATTGTCGTTACCCGCCTTTGAACATTCGAAGCAGTCTTTGCACCCGCGTTGCCTGAAGTTGCTTCACACCCTGGCGTATTGTGTACCAGCAGTGAATTTGGGCCAGTGAAAAATGAAGGCATCCTGTAGACACTCAGGTTGTGCACCCTTACTGATCGGTGAAATGACTGGCGAACTTCCGTTGCGATGATTCCACCTTCTGCTCTTCTATAAACCACATCCCCCGCGAACAGGTCATGCGAGTTGACCCAGCGTCCTTTGAGGCTTAGGCCTTCATCTTCATCATCCTTGAGTCCCTTCGGTCTTGGGCGGTTTTCTAGGTCGTGGCCTTCGACGACCCAGAAGGGGTGATAGGCGGTGGCGGTGACTTCACCTTGATCGGTCTTAATCGTGACCAGGGCTCCTTCGTATTCGCTGACGTGAGTTTCGGTGACCGGCCGCAGAACCCACTCGCCGTTTTCAAAGTCGAAAGTGTAAACCAACTCACCCGCTTTGATGGTTTCGATCGGTCGCTGACCATGTTCCGTCGCCACCATCGTCCCGGCGACAAAACACATCTTCCGTTTGATGGGTGAGGTGGGGTCAGCCGGGCGATTGAAGTTGGAAGCTCCGTCCGTTCGCCTGGGTACTTTGTTGCTACGAATCAGCGTGTCGCTGATGTGTGTATCGGGAATGTGGGTGTCCGGCATTTGAGTGTCAAACTTCGAATCGACTCCCGGGCGTTTTGTGCCAACAATGTCCGTGTCCGTCCACTGGTTCCTGGTGATCGAGTTGCCGGAGGATGGATCGATATCCGGTTCAATCTTCGGGCGCTGGTTGAATCGATCACGCATCAGATCGTCGCCGATTGGCGGGCGATCATTCAGGCGATCTCTCAAGATGTCATCCCGATCGACGATATCAGGTCGGTTATTGAGCCGGTCGTGCAGGCTTGAATCTCTTGAAGGAACATCAACGCTTTCCGCCGTCGATAACTCTCGATCGATTGGCGGACGCTCGTTCAGCCGCTTGCGTTTGCCCTTTATTTTGAGATCACCCAGGAACGTCTTGGCGGCCTTCGCTCCCTTCAAAACCCGATCGAGTGGAATCAACTCACCAATCACGGTTCCGGCTACGTTTCCGATCTTGCGTGCGGCGTCGTAGAGTTTGCCTTGCTCCGAAAGCTGTACGACCTCATTCCATTCACTCTTTGCGCTGTCGATCGCTCGTTCAACGGATTCGCCTACCTTCAGTGCCGCTTCCTTGGGATTCTGGATCACAAATCTCAAACCCTTGACAGCCGCTTCCGCGACCTCCGGCGCATTCACAATCAGATCACGAGTTCCTTCAACGGTTACGTGAATTGCTTTCACAACCCCCTCAACGATTCCCACGGCACCACCAGCAAGAGTATCCAAGGGATTGCCGGTTGCTTTCTGGCCGTAGTAGTCTGCCGCGTAGCTTGTACCTTCGGCCACGAATCCGGTAATGGTTGGAGCAACATCAAGGATCGCCTTGGCCATGTTGACTTGGCCCTGCAGATACTCGACCCCCGCCTGCTTCGCCGTCTTGATGACCTTGTTGATGATGCCCTCTTCTTCAAGCCCCGTCGGGTCATAGCTGCCCGTGACTCGGTTGCCGACGTAGCGATAGAGGTTCGCGTCGCCCGCGGCTTGGCGGATCGGGTCTTGGCTCAAAAAACGCCCGGTTGCAGGATCGTAAGACCGGGCGTTGACATGGTATTGGCTCAACGCCGCATCGTATTGATAACCCGCATATCCAAAACGTGGTGCGGCGATCGATCCGGTGCTCGAGACGTCCACGCCAAAACTGTTGAAGACCGAGTGCACGACGGAAGTACCACTCCCGTCGACCCAGTCGCGGATACTTCGCAAATGGTCCGGAAGCGCCCAAACCACCGTACCCGCGCCGTCCTGTGCCGCGACGATTTGGTTCGTCATCGGGCCGTGTAAATACTGCGTCATAACAGCACCCGAAGCGTCCTGTTCAACCAGCAAACGCGTTCCGTCGTAGACGAAATGCGTCGTCGTGGCGGGTTGATTGCCATCACCATCGACGTCTTCGACAATCTCGACTCTGCGATCGAATGGATCGAATCGATAGTCGGCTCGATACGTGATGTTTCCTGCGACATCTTCGATGGACGCCGAAGTAATCCGATTTCGATAGTCGTACACGAATCGTGTGACGGTGCCCGTCGAACGCTCCGTCCGCGAAAGCAAGTTGCCTTCGTCGTCGTACTCAAAGTCGAACGACGGGTCCGACGTCAACCGGTTGTCAGAGTCAACGACAAAATCCGTACCGGTTCGGTTTCCACGATCATCGAATTGATAACTTTCGTCGGGCATGAAGTCGTGCGTCGCCGACGTGAGCTGATCGGTTCGGTCGTAGCTGTAGAGGCTGATGCCATCCGGTGAAGTGACTTCGGTGATTCGGCTATCGAGGTCAAAGTCGTAGTCGTAGCGGGCAATCGACACGCTGGAGACTTGATGGTCAATCGACGTGAGTTGTGTCGCCGCATCAAAGCTGTAGATCGTCTCCGGGCCGGGCTGAGAAAGTGAGCCTCCGCTGGGCACGATCGAACGAGACAAACCCGTCATCCGGTTAGCAACGTCATAGCTGAATTGGGCGATGACCTCCGACTGTCCCACCGCCTCCATCGACGCGAACGTTTGTCTGCCGACGGTGTCGTAGTCGAAGGTGTCGGAGCGACGATTGATGGAGCCGACCAAGTGATTCCGCTGCGTGCGTTGGCTTGCCCGGTCGTATTGATATTCGAGTGTGACGGCGGTTGCACCCGAGAGCCCCAGCGACGTTTCGCGTCTCAGCCTTCCGGCCAAATCGTAGTCGAACGTGAGAGTCGAATCGTTGTCGGAAACTCCCGTGAGTTGACCGGCGAGATCGTAGGTGTTTGTAAACGTGCGAATGGTTTGATTGCCAGCGTCGATCCACAGTTCCTCGATCGCACGGTCCACCTCATCGTAGGTGGTTTCGATGCGGCGTTCGTTTCGATCGATCGTCGCGACCAAGTTGCTGACCGCGTCATATTCCATCCTTCTTGATCGCCCTTGAGGATCGGTCTCGGTGATCAGCCTGTTCAAGTCGTCGTACTCAAACAGGGTTTCAAAACCTTCCGGATCGCGCTGAAGTGTCCGATTGCCTATGGCATCGTATTCGAGCTCACTCACCCGGCCTTCGGCATCCGTCGATCGAATCAGTCGGTCGAGGTTGTCATACTCGAATTGCTGTTGATGTCCGAGTGGCGTCGTTCGCTCGATCGCGTTGCCCACGGCATCGTAGACAATCGTCGATGCGCGCGCGAGCGGATCGATCTGTGCCGTTAGGCGGCCGACAGCGTCATATTGATACCGCAGGAGATTCCCGAGTGGATCGGAAACGGATTCGACCAGTCCCGTCGGCAGGTAGGTATAGGCGGTCGGCTGAGAGTCGCCATCGAACGTGGTGACCGGTCGTCGCAGTTGATCGTAGACGCTTCGCGTGGAACGCCCGATCGGATCGATTTGCTCGATCGGAAGCCCTGCGGGATCGTAGATTGTTCTCGTCGTATTGCCGAGCGGATCGATGAACTCGCGTACGCGATTGAAGGCATCGTAGGTCGTCGTCGCCGTTCGTCCGATCGGGTCGGTGACCGAAATCAGGTTGCTGGAAGCGTCATAAACGAATGTCCGAAACGCACCAATCGCATCGGTGGACTCGATCTGTCGATCCAAACCGTCATAAACAAACCGCGTCGTTCGATTGAGTTCATCGGTTTCGGAGATCAGGTTGCCGACGGCGTCGTATTCGCGATCAACGACGCTTCCGTCCGGGTCGGTGAATGAGACCGGGAAGTTGCGTTCGTCATACGTAAACAGCGACTCGCGTCCCAGTTTGTCGACAAGTCTTATCCGGTTTGCGTTCAAGTCGAACTCATTTTCGATCGCGAAGCCATCCGGATCGATCTCGCGCGTCATGCGGCCGAGTGCGTCATACGTAAACGTGTCGGCGCGACCGAGTGGATCGAGTGTTGAAAAGGGCAGGCCGCGCCGATCATAGGTCGTCTGATACGTATCGCCATTTGCATCCGTCACCGATGTGTTCCGGTAAACGGTGTCATAGCCGTACCGCGTGACGGAACCGCGTGCATCCGTGACCGACAGCAAGTTATCGGCCGCGTCATAGGTGAAGCGAGTCGTCTCCGCGATCGTTGATCCGGCGGCATCGATGCGTGCAATCATGCGATCGGCACCATCGTATTGGTAGCGAGTCACCGTTCCGCGTGAATCCTTCGATTCGACGACGTTGTCTTGCCCGTCGTACGACAACGATTCGAGGACGATCTCCGCAACACCGTAGTCGGCTTGCAGAGAAGCATCACGAATCGTGTGTGTGATGAAACGCTCACGTGAGTCGTACTGGCTGACGTACTCGATGCCGCGTGGATCGACTTGAATCATCCGCAATGCGTCGTCTTCATAGCTGGTCTCTGAACGCGCGAGACTCACACCAGCGGCGTCGAATGATTCGATCGAGAGGACTCGGTGGCGATCGTCATAAGTAAACCGCGTTTCGCGTCCGAGCGGATCGGTTTCCGCCAGTAAATCCATCGCATCGTAGGTGAAGCTCCAGGCGTTGCCGAGATTGTCGGTGCGTTCGACAACACGTCCGAGTCGATCGCGTGTTTCTCGCGAGGTGTTGCCTCGCGCGTCGGTCATGAACGTTTGACGATTCGCATCGTCAAACTCATAAGACATGATGACATGATTGGGCACGCTTGCCGCGATACCCGAACCGGCGAGTCGCTCTTCGACCATCCGGTTCAGATTGTCATAGGCGTATTCGATTCGGACGCCGAGTGCGTCGGTTCGGGCGACCACGTTTCCGATTGCGTCGTATTCCGTTTCGGTGACGGTGCCCAACTGGCCTTCGCTGCGAATCACTCGCCCGAGCGCGTCGAAGGTTCTTGTGGTGTCGGTATCGGAGTTCTGTGAATCACGAATCGCAATGACGTTTCCGCCCGCGTCGTACTGATAGCGAGTCGTGAGGTTGAGGCCGCCCAGGTCGACCGTTTCCGACTCGATACGGCCGAAGCCGTTGAGCTGAACTCGATTCCGACCACCAACCGGGTCTGCCGTATCCGTGCCACGACTATTGGTGGATGTTGCGGTTGCTGAGGCATCGTCGTAGGAAACTCTGGTGACGTACTCCACCGGTCCGGTGAAGTTTGGATCTCCGAGAAACACCGTTTCCGTCGTCGTGGTCGCTCGCCCAATCGAGTCGGCGATTTCAATTCCATCGTCATAGATGGTTCGCCCGATCAACGTCCCATCTCGCAAGGACTCTTTGACGACCACGGAACCACGCGAGTCATACTCGTATTGCATGACGAAGTCGAGAGGCTCGATTTGTCTGACCAACTGATCCCGTTCGTCGTATTCGAATCTGGTGACTTGCCCGGACGCATCGGTACGCGAAAGCAGGTTGCCGATGGCGTCGTACTGCGAAGTGATCTCTGCTCCGGCAAAAGGCAGGTCCATCTCTGTGACGTGGTACAACCCGTCATACGCGATCGTGGTGACGTTTCCGTAACGGTCGGTTTGCGTGATGACGTTATCGGCGTCGTCATAGGTGAACTCGCTGGTTACACCCCCGACGCCAACGGTCGAGGCGTGTGGACCGCCAGCAATCCGCGTTTGAATCAGTCGGCCGACCTCGTCATAAGTCAACTCGTTGGTTACACCACGCGCATCCGTTTGGGCGACGGGCTGACCGGCTTCGTTATAGACGTAGGTCTCATTTGGAAAGTCAATCGAAGACCCGTCCGGCTGCAGAACGCCCAGCAATTGTCGTGTTAGCAAGCGGTTGCCGCCGTCATAAGTCATGACAGACACCAGCCCCAACGCGCTCACGTGACGCAGCAAATCACCGCCGGGCGAATACTCGAATGACTCGCGTGCGGCGGGAGCTGATCCCAATCGATCAAAGCTCGTTGACTCGATGACCCGGTCAAGACCGTCGTAGACGATTTGAGTGCGTCGATGATCTCGCGCTGCGAAACCGACAGTGCTTTCCGTCAGCCGACCCCGGGCATCAAAGACACGCGTTTCCGTTGACCCGTTCGGCGTCCGAACACGTCCTGCTTTTCCCGAGGCATCGTAATCAGAGAACGTCGTAGTATGACCGGCTGCATCGATTCGCGCAGTCAGATCACCGATGCGGGTTGAACCGCTGACGGAACTCGTCGCATACTCGAAGCGTGAGACCGCTCCGCTGGGATCGGACTGAGCGAGCAGCTTGCCAGAGGTTCCGCCGGAAACAGCGAACGGCGAACCCGCAGGTTGTGGTGCCGGACTATCAATCTGAAAGTAGGCTGTTCGGCCGAGCGGATCGGTGATGCTGGTCTCGACATTGAAAATCGGATCAAACGTCGACTGGTAGCTGATCAACGTCACGGGGATTCCACCTGCTCCGATGACATCGTCCATCCCGGGCGGTAGATGGATGATTTTTTCGATCTGGTTCCCGCGGTTGTCGTACCGAAATTCGTTGCGGCGACCCAGCGGATCGGTCGTTTCGGCGACCAGCATTGCCGGCGTGGCACCACACGCTGGATGGCTGAGCGAAGTATTGCCGACGCACCACAGCGTTGTCGTCACGCGGCCGATTGCGTCGGTCACCCGTTCCGTCGCGCCCAGACTGTTGAGCAAGAACTCGGTTTCATCGATGGCTTCACGCTGGCCGCGAACGTCACTGACCGTTCGGCGAAGCGTGCCATCTGACGCCGGGGCATCATAGACGAACTCCGTCGTCGCCAGCCCTCCAAGATTCGTGTGACCCACGGGTTCGATCACCCGAGCGACAAACTCAAATGCCTCAATCCCCAGGCTCGGATCAATGCCCGGCGGTGTTAACGGACCAGTAGTCGTTTCGTTGTGATATTCGTATCGCGTGGTCGCGCCATCCGGGTCGGTATGACTGAGTAGGTTGTGACCATCGGGTCCCGTACCCGCGGTGTAAGTGAACGACTCAACGCGTGTGTCGCTGGGCGTTGCTCCATTCCTGACGACTTCGATCAGATTGCCATCTTGGTCGTAGTCGTAGTTGACTTCCAAGTCGAGAAGACTGCCGCTCGTGGTATCGAAACCGGTGAGCTGTATGATTCGTGGCGAGCCGGATGCAGAGTATTGGAGGAGAAACGCGCGGTCGGATTCGTCGATCACCGCATCCAGTGTTTGCGGATTCGAATCGACATGATTCGCAACCGCTTCCGGAAGTGTCGGAAGTCGCGCGTCGCCTCGGTCGTAGATCAAGCGGACCGAGTTGCCGGCGGGTTCGGTAATGGAAACCAGTCGAGAGGCAGGAGGATTCGAAGTCGATCGAGGGTCCGTTTCGAATCGATACTCGGTGTGCGTTTTCGTTAAGAACAAGAACGTACCCGGGTCGCTGTCCGGAGCCGGCTGCACGAGTGTGGCGAACGTCCCAATTTCGGGCTCGTAGAATTTCGCGTCCGCCTGCAAACCCAACCAACCCGCACGGACTTCATCCGCCGCGCCGCTTGCGGGGTTAAAACTGGATCCCGACCCGTCACCACCGACGACGGTGATCGACCCGCAGCCATCATTGATCAGCCTGACGTCGTAGTTGTGGGACCAACCGGCACCCAACGGACCGCCGCTGGCGTTCCCGGCGCTGCTGTACGTGCGCGAGAAACTGAGGCCGACACGTCCGGGGATCGCAGCGTCCTGGCCGCCGAAAACCAGGTGACCGTCGTAAAGATCGACGCCTTTGATCAGCGTGTGGCCGACGGTCAAACTGCCATTGGATTCGATTTCATGGAGGATCTTGCCTTCATCGCTCGCGGTCTCTCCGTCGTCATTGGTGGCTTCTAACGTGTAGGTGTATTCACCGGGCCGAGCGAGTTGCCCGAGTGGATCGAGCCGGATCGAGTAAGCGCCGGCCGGCAGTTCAATGTCGATAAACTCGGCGAGTCGAGTCAGCCCGCCGTCTCTCGGGTTCGGCATGTCGCGGGCAATCGCACCATCAATCCGCAAGCTGACGCGTGCGCGACGATTGAGCTCAAAACGCAATGTCGAAGAGACGGGACAAACGTGTCCATTCGGATTCTCGATGCGCGTCGTCAAGCGTACCGGATCTTCGCCATCGATCGTTAGCGGCGGTGACTCAAAGTTTGGCGTCCAAGGACCGGAAAGCCCGCGTATATAGTTACCGATCGGAATCGGTCCATTCGGATTGGGGAACTGGCCGTTGAATGGATCAAGCAACGGCACGGAGAACGCGTAGGTTTGGCAGACCGGACTTATGCTCGATGGTGGATCGAAGCATTCAAGGTTGTAGTCGGAGTTCACGTTGATGCGCGGTTCGATGAGGTCGATCGGCCACCGCTGAAGCGAATTGGGTAATCCGACTTCCTCGTCCTTGTACTGCTCAAACGTCGTTAGCATTCTGGCGACGTCGAATCCCATCAATGCGCCTTTCGCAGCACCTCCATCAACGATCGGATCAGCTTCGATTCCCGGATAAGCGGCGAATAAACGGCTGCCGTCGGCAGACAACGTCAGGGTATCCGCAAAACCAAAGGGGATGCCTCTGGTTGCCGCTACCACTTCCGGCGTGCCGCCAAATCTGGGGAAACGAATCAGTGCGATGTTGGATCCAGGAATGCGATTGCTGATGCGATCCGTCGGCGACGAAGGCTTGAGGACGATCCCGGGCTCATAATTCTGATTTTGACCGGCGACGTTTGGGTTTGGTCTGTTGAATGCAGTCACAAACGCAAACGCCTCGTGTGGGCCGATTTGATCTTCGAGCGTATCTGCGGGCAGATAAGCAATATGGTTGGCACTGAAGACGCCGAACTGCCCGTCTCGTGTACCGATCGAAAAACCACATTCAAGCGTAGACCCCACGAAACGTGATTCGCACGTTCCCGTCGCGTACTCAAGTCGGGGGCTGATCGCATTCCCATCGCCGCGATTCAGCCGGACCGTTCCGAAGCCGACGCTGTCGCTGGCTCGATTGGTAAACAACAGCAGATCGGGATCATCCGTTGCAACAACATCGATCGACTCCTGGCCTCCGTTGCCAAAATTCCCCGGCTCTCTCGTCGAAACCACTCCGATTTGTTTCCAGTGAACATCGAGATCTGCAATCGATCCGTCGTCGCTTCGATGATCACGTATCGAATCTGGGTCGACATTGAAAACGATCAGTTGGCTTTCCGGAAAACCGGCGGGCGGGTTTCGCGCAAAGAGATTCCGGTTCGGTGAAGCGACCACCAAGCTTCGCCCGTCCGCCGTGACAGCTGACCCCCGCAACCCGATGGGCGTGAGGAGCGAGGGGTTGTCCACCCGCAACCGACCCAGGACTTGATGGAAGGAAGGTGAGAACGGATCGACATCAATGACGTGAATGATCGGCCGGATGAAATCGGCAACGAACAAATATCGTCCGGAGGGATCCATCGCCAGATAGCCGGGCGCGGAAGCATTTGCCGATAACGTCCCCGCCGGATCCAACTCGATCGACTGAATCCCCAATGTCTCCGCTTGCGTTTGATCGTCCGGAGTTAAGTCATGTAATTGGGCCGCAACCATGTCGACGACACCCACTTGACTTCCATCAATGTAAGAAACATACGCCCGCGAACCGTCGGCCGACGTGATCGTGTATCGAGGCGAAAGCTTTGGCCCATTCGAAGTCCCAACGGGTATCCTGGCAATCGAATCGCCGACAAGAATGACGCCGTCGTCACTGTCGGTGGCGACCATCGTTCCACGAATTGGAAGGATGTTCAGTGAGTTGCTTGTCGCGTCAAAGGGTGCCAGACGAATGGAGCCGGTTGCCGGATCGCGTTCGACCCGTTGGTCGTTGCGAACCGCACTCACCGAAGCGGACCCGACAATGGTCCCGACCGGCACACGAGCGACGAGGATACTCTCGCCATTGACGCTTAGCGAACTGCGAGACACGATCGGCTCCGCATCGACAACGCTGCTGCCTAGCTCAAATCGGATTCGAAAGTCGCTCACTGAAAAATTCTGCGTTCTTGAAACAGCGGGATTGCTGTTCAGCAGATCACGAACGGTCAGACGAACGATCGGTTCAACACTTCCGGAAAGATTGATTCGATCCGCTTCCGCCTCAATCAACTTCGGAAGGAACGGGTCTTGTGGTACTTCATTCAGGTTGGCTCGCGCGACGAACGCGAGTGGTCTGCCCGGGTTTCGAAATACAACCCCCGTACTACTGCGAGAGGTTGATCCATAAGCGCGAACGTTCAGCATCTCCACGCCGGAATCAACCGGAACGGGAACCGTCGCCAGTGAGAAACCGATCAAGTCCGCGACCGGAGCGAACATGTACATCACGGCGGGCGACGTCGCGTAGTACTCCGTCCATTGAACGAGTGTGTTCAAGTGGATCACTCTGCGAAGAGCCGGATTGACTTCTCCTTCGGCATTCGCGTTGATGCTCAGTCCTTCTCCTTCGGCCGTTGAGTTTGGCGGGTCGTCGCGCACCAGCAACGCCGAAGCGACTGGGCGTTCCGCCGGATCTAAGCTGTGTCGTACTTCGGCGGTGGAAACGACGATTTGATCTGGCAAACCATAAGCCAACAGATACACGCCGCTTCCACGGATACCTTGCCACCCTCCGACGCCTCCGCGATACACGTTGCCTTGCTCAACCGTTCCGCTGTCGACCAAAGACCAAAGTGGGACGTCCGTTCCTTCGTCATCCAGCGTGACGGCCCATTCAAAGATCCAGATCTTGCCGCCCACGGGGATCGATTCGTCGACGTTGATCGACAAGGCGAGCGGTTTGAGCGTGTCGTTCGGACCGGCATCGATCTTGACGGCAGCTCCCATCGAGAACCCGCGAGGAACGGCGAGAGGAATCTCCGATGCGTCAACATTTCGAATGCTGAGATCTTGTGATTCAAGGAATGCATCCGCGGGGATGCCTAGTTCGATGCCATCGCTTGTTCGGAAGATACCGCCATCGGGTCCGACGCCGGTGGATGGGTCTTGTGCCGATGCGAGCACGGTGACATCGATTGTCTTGACGGTCAGCCCATC
>JBCCOI010000088.1:0-17043 GCA_039025515.1 Planctomycetota bacterium
GCCGCTTCTCGACCACGGAGTGCAGTTTCTTCTCGACGGGTGGAACTACTTTCTTTACACCGGCGACCGCACGCCTTTGGAGGAGGTCCTTCCGAGGTACCTTCGTTTTGCAGAATACCTGGAAAGCATTCGAGCTTCCGATGGGCTGTTGCCGGTCGAAGGCCTCGGCGTTCCATGGGTGTGGGTGGACTTCGAACCATGTTTTCGCAAGCAACGTCATAAACGCTGCGCTTTCAATCTACTCGTTGCTCAAGCGCTGGGTGAGTCTCTTGCCAACGTGTGTCGTCTATTCGATCGAGAGAAGCGTGCGACGAGGCTCGAGCAGTTCGGGAAGAGTCTCTTGCAGGCAACTCGAGAACAGCACTGGAGCCCCACGCATCGCTGCTACGTCGACAACCTCCCCTGGATCGACGAGGAGGGGGCGCCGCGGTTCTCGGACATTGCGATTGCTCGTTCGGTTTTGTTTGATCAGTGCCCCGACAACGACGACGCACGAAGTCTGGAGATGCTGGCCAGCCCGCCGGCCACGATGGGGATGGCTTATCCGCCGAACCGCTGCTGGCGAATGTGGGCTCTGGCCCGCGGAGGAAACACGGCTCCAATCCTGGATGAGTTTCGAACGCTCTGGGCCGAGCTTCCGTCGGTAAAACTGAACAACACGATCTCGGAGACGTTTGCAGCTCATCCGGATAACCGAAGTCAATGGAGCCACGCCGCAGTCGTACCTCTGTACATTGCAGCGATGAGCCTCGCCGGCATCAGACCACGACAGCCCGGCTACGCACGATACGAGATTCGTCCCCAATTGTCCGATCTCGCAGATCTCGAGCTGGATGTTACGACACCAAACGGTGCGATTGCATTCCATGCGTTCGGTGCGAAGGGAAATAGGCGATTGAAGCTAAAACTTCCTTCCCGAGGAGACGGTGTGCTTGTCGTCGATCCGAAGGAGAAGCTTCCGTTGGAAACAACGGGCAAGAGTGGCTCGTATCAATTGCCAACCGGTCGGGAATTGGATTTACGTTTGCGACATACTTAGGAACGGCCCACCAATCATGGGCGTATTTTTGAAAGTCACCCATCGGCCCTGCCCTAAGTCTCTTGCGTCGTGTTTGTGAATTCGGCGAGTCTTCACTATTTTCGTGTAAGAGCCTCGGTCGAGACTGCGTCCAGACTGCAACGCGGATGGCGGACCGATCGTAGCTCAAGCCGCTGCGAACAATAACGATTGCGGAGATGAACAAAACGATCGGTCCGTCGTTCTTCTTAAAACGACGACCCATTCAAAGGCCGATTCGATGCAGTCCGACTTCACGACGGCGGTTTCTGAAGCGAAACCGACATTTGATTTTGTTGCCGCTCATTTTGCGTGCGAGCAAAACCGATTCTCCGATTCCAATCCAACGGGTTTCGTCAATCTTGGCTCGGCTCAGAACTCGCTGCATGAAGAGCGTTTGCGACGGCGTTTGGCGGACATCAAATTCCTACCCGAGGATTCGAAATATCAGCCGTTTGACGGCACCGCTGCTTCCAGAGCGTCGATCGCCGATTATCTGTCCAGTCAGCTAGCTGATTCCTATTCAGGTACGGCAAAGTCGGCGAGCGATTTTTCCACACCGGCGATTTCCCCTGACAACGTCGTCGTTGGCAACGGCATCATCAGCCTGCTCGAAGCGTTGACGGTTGCTCTTCTGAATGAAGGGGACTCTGTTTTGATCCCGACGCCAGTGTTTCCCGGGCTCATCAACGCCATGAGTCTACGCGTAAAATCACGTGTTGAATCAATGCCAACGTCCGCTTCAGATGGATTTCGACTATCACCCGAAGACGTCGAAGCCGAACTCCATCGCTTGCAGTTTCAAGGCAAACGAGTCCGAGCCGTTCTGATTTGCTCGCCGGGCAATCCTGTCGGGCAGGTCTTCTCTCAAGCGGAACTGCAAGAGTTTTCGGATATCTGTGAGTGTTTTGACTGCGCGCTGATCGTCGATGAAGTCTTCGCAGGCAGCACTTTCGTCGGCAACGACTTTGTAAGCGCGAATGTCTTGCAGAGTGATCATGTTCATGTGCTGGGCGGATTATCAAAAGATTTTGGTCTTGCCGGGCATGCCACCGGATGGCTTCATTCGACCAATACAAACGTGCGGTCGGCGGTTGCCAAGCAATCGCATTTCTTTCGCCTTCCATCACCCATTCATCGTGTGATCGCATCGGTCCTTCAACCAACTTGGCGCGAGGCATACCTCAATCACCACCAAGTGGAATTGACGGAGACGGCAAACCGATCACGACGAGTGCTGGAAGCTGCGGGGATACCCGTCATCGAATCAGATGCGGGACTTTGCCAGTGGCTCGATCTTCGCTCGTTCCTGCCCTCAGCAGGTTTTCAAGGTGAGTTTGAACTCTATGAGACGCTTCTCAATGAGCATCGCGTCCACGTCAGCCCCGGTTCCGGATTCAAAGCAAAAACGCCGGGATATTTCAGAATCTGTTTCGCACAATCGAAGTCGATTTTGAACGAAGGCTTGCACCGCTTGGTAAGAGGGCTGCATTCCGTTCGTCGCGGCCCGGTTGAGTCAAAGATTTTTTCAATTCCGTCATCAATGACGGGTAAGAGCTTGGGGATTCAAGCCGTCGAATGATCAGCGGCGTTCAAGTTCGTTGCGTCCGACACAAGTAAACACGGTTCGAATCAGGAATGAATCAATGTCCAATCGTCAATCAAATGCAGATCGAGTGAGTCGCCCCTTCGCACAACAGAACCGCGCGATACAAACCTTTATTCTTGATGCGGTGGACTTGGTCCTAAGTAGGCTGGACGCGAATACGTTCGATTCAGATCTGCCGCTGGATGCATCTCAAGGCGTCGAAAGACAGTTCGTGACGTTGCTGGAGCCACTGAGCGAGCGGTATGGATTTGACGCGGATGTGATCACAAGAGAGTTCTTTGATGGCGGGCTGGATGAGATCGTCGAACTGTGTCGACAAGACTTCGATCGCTATCCGATTCAAGATCCCGCGCTTTCAAACCTGGAAGAAGTCTTCTTTGCCAGCAACGGGTTCTGGGCCACAATTGCACACCGTATCGCGCACGCCCTGAGGAATCTGGGTGTTCCAGTTGTGCCACGCGCTATTTCCGGATTTGCCCATTCACGTACCGGTGTTGATATTCATCCCGGGGCGAAAATTGGTCCCGGTTTGTTCATTGACCATGGCACGGGAATCGCGATCGGATGTACCGCTGTGCTTCATGAGAATGTGAGCCTTTACAACGGTGTCGTCTTGGGAACTCGATCAAAGCCGGCCAAGAAGACAGACCGGCACACCGGCTCAACTCAGAAACGCCATCCAACGATCGAATCGGGCGTCAGTCTCTACACGAATGCTTTTGTTGGAGGCGACGTGACGGTTGGGAAAAATGCGATCATTGGTGCCTACGCATTCGTGACGGACGATGTGCCATCCGGCGTAGCTGTCAAGGGAAAGTCAGGATCAGCGCCGAACGCCGAAGACGAAGGTCATGGCTCAACGAGGACTGAAACTCAAGAGACAACGCAATCCGCACGTCCCGCAATTCTGGGGCTCATCGGGAACACACCCGTCGTCCCGATTCGGAATCTCCATCAAAACCCGAAGGTCAAGATCTACGCCAAACTGGAAGGATCGAATCCGAGCGGAAGTGTAAAGGACCGGGTCGCACTTTCTTTGATCGAACGTGCGGAAGAGTCGGGTGTGCTGACGCGTGACAAAGTTATTCTGGAATCCACGAGCGGAAACACGGGCATCGGCCTGGCGATGGTCGGTGCGGCGAAAGGCTACGAAGTCGTGTTGACGATGTCATCTGCGATGAGTGAAGAACGAAAGAAGGTCGTACGTGCCTTCGGAGCAACCTTGGTGGAAACCGATCCCAAGAAAGGTACGAGCGGCGCGATTGAAGTCGCGCGACAGATGGCATCCGATTATCCCGATCGATATTGGATGGCCCGGCAGCACAGCAGTCTGGACAACCCACTTGCACATTATGAAGAAACGGCCGACGAGATACTGAGACAAGTACCGGGCGTGACGCACTTTGTTGCCGGTATCGGAACCTTCGGCACATTGCGAGGGGCGGGCGTGCGATTGCGAAAAGAAGCGGGTGTGAAAGTCGTTGGTATCGAGCCCGTGCTTGGACAAGCGATCCAAGGGCTGAGGAATATGAATGAACCGAATCCACCCCAGTTGTACGACGAGTCGCTGCTCGATGCAAAGCGGATGGCGATGGCCGACAGCGCCTACGAGACGACACGTCTGCTTGCGGAGAAGGAAGGTCTCTTGGTCGGCATGAGTAGCGGAGCTGCGATGTACGGAGCTCTCGAACTGGCCGAAACACTTGAAGAAGGTACGATTGTCGTGTTATTTCCCGACCGGGGCGAAAAGTACCTCAGCACATCGCTCTTCGACGCGCCAGGACAAGCGAATTTGAAAGCGGCCGAATCTTCACTTGGCACCGAGGACGTTGGAAGCTATCAAATCTGAGACGTCCGTGTCCACCCCCTCTCTCGATCGCCGGATCACTTGAAGTGTCACGCCCCGCCCAAGAGCTTACTTTTGTTCGAGACGTAGGTTCTAGTTTGGGAAATGTGTGGAAGAGCTTGCTTGGAACGGCGCTACTTTACAAAGCGATTGCCGTTACGATTTTGACCCCGGTTTTCACCGGCGCGTGGCATCTCGTTTTGGCGTTATCCGGCGACGCAGTTTTGTCAGATGCCCAGATTGCGGGCTTCTTCCTGGGTCCGTTCGGCTGGCTCTGTGGTTTGCTGATGGCCGCGATCTGGCTTGTCATCGAAGCCATGGAACAGGCAACACTGCTTTATGTGATCGCTTCCAAGTCAGAGGGTGCGACTGCCAAGTCGATCTCGGCTATTCGTTTTGCGCTTCGGAACGCCCGCGAGATCTTTTCCGTCGCCGTTTGCCTCGTCGCATTCACGATTGCATGCATCTTGCCAATCTTGTTGCTTGGTGCGGCGGCTTTCCGATTGTTGCTTGGTGAATTCGATATCAACTACTACCTCAGTGCAAAGCCGGCCGAGTTTCTCGTCGCCATCGGATTCGGAACCGTTCTGGCGCTCTCGCTTTTTCTGCTTTTGGTGTGGCTGTTCTCGGGATGGTTTCTTGCTCTCCCTCTCGCACTGTTTGAAGACAAGCGCGGACGCGATGCCCTCTTTGAGAGCCGTCGTCGAATTGGAAGTCATCGCCGTCGCGTGGTCTGGTGGATTTTGGGTTGGGCCGGCGTCGTGCTTCTATCACAATTGATCGTATCTGCCGTGGTTGGGGCCCTTGGACAGGTGCTCATTCCACATCAAGCGACTTCTATTTTTTCGATCGCCGTACGCGTGGGCGTCTTCGCACTTTTGATCGCGGCGAGTAGCTTGGCGGTCAATCTCTTTGCATCGATGACCCTTGCGGGAGTGATGTTTCACGGCTTGAAGGTGCTCGATGCTGGGTCATCGCATCGAATCGCCGCAAAGGTATCTCAAGAAGACGCGCGAACGAAGAGTCGACTCAATGTGGTGACGCTTCCTCGGGTGATTGCGTCGACCGTCATCCTAGCTCTCCTCGCGGTTACGACGGGCTACATTTTGCTCGAGTCCATTCGTCCTCGAGATGCGGTACAGATCATGGCTCACCGCGGCGCATCTTATGCGGCCCCCGAAAACACGCTGGCTGCTTTTCGAAAAGCGATCGAAGACGGAGCAGATTGGATCGAACTTGACGTGCAAGAGACCGCTGATGGCGAAGTCGTCGTCGCACACGACAGTGATCTGATGAAGGCGGCGAATCATCGCCTTAAGATTTGGGATGCCACCATGGAGGATTTGGCGGACATCGATATCGGGAGTTGGTTTGACGCAAAGTATTCCAACGAGCGAGTTCCAACGCTCCGGGAAGTGCTACGCCTCTGTCGCGATCGCATCGGAGTGATCATCGAATTGAAGTACTACGGTCACGACGTAAATCTTGAGCAACGTGTCGTTGAGATCGTGGAAGCGGAGGGAATGGCGGATCAGATCTTGGTCATGTCACTCAAACCTGCCGGAATCGCGAAACTCAAATCAATCAGACCTTCATGGAAGTGCGGTCTGCTGCTTTCCGTTTATGTCGGGGACCTCAAGAAGATCGACGCTGACTTTCTGGCGATCAACGCCCGCTTTGGGACACGTCAATTTGTAGACCGTGCTGAGAAGCTTGGAAAAGACGTCTTCGTTTGGACCGTCAATGACGCGGCCACGATGTCTCAGATGCTCAATCGACGTGTGGATGGGATTCTGACGGATCGGCCCGACCTCGCGAGAAGGGTGATCGACGAACGCGAGGAGTTGAATAGTGCTGAGCGACTACTCGCCGAGGTCTCTGTGCTCTTCCAACCGGCAAAAGACACGCCTCAATGAAGCGCGTCGAAGTTATGACGATCGGTTGTTGGCTTTGCTTGGCTGAGAGAGTTTCTCATGCCGGATCAAACATGTTCTCGAGATTCTCGATGTAGTCCAGTGCCGCTTCGGGTTCCTCGACGGCCGCGCCGGGGACTCTTCCCTCGCGATCGCAATGTGAAAGGTCGACCAGATCAGAAAACCAGGGATGCTCGGTCAAACGTCTTCGTCGCCTGGCACCGATCGTTCGGTCGTGGATCGCGTGTCCCTCCATATGATGAGCGATAAGCCAAGCCGTTCGATCGCTTACGTAGCCTTCGAGCGCCTCCAAACCCGCGATCACGTGATCTTGTGGGTCGATTGCTTTACCAACGTCGTGAAGCAACGCTGCAAGGAGAAACTCTTCATCATAGGGTGCTTTCTCTTTGGCAAGACCAAAGACTTGCATGCTGTGAAAAAGCGCATCGCCCTCTGGATGGTACTCCGCGTTCTGCTTGACATTTTCAAGTGGCAGCAACAGCGCCATGAAGACCTCGTTACGGTCCGCCCTCGTATCAAGATCCATCAGCCGCGCGCGAAGTTCATCGATCGACAAACCATGTTCGCTCACGATCAGCTTCTCGACCTCTGCTGCCGTCGCGCGTTCGATTGCTTTGCCGGTGATGCTGCTGCGAAAACGATGACCTAGAAGCGAAGGTGAGTACACCGTTAACTCGATGGGATATTCATCTCGAAGATGAATGTGGGTGAACTCGCGAACTTCTCCATCCTTGACCAGCCGTTTGCGCTCGATCTCATAGTCTGCACCGAGGTCATCGACGGAACTCGCAACGTGATGCGCGCTGCCGGCGAAAACGTGGAGATCAACGTCCGAACCTTTGCGGATATGGCCGGTCAGAACGCTGCCGATCAGTCTCGGATGGTAGGCCGGCAGATGCTGCATCCACCACAGGGCGCGTAAACGCATCTGCAATAATCGCCGTGAATTCTGTTCGGGTCCTTCAAACAGTCGCGCGAGCAATTGAACTTGATCGCGAATCTCGGAATTGGATGGTAAATCAGATGGTTTGATCCAACCGCGACCGAGCTGCCTCGCGGCTTTCCATTTCGCTTGGTAGTACTCGCTGACTTCGCGGGTGTACATCAAACGTGCCGCCAAGTATGCCACTTGCTGGCGGAACTTTGTCGAACGCATTAGAGGGGTTCGTCGTCGCGAACCGTTTTACGTGACCTGCAGGACTTGAGAAAGAGTATCCTGCACGCGCAGCAGTTTACGCCGAAGCGACCATGCTGAGAAGTCAGGGTGTCTTGATCATCGCAGAATTGATTTGCATTCTTCACCACTAGCCGGTTAACTTAGCGTTGGTTCGCGTCTCGCCTCCGACGCCATGCTTTTATCGATGCGATGAATCGTCAAAAAATCATGTTTGGAAGGTAGGACGGAGACATGCAAATCAGAAATTTGTTTCTGCTCGTTTGGATTGCTTTGGGTGCACTTGTACTCTCTTTGGCGTCCAATCATCAACTTTCCGCCGCCGATGTCTCAACGACCGAGTTGGGTCGTCACGTGCGAGATCAACTGATCGCACATTCGAAGGCGGCGGATGCAAAATCACGTGATCAGGCCGTTGCAGCACTCTGCGACCTCTATGTGGTGTTGCGGAGTGATTCACGGTTCGCGTCAAGCGAGATGCTCCAGGGCGACGCCGCAAAACTACGTCGTCGCTTAATCACAGTTGCCCGTCAGCGTGAGCGTCAGTTGGAACGAGACGGTATTGAACGTCCTGGGAATCTAACTGGTATCGTTGATGCTGCCGTACGCCGATCGTTAGGCGGTGGTGATGAGTCAGGCTACGGTGGCTCTCAGAGTACTGGCGGAGGATTTCAAGCTGGGGGTGGTGCATTGGTTGACGGAAACGGCTGGGAACTCATCGAATTAATCAAGAGAATCATCGACCCCAACTTTTGGTCCGATCGTGGTGGGAACGGGACGATCCAGTATTTTGCATTGAGTCGCGCTCTGGTCATCCGAGCAACTTCCGATCACCACCAACAAATCAAGGATCTGCTCGACGCGTTACGCTGAATCGAATGAAGAGTTTCAGCCCTTCGCTCAGTCGAACTCGTCGAGAATGAATGCGGATTGACCTTCGACAATGATGCATGAGACTGGGGACTGTGCGGTCCATACCGAAGTGTCGATGGTTTGTCGATGTCCACTAGGCCAGTCAACGGTTAAACTTGTCAATGCTGAACTGGAGTCCCAGCTCAGACGGACCCGACGGACATTTGTCGAAAGGTAGCTGTCGACCTGTAGCGACCACGATGCCGCGTGGGTTGCGGACTCATTTGAAACCCACGTACCGATTGCGTTGCGGTCTGACTGCACGCCGACCAATTCTATTTCCGCAAACGCTCTACCCTCTGATGCGGGAGTTTCATTGCGAAGCACGGCGACCGGCTTATCCTGATGAGTGACAATAAGATCTAGGCGCATATCATCATCAATATCGGCTGTCCAAAGTGCCCGACCGCAATGCGAAGCTGACAGGTACTGCCTCGTTCCACTCTCCTTTGCGCGCACAAGGCTCGACGTCCCATTCGGGGAGAACCGGAACATCTGCATCGGCTGAAACAACTTAGAGCCCTCGCGGATATCCGCGAAATCATCGACATGCCCGTTTGTGATTACCCAGGTGTACTGACCTGATTCCGCAAAGTCCTCGCTCACGACACCGAACCCTACCGACTTAAACGCCGAAAGAGCTGAGGAAGTCGGCGGGATCGAGTAACCAACCTCACGCGAAAGATAGAGAGAGTTGTATTCGTCTTCGAAGTTGGTCACCAAAAAATCGACACGTCCGTCTTGATTGATGTCCAAGCTTGCAACTCCCATTGATCCTTCCGGCCGTCCTTGAATTCCGTTCGCGAGTCCAAGGAGATTCGCGGGTTGCTGCTGAGGTATTCCGTTTTTTGTTCCTCCCAGCCACAATTCATTGGCGCTCATGTCGTTTGTGATCAAGAACTGGACCGGCGTAGCCGATGCCTGGAGCTTTGGAGAATCCCTAAAGATAGAAATCCCAAGTGAGCGACCGTCGCTGTCCTCTTGAAGACCGCCATCAACCTGCAAATCCTGTGCTTCTAGATGGAACTCTATGGTTCCGGGGATCCAGACATTGCGACTGCCCGAGTACTGCATTGGGGAACAGGCATGATGAGCTGGTTCGTTCCCGTCCGAGGGCGGTGCAATGATCTGTTTGTCGTCGGCGCAGAGCTCAGCCGTCAGCGTCGATCCCTCACAGTAATTCAGATAGACGATGTCGGCGTGGCCGTCCAAGTTGAGATCGGAAATTCCCGCGCTTGTCGACCATGAGTCATCGTTGCCGAAAAAAGGAAGCTCCCGAAAAGACCCGTCGCCCTGATTGATCAGCAATCGATTCTCGCCAAAGTTTGTGTTGAAAATGTCATCCAACCCATCGCCATTGACGTCTCCGATTGCAATTCCTTGTCCGAACTCATCATCCTCATAGCGGGCCGGCTGTGTGACGTCCACAAACACTCCTCCGACGTTACGAAAGATCCGATTGGTTCTATGATTTCCTCGTAGTGGAACTCCACCCGCATCGGCAAAGACCAGGTCATCAAGACCATCCCGGTCGAAATCGATTGTTCCTCCTCCACAGCCGAGCGTTTGAAATAGCGGGATTCCGCGAGTATCCAGGTCGTCCGCCGTCCGTCCGTGAAAATTTAAACCGGCTTCAACGCTAACATGACGAAACGTCGGTGCAGGGTCTGAGCGTTCCCTGCGGTTGTTCGTAGCACTGATCGCAACTGGGAGTTCACTGTCAATTGAAGCGAGCAGCTGTTTCAAGCTTTTTTCGACTCCTACGCTCAATATTGCTTTTGAATCTGTCAGCTCATCAAAAACCCGCCCTAGTTCGACGACGTCTGTATCGGGCTTCATCCTGCCAATAATTTTCCGACGAAGTGCGGCGATAGATTCATAGTCAGATGATTCCGACTGGGGTGTGTTTTGAAACTCAGCCGACATCGCTGCGCACCATGCTTCGGCTTCCCAGAGTCTTCCGACTTGGTCGAGTACTTTCACGATTTTGATGCCGGTGCCTAGATCCCGGCGTTGCCTTGCTCGCCATTGGTCGAGCAGCTGGTCAAGATGATTTAATAATCGCGCTCTCCGGATGATCGCATTACTCAGTTCCGAACTGACCTCATCCATGGAGACTCGCCGCGCATACTCCGCCCAGCAGGAAGCATGGTTTGGCAGTTGGATAGCCGCGCTTCGGTAGAGGTCCGTTGCAAGTCGTTCGTCCCCTAAAAATGCGGACAGTTGAGCCATTGCGAGCAAAGCAAGACCGTAGTGTCCTTCCGATTCCGGAAGTCGATCTCGAAACCATTTCGCGGCCGCATCATAACGTTCGCTGTCCGTCATTTCTTGGTCAAGCAAAATCCTTTGACCAGACCAGTACGCGAGAATCGGATCTCGCGGATGCTTGGCAGCAATCAGTCGCTCCGTTTTTTTAGCCTCAGCGAACTCTGCCTGTTCTACTTGTTGGCGAAGGACACCAAGCAAAATACGCGGCTCATCTGGATTCCGCTGATGAGCTTCGATCAGGGCCGAAGTTTCTAGGACTCTTTCTCGATTCCACGCCATTCTCTCAAGGAGAACAAGCCGAAATTGCCGCGCTCGTACTAGTTCGAATGAAGCCGCTAAGGCCCGCTCGCGCAACTCGAGTCCGTAGAGCAACTCGGTTTGCGACCATTTCCAATTCCATTGATCCGGATTGGCCTCCATCGCGCTGTCAAATGCGTCAGAGAGCCGATAGAGTCTGCCCCATTCCTTCAATGCAGCCGTCGCAGCATTTAAGATCTCTCCATCTCGAAATTGCGACATCTCGCATGCCCGCATGAGAAGCTCGGTTGCCAGTTCTTTTTCTCCCAACCGAGCCTGGATGGCAGCAGCATCCGCAAGGAGACCGGCATCATTGGGGAACTGAATCATCGCCGACTTGACCAGTTCGGCAGCTCTCTTGAGTTGGTTCTGTGCAACCGCTTGCCTCACCTTGTCTCGCAATTCTCGATAAGACGGCGGCGACAGAACTGGATCGGAATCTCTTTCAGACCCATTTGACTCGGTTGGATTCGCGGAGCCACATCCCACGAGCAAAGAGCAAAGGAGCATCAGAAGAAATATCTTCACGTTCGACCCCGACGGCATTTCATCTATTGAGCGGTAGAGTATTTCTACGCAAACAGATCTATTTTAAGTTCGCCTCGCAAAGATGTGGTCATCGGATCGTCTTCACAGACAAGTGGCCATGCCGGGCCAAATGATGCTCACCTGGCAAATATCTGCTCTCAGTTTGCAGCAAAAATCAGTGTTAGAAGACGAACACAAATGAACAAACAAGGGCGGATTGATACCCAACCCCCCAGTTAGATGCTGGACTATCGCGGCTTAACGGGTGAAATTTACACATTACATTCCTTCAAAGCAAGCAAGGTCCAAAAACGGTTCGTGAAAAGTAAAAAAAGTTTGCGTGCGCGCAAGAACGCCGATACGCTGTGCGTCGCTTGCAGCCGTGCTGCGAGCTTATTTCCACTTTTTTTAAGGATCACGAATGTCTTCTACCCTCTATGCCAAGCGGCGGCAGGGCTTCACACTTGTGGAGCTTTTGGTCGTCATCGCAATCATTGGCATCCTTGTGGGCCTTCTCTTGCCCGCCGTTCAGGCGGCACGGGAAGCCGCTCGACGAATGAGCTGCAGTAACAATTTTCGGCAGCTTGGAATCGGGATGCACAACTACCATTCGACTTACAAAATTCTTCCGATGCAGGGGACAGGGTTCACTGACCTGCAGCCGGGAAACACGAGGTCTCGAAACCCCGCTGATTATTCATCGCAGCGAAACCTGAGTGCCTTGGTCGGTATCACTCCGTTCATCGAACAGGGAGCTCTCTGGGAGCAAATTTCGAATCCCTCAGTATTGACGGTTAGTGGTGGCCTTAAGGATCCTCCATGGCCAGCGATGGGGCCAACTCCCTTTGGACACACCGACCTGGACTACATTCCCTGGATGACCGAGATTCCTACGCTTCGCTGCCCCAGCGATCCTGGAACGGGTCTGCCGACGATGGGACGTACAAACTACGCCGTCTGCACGGGAGATAGTTTTCACTGGATTCAGGGTACGGGCTCCATCAACTGGAATATGACTGGTAATCCCCAGGCGTATTACCGTGTTAACCGCGGTTCAATGCGCGGAGCATTCCTTCACCGCGACGCGATTTCCTTCAAGGAGTTCGATGATGGGCTGTCCAACACGGTCTTGATGGGTGAGATTGCAACAGATCTCGGCGATCGCGACAAGCGAACAGCTGTTGTTGAGGAAGGTGGTCTGGCACCAACTCACCCCGGCGATCGTGCCGATGCTTGTTCGGTTTGGGTGAGTCCGGAGCGTCCGCTCTTCTGGTCGGACGGAACAGATACTGGAACCGCGCCACCGCTCTATGATGGTAATCCACTCGCTGGCGCCGGCCGTTCACGTGGTGGTGCATGGGCTGATTCGACTCACATGTTCACGACCATGAACACAATCCTGCCGCCGAACCGTGAAGCTTGCAGCGAGCGAAACATTATTTACCACAACGGGATTCTCCCTGCGTCTTCGCGTCACCAAGGTGGTGCACATGTCCTGTATGCCGACGGCGCAGTGGTGTTTATCACCGACAGCATCGATGCCGGTGACTCCACATCAGGGTGTGTTAGCTACACCTCAGGTGGATCTGCAAAGAAGCCGAATCCGTTACGTCTTGGTAACCAAAGCCCATACGGGATTTGGGGCGCTCTTGGCACAAGGGATTCCGGTGAAGTAATCGAAGAAACGTTCTAGTGCATACGGGACGAGAAATCATTCTTTACTTTGCAAGATCAATCTCTATGAAAAACCAGTTGTTCAAGCTCTGTGGCTCGCTGCTAGCAGTAGCTCTATTTATCCAGTTAGTGGGTTGTGGTTCATCGGTGAGTGGCGTTGTCACTGGCGATGAAGCTTCCGAGGTTGCAGACGCCCAAAAGGCTCTGGCTTCGAAAACGCCCGAAGACGAACGAGATCCAGGTAACTAAATCAATATGAATTCTACAAACTTCATCAAAAGACGGAACGGGAAGCGGGCGGCGTTCACGCTCGTTGAGCTTCTCGTGGTCATCGCAATCATCGGCATTCTTGTCGGATTGCTGCTGCCGGCGGTACAAGCCGCCCGCGAAGCTGCACGCCGCATGAGCTGCAGCAATAACTTCAAGCAGATCGGGCTTGCCATCCACAACTACCACAGTACTTACAAAGCACTTCCGTTGATGGGGGCCGGTTTTTACACAATTGACGATGTGTCCGGTGCTCCTAATAGTCCGAACTTTTTCTCGGCGAGCACTCGATCGAGCCAGGGTAACCTGAGCGCCTTCGTTGGATTGCTTCCGTTCTTCGAGCAGCAGGCCATGTGGGAGACGGTGAGCAATCCGTCGATCTTCAACGGAATCCAATTTCCCCCGATGGGCCCGACACCCTATTGGGGAGGTGCCAACTACGATCCGTGGCTCACGACGATGCCGACGCTCGATTGTCCCAGCGATTCGTCGAGTGGCGGTCAGCCTTATGGACAGACGAATTACGCATTCTCATACGGAGATAGCATTCACTACTATTTCCGAACGGGAAAGTATGAAGCTGAGACCTCCGGCGATCTGCGTCGTGTTACTGCCGAGCGTGCAACTGTTATGAATGGTTCCGCCCGTGGGATGTTTGTTCCAATGGAGCAAATGCGATTCCGCGACGTGTTGGATGGCCTGTCAAATACCATCGCGATGGGTGAGATCATCAACATGAACGATGATGATGATAAGCGCGGTAGCATTCTCGCGTTCATCAACGGACGTGGTGGTGACACCTACACGAACGCTAACTCCTGCGAGCAGTTCTTGGATCCAGAGCGGCCCATGTTTTGGGGAGATGCTGCTATCAACGGCGGATGGATTTACAACTCGACGATCGGCCGTGGACACAGTTGGGCCAGTCGCTATTTCGCCGACACCGTTGTCAACTTTATGCTCCCGCCAAACTCCCAGGTCTGTATCTCTTGGAACTGGTTCGATGACGGGATTGTTCCACCGAGTAGCTTCCACCAAGGTGGATGCCACATCCTGATGGGCGATGGAGCCGTACGATTTGTGACGGATTCGATCGATGCTGGCGACAAGACTGCAACTCCGGTTGGTTTTCTGCCATTCAGCGACACTCCACGTGTTGGTCCACAGGCACCCGGTTCGCAGAGTCCTTACGGCTTGTTCGGTGCGCTTTCTACTCGTGCATCCAAGGAAGTCATCGACGAAGACTTCTAATTGCTAGTAGCACCTTTTTAGATGATAAGCCCGGCAGCTTCGGCTGCTGGGCTCTTTTTTGTTCCCTCACTTCACTCACTCCACTATCATGAAGAAGTTTCTCTATCTAGCGTTAGCAACGTTGTCTCTGTCGGCAATTGGCTGTTCCCCCAGTGAGAATGCCGTACAGGACTCATCGGCAGAGGCTCTCGCGGCGCAGGCTGCGGAACGCGATGAAAATAATCAATCAGCTCCGATGACGGTGCCGATTCCAAAGAACTAATTTGGCCGAATTTTTACGCCAGCCTGAAGAGTTTTGGGCTGGCGCATCTGAAATCGTGGACGGGTCAGATGCACTCGAGCACCGTCCATGTGCCGGTGACCAACATTGCGAACGCGGAGATCCAAAGGAAGATGTCCCAGATAGGGCCTGGCTCCATACCTTCCGTAGACTTGGCGTAGCGGAAATACAACGCCGCCCCGCCGAGCATCGGCAACATAATGCCTTGGGTGATTCCGCTGATCAAAACGAGCTTTGCCGGCGACGGAAAGGCAAGATAAATGACGACGCAAAGAATCGGAAACAGCCCGCTCAGTCGTGTTACCCAGCGCTCGCGTGTTTGCTCGTCGGAGCCAATCATGCCGATGACCCGTAACACGTCCGAGAACATTCTCGCGTGCGAAGCATTCGCGACGAAAAATGTTGAGTAAAGCACTGCGATCGCGCCAAACAGAAAAACACCCGCTGCCCAATCTGAGAACACGGGGCGAAACATGACTGCCAGCGTACGGACCATCTCGCTCTTTTCGGGATTGAGCCCGATACGGTGAAGGACCGAGGCTCCCATGAGATAAAACGCGATGGTGGCGAAGGTGTAGATCACCATCGAACCCCAAGCATCAAAGTGCATGACGCGCATCCATCCGGACGCACGTTTCTTCCACTCTGCGGAACCATCGTTCTTGCCGACGTGCGACCCGTATCCTTTCTCGAGACACCAATAGGGATAGGTCACCAGTTCCGCCGCCCCGACGCCGATGATGCCAAAGGTCGCCAATGCGGTTGCGACCGGACGACCGCCATCCTGTCCCGTGGGCAATGAAAGACGGAAACCTGAAAGTACCTCGCTTGCGCTGAATGAGAAGTCTTCAACATTCTGCAGCCAGATCACGTTGATGACGACCAATAAGGTGAATGAAGCGACCAGCGCGGTCGAGAACGACTGTATCAAGTTGTAGCGGCCCAGCACCAAGATCACGCTTGTCGCGATGGAGATGATGATGGCCCAGATCGCGGTATCGGGAGGGATCGCACGGGCGTCGTCATCGGTCCGTTCATAGGTCTGGTCATAGGTCGACCAAGCGTCGTCATCCGTATCAGCCACGACCGTAGACTCAGCTTCAACACCCTCGGCATTTCCACTGAACGATTGAAACCTGCGTAGTTGTTCCGCGTCGGCGATCTCGTTGTACTGTGACCCTTGAGTCGATAAGGGAGCCGTGATTGAGAGCGCTTGCCCGACGCCGCCGACGATGCCGCCGAGTTGCGAGATGCTCGCCAACCACATCACCAGCCAGTACCAAACCAGCCAATTCCCGCGACCTCGAAATCGGGGACCGGGTACTTCATCCAACGCACGAAGCGTGGTTTTACCGCTGATGATGGCGTAGCGACCGAACTCGATTTGAGCAAAGACCTTGATCACGCAGCCGAGCACGATCAGCCACAACAGACTGAATCCGGCTTCGGCGCCCGTTTTGGTGGTAGCGATCAACTCGCCGCTTCCCACGATGGAACCTGCAACGATCAGGCCCGGACCGATCGACAGTAACAATCGTGAGAGGGTCTTGGGTGGGTCGGCCGTTTCTTTCATTCGTTCATCGTGCTGCTGATCCACGGAAGTTTTCTTTGCCGGGCCGATCGAGGAGCCGTTGGGACCGTTCGCTATCTAAGGGCAGACAGTAAGTCTCTGTTTGCCGTTTGCGGGCGACCCATCGTGCAAAAATCTCTTCCAAGTGTAACGAGTCCGTTGTCGCGTCGGGCTTGTGCCGTGTGAAACGGGTCGGTCCGTTCGACGTATAATGCCGACTTGTGGATAGGACTCCGATCTAGAGAGGGTCGTTCCGTCGTAAATGAAAGACTGGGTGCATGGCTGACCTTCAACCGCTGGACACGACCATTGGAGTTGTGACGCCAGAGAACATCGCGTTCGAATACCAACTGGCTGGGCCTTTTCGTCGGCTACC